>VFJN01000132.1 GCA_009886035.1 Actinomycetota bacterium
GGCCATGGCGGAGGGGTCACACCCGTTCCCATTCCGAACACGGAAGTTAAGCCCTCCAGCGCCGATGGTACTTGGGTCGAGAGGCCCTGGGAGAGTAGGACGCCGCCGATTTTTGCAATGCGAAGGACCCCTAGATTTCTAGGGGTCCTTCGTCGTTTTCGGCATGGATGGTACCTTCCTCAGTCTCTCCATCTGTTGAAAGAGGTTGGAACAATGATGATCAATGCCTGGAAAACAGTGGTGCTTGAGCGATACGCAGAATTCTCAGGCCGAGCCGGCCGAGCAGAGTACTGGTGGTACGTTCTCGCTAACGTCCTGTTGTACCTCGCACTCGTTATCTTGGCGAGCGTCGCCTCGGTCTTTGGGTTCGTCTACTTCATCGCGGTAATCGCACTGTTCGTACCGACGATCGCCGTCGGGGTGCGGCGCCTCCACGACACGGGTCGCAGCGGATGGTGGTATTTGATCACCTTTGTCCCAATTGTCGGAGGCATCGTCTTGTTGGTGCTGTTCATCTTGGAGGGCGATAAGGACGCCAACCAGTACGGGGTCACCGCAGCCAGTCCCTGACACCGGCCCAGACCTCGGGCGAGGGGTCTGCCGTCGTGTCGCTAGGCTGCTCATTCCATGCCAAAGCCCCCCGCCTCCTCGTCCGGCTCCTACCGTCCGCCGCGCTCAGCCAGCAAGCCCGGTTCCCCGAAAACGTCCTCCAAGCCGCGCCCGAGCCGATCATCGGCACCGCGCGAGAGCGAGGGCACGCCCTGGCAGCGACGGGCCGATGACGCCGCCAAGCTCAAGAAGGCGGGCTGGGGGTCAGTGGCCCGCAAAGGGGCCGGGCGCGTGCGCGACACCGGTCCCGGAGATGCCTCCAAGGCGTTCCGGGAGGCCTCTCCGGAAGGACGAGGCCAGTGGGAGCCGGAGATATGGATCGATGAAGGTGAGGTACAGGGAGAGGCCACCCAGGCGGTGAGCCGAGGGCGCTCCGTCCGACGCAACGCCACCGTCGACGACGGCGACGGCGAACTGGCCTCGGATCCTTCGCTACGCAGGGCCGTAGCCACCAAGGCGGCCGAACGCCTCGAGACGAAGGTGAAAGAGGCCAGTAAGGCGTTCCGGCGCGAACGGTTCGAGGAGGCCCGGGCGATCCTGCGGCCGTTGGCGGAACAAGCCCCCACGGTGCAATCGGTGCGGGAGTTGCTGGGCCTGTGCTACTACCGCTTGGGGCGCTGGAAGTTGGCCGTCACCGAGCTCGAAGCCTTTCGGGGCATGAGCGGGAGCACCGAGCAGAACCCCGTGTTGGCCGACTGCTACCGGGCGGTGGGGCGTCATCGCAAGGTGGTGGAGTTGTGGGAGGAGTTGAGAGCGGTTTCGCCGAGCGCCTCACTGGTGGCCGAAGGTCGCATCGTCTACGCCGGGTCGCTCGCCGATCAGGGCCGACTGACCGAAGCCATCGCCGTCCTCGAGCAGTCGAAACCGCCGGCGAAGAAACCCCAGGAGCACCATCTACGCGTCACCTATGCCCTCGCCGATCTCTACGAGCGGGCCGGCGACGTGCCCAAAGCCCGCCATCTTTTCGGCATCGTGGCGGCTGTCGACCCTGATCTAGGAGACGTCACGGCCCGCCTGCGGGCCCTGCGCTAGCCCGCCGTTGTGCCGCCTCCCCGCCGGTCCGCCATGATGGGCTCACGAGAGCCGAGAAGGGGAACCGGGACGTCATGAACCATGAACAGGTAGCGAAGGTGCGGACGGGGAATGGTTTTATCGCCGCTCTGGATCAGAGCGGGGGCAGCACGCCGAAGGCACTGGCGCTCTACGGGGTTGGGGCGGACGCCTTCGCCAACGACGACGAGATGTTCACCCGCGTTCACGAAATGCGCACCCGCATCGTGTCGAGCCCCAGTTTCACCGGAGACCGCGTGCTCGGGGCCATCCTCTTCGAGGACACCATGGACCGTGAGATCAATGCCACCGACACCGCCGATTATCTCTGGTCGATCAAGGGCGTGGTGCCCTTCCTGAAGGTGGACAAGGGCCTCGCCGATGCGGCTGAGGATGCTCAACTGATGAAACCCATTCCCGGCCTCGACGACCTCCTTGCTCGCGCCGTCAGCAAGGGTGTGTTCGGTACGAAGATGCGGTCGGTCATCAACCGGGCCAACCCCGCCGGGGTGCAGGCCGTGGTGGACCAGCAGTTTGCCATCAGCGCGCAGATTCTGGGCCACGGTCTCGTGCCCATCATCGAGCCCGAGGTCGACATTCACAGCCCCCAAAAAGCCGAGACCGAAGCGCTCCTCAAGACGGCGCTGCTCGCCCACCTCAATGCACTGTCGGCGGATCAACTCGTCATGCTGAAACTCACCCTGCCGGAGGCCGACGGGTTCTACGGCGAACTGACGACCCATCCCAACGTGCTGCGGGTAGTGGCACTCTCCGGCGGCTACAGCCGCGACGAGGCCAACGGCCGCCTCGGCCGCAACCCGGGGGTAATCGCAAGTTTCTCCCGGGCCCTCACCGAGGGCTTGACGGCCCAACAGACCGACGCCGAGTTCAACGCCGCCCTGGGGGCGTCGATTCAGAGCATCTACGACGCCTCCATCACCTGATTCATCCCCCCGATTGGCCATGGCCTCGTTGTTCCACCGCGGCCGGTCCTGATAACCAGACCGTTCGAGGCCGTGAACCCTCACGCCCCCACGCGCCGGATCGACCCGGTCGGCGCGAGGGCCAGTTTCCTTCCGTACCCGCTGGCGCGCCCTACCCGAGGCTGCGAAACACCAGTCCCGTTTTGGGTTTGGGGTGAAAGAAGGTGGTCTTCGGGGGCATGCGCTCGCCCCCGTGGGCAGTAGCTTCGATCTGCGCCACCGTGGCGGGGCGCAGAAGCACCCCCGCCTGCGCCGCTCCCGAGGCCACCGCAGCCCGCACCTGCTCGACCCCGTGCTGATAGGCCAGGGTGTGGGCGGGCAGCGCCGCCAACGCCACGTCGAGCCGGCTGGAGTCGAGGTCGGGGACGTGCGAGAGGTCATGAGGGCGGGGACGCAGCAGTACGTCACGACCCGGGAGGATAAGAAGCAGACAGCCCGCTTCGACCATGGCCGCGGCGACCGCGACCCCGGCCGGCGGTGGCCCCACGGGCTCGAACCACGGCGCGAGGGCAGCCTCGATATCGGTGTCGTCGGGGAGGCCGCCGATGAGCCGGTGGATGGCATGGACGGTGAGCTCGTCTTCCACCAACTCCACGATGTAGGTCATGGTCGCCCCGGCGGCCCCGGCGTGGCCGTCGAGCACCTCCCGCTCGCCCTTATAGGCGAGGGAGGTTTCGTAACGGTGGTGTCCGTCGGCCACCACCACGGGGTGGCTCGCCACCGCCGCGGAGATGGCCGCGCAGACATCGGGATCGTCGATGCGCCAGACCGTGTGGCGTACGCCGTCGTCGTCGACCACCGACGCCAGGGGGGGATCCTCGAGGGGAAGGAGGTCGGTGAGGCCGCGGGCGAGAGATAGCCCCCAGATAGCGGAGAGGTTCGCCCGGCAGGAGCGCAGGAGGTCAAGCCGGTCGCTCTTGGCCTTCGGAGTGGTGTGTTCGTGCGGGAGAATGTCGGTGCCAGGGGGGCTCAATTCAAGGGCGCCGATCACTCCGGTGGTGTGGCGTTCCGCCCCGGCCTCATCGGTGGCGGTCATGCGGTACGCCGTGAAACTGAGGCGGTCGTCGACCACCAGGGTTCCCTCCGCCAACCAGGCCTCCAGGCGCTGGTGGGCCTGGAGGTAGCGCTGGTCGCCGTCGGCTTCGGAGGGGACGTCGATGAGGACGGCGTTGTGCGGATCCCGGGCGGCCAAGGCGTCGCGTTGGGCGCCATCGATCACATCGTAGGGAGGAGCAATCACTCCAGCGAGGCGAGTGCGTTGCGGGTTGTAACGGATACCGGCGAAGGGTTCGAAGCGGGCCACGGTGTTGAGTCTGACAGGCTGGGCGGGTGGGCTTTGCCATCGATCTAGACGGGGTCATCTGGTTGGCCGACGACCCGATCCCTGGATCGGCCGACGCGGTCGCTCGTCTGCGAGCGGCAGGCGAGCGGGTGGTGTTTTGTACGAACAATTCCAGCCTTCCGGTGGGCGAGGTAGAAGCGAAGTTGGCCCGTCATGGCATTCCGGCCCGGGGCGACGTTCTCACCTCGGCCATGGCGGCGGTCACCTTGGTGGAGCCCGGCGAGCGGGTGCTGGTGTGTGCGGGTGAAGGGGTGGTGGAGGCCCTGGAGGCCCGCGGGGCGGTGGTGGTGCTCGAGGGGGAGGCGGAGGTGGTGATGGTGGGGTTCCACTCCACCTTCGACGCCGATCGCCTTCGGATCGCCGTGCACGCGTTGGCACGCGGTGCTCGATTGGTGGCGACCAACGACGACCTCACCTACCCCACCCCGGCGGGGTTGGTACCCGGCGGGGGAGCCATCCTGGCCGCCGTGGTGGCCGAGGCCGGCGTGGATGCGGTGGTGGCCGGCAAACCCAACGCCCCCATGGCGGTGCTCGTGCGGGACCGAGTGGGGTCGACCGGGACGATGGTGGGGGACCGATTCGACACCGACGGACGCTTCGCTCACGTCCTGGGCTATCGCTTCGCGCTCGTCCTCACCGGCGTCGCCGACACCTCGGTCGGGATGGATCCGCCCCCTGACCTCATCGCCCCCGATCTCGCCGCCTTGGTGGACCAACTCCTGGGCTAACTCCCCCGTGGTCACCGGTGAACTTTTGCCAGCCCGGCGTCGGGATTCGTACGCTGGAGCATGGCTACGAACGACTTCCTCAAGCGTTACCTCGATCTCGGCCTGGCCCTGGCCTCGCCCACCCAGGCCCGCGCCGAGGCCCTCGTGAAAGAACTGGTCAAGGCGGGAGAGGTGCAGAGTGACCAGGCTCGCGAGCTCGTGGCGATCGTCATTGAGCGCGGTCGGCTCAACGGCGAAAAGTTGATCGAGACCGTTCGAGCGGAGGTGAAGCACCAGATCACCTCCATGGGTCTGGCCAGTCGATCCGACATCGAACGCGTGGAGCAACGCCTGTCGTCCCTCTTCGGAAGTGCGCCGACCCGCGCCGCTGCGTCCCCTGCCGCCGCCCCGAAGACCGACGCCCCGAAGACACCCGCCCGCAAGACCGCCGCCAAGAAGACCCCCGCCAAGAAGACCGCCGCCC
>VFJN01000008.1 GCA_009886035.1 Actinomycetota bacterium
TCGCCCTCCTGGTGGTCCATGGCGTGTTGCACGTGCTGGGAATGGACCACGCCGATCCGGAGGAAGCCGCCGTGATGCAGGCACGCGAACAAGACCTCCTCCAACGATTTCACCATCCACGATGAGGCGTTCGGTGTATCCCGGTGCCCCGGGGCGCGAAAGCCGCTATGACCACCGCTGACACGGCGATCGCGGCGGCGATCATCATCCTGTTTCTGCTCTCCATCGTGCTGGCGGTGGCGGAGACTGCCCTCACCCGGATCTCCAAGGCCCGGGCCCACGCCCTCGCCGAGACCAGCGGCCGTCGCGGCGAGGTCCTGCTGTCGTTGGTGGAGAACCAAGAGTGGCTCAACCCCACCTTGCTGCTGGTGCTGTCGACGCAACTCGTGCAGTCCACCCTGCTCGGGGTGTTGGCCAGTCGGCTCTTCGGTGGATGGGGGGTGCTGCTGGCCACCGTCGTGAACGTGACGCTCTTCTTCGTCATTGCCGAAGTGGCCCCCAAGACGTGGGCCATCCAACACACCGACCGAGCGGCGCTGGCCTTTGCCCGCCCGATCAAAGCCTTGGCCGGATGGGGTCCACTCCGACTGCTCTCGCGCGGACTTATCGGCACCACCAACGTGCTGCTCCCCGGCAAGGGTCTCAAACGGGGGCCGTACACCTCTGAAGAGGAGTTGCTGGCGGTGGCTGATCTGGCCGTGGAGGACCTAGTGATCGCGGCGGAGGAGCGCGACTTCATCCAGTCGGTCATCGAACTGGGCGACACCGTGGTGCGCGAGGTGATGTTGCCCCGCACCGACATGATCACGGTGAGTGCCGCCATGCGAGTGGCCGATGCGATGGAGGTGGTGATCCTCAACGGGTACAGCCGCATCCCGGTATGTGGGGAGGGGATCGACGACGTGGTGGGGGTGGCCCACGCCAAAGATCTGATGCGGGCCGAGCGGGCCGGGCAAGAGCACAGTGCCGTCTCCACGCTGGCGCGCCCCGCCCGCTTCGTGCCCGAGACCAAGGGCGTGGCCGATCTGCTGCGCGAGATGCAACGCGATCACTACCACCTGGCCATCGTGATCGATGAGTACGGCGGTACGGCCGGACTGGTGACCCTGGAGGACATCATCGAAGAACTCCTGGGCGAGATCGTGGATGAGTTCGACGTGGAACACGCCATGAGTGAACCGCTGCCCGGCGGCGACTTTCGCGTGAACGCCCGGATGCCGATCGATGAGGTGAACCAACTCATCCATGCCCATCTTCCGGAAGGCGACTGGGACACCCTCGGGGGACTGTTCCTGTCCAAACTCGGGCATGTGCCGGCCGAGGGGGAGTGGGTCGAAGTGGAGGGATGGCAGTTGATTGCGCAGGGGATGCAGGGTCGGCGCATCGGGGGCGTGCGCATCCACCGAATTCCGGCCGCTGATCCGTCCTCGCCGGAAGCCGTGGAGTTGTGATGCGTACCGGATTCGTCACCCTGGTGGGCCGCCCCAACGTGGGGAAGTCCACCCTGCTCAACCAGATTCTGAAAACCAAGGTGGCCATCACCTCGGACAAATCACAGACCACCCGCACCCGCATCACCGGAGTACTCAACCGCCCCGACGCGCAGGTGGTGTTCGTGGACACGCCCGGTATCCACAAGCCCCGCACCCAACTCGGCACCCGCCTCAACGCCACCGCGCAAGGAACGATCAACGACGTGGATGTGGTGTGCTTCGTGCTCGACGCCACCCAGCCCTTCGGACGAGGCGACCAATGGGTTGCGAACCTCGTCCCCCCGAACTCGGTGTGCATCGTGAACAAGGCGGACGCCGCGAAACCCAAGGAAGTAGCCGACCAGTTGGTGGCGGCGGCCACGCTCAACCTCAGTGAATATTTCCCCCTGTCGGCCAAGACTGGCGATGGAGTGACGGCGCTGGTGGATTACCTCATTTCCCGCCTTCCCGTCGGACCCCAATACTTTCCCGACGACATGGTGACCGACGTGCCTGAGGCCTTCATGGTGGCGGAGTTGGTGCGAGAACAGCTGCTGCGTCGCACCCACGACGAGCTCCCGCACTCCATCGCGGCCCGCGTGACGGAATGGGACTGGCCGCTGATCCGCTGCGAAATCCTGGTGGAGCGCAACAGCCAGAAGGGGATCGTGATCGGCCACAAAGGAAAGGTGCTCAAGGAGGTGGGTATCGCCGTGCGCGAGCAGCTCCCCGAAGGCACCTACCTGGAACTGCTCGTGAAGGTGGACAAGGACTGGCAGTCGCGGCCCAAGGCGATGGAGCGCTTCGGTTACTAGGTCGGACCCGCCATGAACGGCGAGGGTTAGGCCGGTGGGCGATCGCGAATTGCGATGAGCGCAGCCCGGGCCTCGGCGGGGTCTTTGGTGCGGCGCATCGGGGGGAGGGCCTGCACGAGGTCCCACCGGTACCCCGCCTTGGCTAGGCGAGGGTCGAGCACCGCCACCACCCCCGTGTCGGTGGCGGTACGGATCAGGCGCCCGGAGCCCTGGGCGAGGAGGGTGGCGGCTCGGGGCAGGTCGATGAGGCCGAAGGCGGCGGAGCCGGCTCGCTCCCGTCGGGCCTGGAGGAGAGGCTCGTCGGGCCGGGGAAAGGGGATCTTGTCGATCGCCACCAGGCTGAGCGACGCCCCCGGGACGTCCACCCCCTGCCAGAAGCCCATGGTGGCGAATAGGCAGGTTTCCTCCGACGCCGCAAAGGCTTCGAGCAACCGGGCCTTGGGCAGATCGCGTTGCGACAGAATCGGCACCGGCAGACGGGTCCGCAGCGCCGCCACGGCTTCCTCCAGCACCCGAAAACTGGTGAACAGGGCGAGTGTGCGGCCACCGGCCGCGTCGATGAGATCGCCGAGTTCGGCCACCATGGCGGCGAGATAGGCGGGCTGGCGGGGGTCGGGTAGATGGGCGGCGCAATAGAGGAGAGCGCAGGTTTCGTAATCGAAGGGACTACCTACATCCAGCTCATGAATCTGAACCCCATCGACCCCGAGGCGCTCGGGCAACCGGGTGGGGAGGGTGGCGCTGGTGAGCACGGCGGTGCGTTTATCCCACAGGGCCGTCCGCAGCAGCGGAGCCACATCGAGGGGAGCTACCCGGAGAATGGGGTTGGCCTCTCCGCCTTCCACCCACACCACCTGGCTGTCGTTGACGGCCTCGATGAGGCGGAGATCATCGAGCAGGGCAGTGGCCCCTTGCACCACGCGCAACGCGCGCGCCCGGCTTTCCTCGGGGGCATCGGCGGGCACGGCTTTGGCGGCATTGAGCACCAATTGCACCCGGCCTCCCGCCACCGTGATCACCCCGGCGATGTCGTCGGGCAGCCCCCCCTGCAAACGGCGACTGGGCTGGGCGCGCAAGGCGCTGATGAGCAATCTCCCGGCATCATCGAGAGCGGCGGCGATCTGGTCGTCGGCGATGAGGCCGCGGGTGCGGCGGGCCAAATCGGAAAACCGGTGGCCGGTGAGCTCCACCCCGCAGGTGGCCGAGACGATGTCTTCGAGTTGGTGGGCCTCGTCGATGATCACCAATTCATGTTCGGGGAGGATGACTCCGTCAGAGGCGAGGTCGAGCCCGTAGAGATGGAGATTGACCACCACCACATCGGCTTGCAGGGCCCGGCTTCGAGCGGCCTCGGCGAAGCACGTGCCGCCATTGGGGCACTTGGCGGCGCCGGGGCACTCGCGAGCGCTGACGCTTACCGCCGCCCACGCCGCGTCGGACGGTTCTTCCGGGAGTTCGCCGCGGTCGCCGCTCGCGCTCGTGTCGGCCCAGCGGGCCAGGCCCAGGAGATCAACGTCGGGCACGCGGGCGGCCACTCCGTCGAGGGCCAATTGTTGGGCGCCATCCTGGCGGGCGGTGGCCAACTCGGCGAGGCGCTGACGGCAGATGTAGTTCGACCGACCCTTGAGAACGGCCCAGGCAAACGACGTGTTCAGGTGCTGTTCGAGAAACGGAAGGTCGTTACTGGCCAGTTGATCCTGCAGCGTCTTGGTGGCGGTGGCCACCACAGTGCGTCGGCCCGAAAGGATCGCCGGTATGAGGTAGGCCAGTGTCTTTCCCGTGCCGGTGCCGGCCTGCACCGCCACGTGGCGACGGGCGGCGATGCCCTGGGCGATGGCGGCGGCCATGGCCTGCTGCCCGTCTCGCACTTCGCCGCCGCCGGGCAAGTGAGCCACGACCCGGGCGAGGGTGTCGGCGACGGCATCGGGCATCGGCCAACGTTACCGGCCGCCAACCCGGTGGCTCACCCGGTGGCGCGGTTGGAGACGACGCCGCAGATTTGGTTGTGGTTGAGGCACGCCCGCACCTCACGGTCCAGAGCGTCTTGGTCCCAGGCATTGAGGAAGTCGGCGTGGATCGCCATCACATCGCCCGAGGTGAGGGTGAGCCCAGACGGATCGCCCGTCACCGGGTAGTGCACCTCGAAAATCAGTTGCGGTGTCGGCACCCACCGGCCCGGCGGGCACTGGCCCTCGATGCTGTAGGCCACGTGGGAGCGGTGGTCGGCGCTGTCGGTGTGCTCGCCATCCCAACAGTCGGGGAAGGCGATGCGGGCGCCGAGGGGAGCGGACTCGGGGCAGTTTGGTGGCCGGGAATGAAACAACGGTGATGCCCCGCAATGCCAGGCCGCCACTTCCAGGGCCTGGGGGGAGGTGGCGTTGGGATTGCCAGCCACCATCATCAGCCCCGGGGGATAGGCCACCAGTGCACCAAGGCGCACCTTCTGGCCCGGCCGGTAGTAGGCCACACTGCCGCTGGGTTGGATCGGGGTGTCACCCCGGCGGAGCCGCGGTGCCCAGTAGGCCGCGGTGTCCAGTTTGTTCGCACAGGTGGTGTCACCGCCGCGCAGACCATTGGCGGTGGAGTTGGCATCGGTGGCGACGTTGCCGAAGAAGTCGTGGGGGTGGGAGGCGCCGGGCTCGCCGGGGTACACGATCGGGTCGTTGGCGGCGGCGTGGCTCCACCCGCACTCCACCTTGAACTGCGGTTCCCGCCCTTGCGACCCCGCACCGGCGATCCGGCCCGCGGTGACTCCGTTGGTGGTGGGGGCACGGGGCGCGGATTCGGGTCCGGCGGGGGAACCCTGGATGAGCAGCAGCATGCCCCCGGTGAGCGCTCCCGCCAGCGCGACGGTGACGCCGAGAATCCCTAACGCAGGAAGGGCACGTCGAACAGACGAGCGACTCACCCGGGGCTCGGTCGCTCCGGCAACTCGATGGCATCGAGGTCCACCGCAAAGGGCACGTTGGTGGCGGGTTGGGCGGCCGCGGTGCCGGCCTTGGGCATATTCGGCTGGGGGGGCGGTTTCGGGGTGGGCGCCGTCTCGTAGTCGACCGACGGTGGGTGCACGGCGGCGATGAGGGCGATGAGGTCCAGGCCTCCGGCCGACCAATCAGTGGCGCTGGGTTCGCCTTGGCAGGGTGCCAGTTTCTGTAGATCGAGCGGTGCGGTCGAGGTGACGGTGTTGCCGGAGAAACAGTTGCCCAAGGCCGCCAAGTCTGGTTGCAGGCTGCCCAAGCCGATATCAGCGATGCGCGAATCGCTCACGACGTTGTCCACGATTCGGTTCTGCTGGGGGTCCCAGAGAACGGCGGCGAGCAGGGCAGGGTCGGTCACGGTAGGGGGCCGGTCCCGCACCTCGGAACAGGGGGTGTCCCAGGTGGATTCGGCCGGGGCCACGTCGTTGGCCCCTTCCTCGGGGAAGGGAACGAGGGCGATTCCCGCCCGGTCGTGGTCGTAGACGAGGTTGCGGGCCACCAGGTTTCGGTTGCTCCCGGCCACCAGAATTCCGTTCCCCATAGCCAAGAGGGCGACGTCGATGGCCGGGGTGTCGGCCTGCTGGTTCGAGTAGACGGTGTTGCCCACGATGGTGTTGTCCCGACCGGGGTAGCAGAGTTCGTACGAACCGCTGTTGGGAACGATGCCGGCTCGGTTGTGACGGAACGTGGAGTTCACGATGAGGAGGTCGCCGCCCGAGTTGGTGCCCGAGTAGCCCAAGCCGTTGTACTCCGAGACGATGTCGTCGAGGACGGTGTCGCACGGGTAGCACTGGCCGATGTAGACCCCCGCATCGGCGCTGCCGGAAGTCCAGATGTGTTCAAGTTGGCCCTTGGTGGAATCGAATCCGTACACGCCGTAGTCGCCGTTGCGGTAGGACGTGAGGTACGAGCCCCGGTAGCCATTCACGCCGGTCCAGAAGAACCCGTTGGTGGTGTAGTTCTGGACGGTCATGTTCTCGATGGCGACGCCATCGGCAAACACGCGAATGCCATTCTCCAGTGTGAATCCGCCGTCGAGGATGACCTCGTTGCGATCGAGGCCTCGGATCGTGAGATTCGCGGTTTCTACATCCACCGATTCGGCGTAGGTGCCGGGATTGATCAGGACAAGGTCGCCGGGCTTGGCGGCATCGACGGCGGCCTGGATGGTGGGCTGATCCTCGGGGACGTGAATCGTCGTGCCGGGGCTGCCGGCATCGTTGGATCCGGACGTGTCACTGCCCCCGCAGGCCGTGGCGAACAGAGCCAGTGCCGCGAATGTCACGGTGGCGACACGAGTGGTGAGATGCATGGGAATGCTCCGTGGGTAAGGGATCAGCCGGTGACGACGACCGTGCCTACCATGCCATTTTTGGCGGTGCCGTGGAGTGGGCAGTAGTAGCGGTAGGTACCGGGTTTGGTGAAACGGTGCTGGTAGGTGGCATCGGGACCGAACTGGCTCTCCTCCACTCCCCAGTCGGTGGCATCCACGGGCTGGATGGCGTGACCGGTACGTCCCTCATTTTTCCACTCGACGGTGGTTCCGTTGGCCACCGTTTTATCCAGCGGGCCAAACGTGTTGTCCGTGGCGCTGACGCTGGCCACCACTCCCTGCACGAGCGGGGCATCGGGGCGACCGCGGCTGCTGCTACAGGCGCCGAGCGCAAGGAGAGAAGCGACAACGAGGCCTCGGCCAAGAACGCGCCCGACGCCGGAGGTGTCCCTGGTGATCATGCTCCCGCGCTGGCCAAGTTGCTGGCCGTGCCGGTGGTCTCAGGACGGAAGCCCACGAGGGCCAGGGTGTACCGCAGGGCGAGCCCGGTGAGGAGGGCGAAGATGATGGTGCCCACCCCCAACTGGCCGCCCATCGCCCAGCCGAGCACCACGCAGATCACTTCGATTCCGGTGCGGGCGCGCGCCAGGGGGTAGCCCTTGGCATCAAGGGCCAGCATCACGATTTCTAGCGGTCCCGGCCCGATATCGGCGGCCACCACCAGGGTGATCCCGCTGACCACGATGCAAAACCCGGCCAAGAAGTAGGCCAGTTGGGTGGGGATCGACGGGGGGACGGGCAGCGCGGGCAGGACAAGACCGAGCACCGGGCCGATGGTCAACGCGGCGATGTAGGTGCCCGGGCGGGTACGGGCCCCTAGGAGGACACCGGTGAGTATGAACAGCAGCGGGAGGAGCATGGCGGCGATGCCGATTCCGATGCCGGTGAACGCCACCGTGCCGGTGAGCAGCACGTCGTAGGGGGCAACGCCGATGTCGGCCCGGATCGTGCAGGCCACCCCCAACGAAATCAACGGCAGGCCGGCGGCCAAGGTGGCCAGCCGGCGGACGTTTCCGTCGGCGGGTGACACGGCGATAGGCATGATCGCTCAGGCTACAAGCCGGTGGGCGTCCCCCGAGGGGCCCGCGGTGAAACGCTGGTGGCCATGGTGGCCCTCGCCGCCTTCATCCGCCTCACATCAGGCCGCTGGTCTGACTAGGGGCGGAGCCGGGAGGCGGGTTGGTAGTTCGGACCGGCCGTGAGATCAACCCTCGCCAGCAGCCGCCTGCAGGGACCTTCGAAGTCGCTCGCGAATCGTTCGGACTCCCCCTTGCCGAGCAACTGCCACGGCAGCGTGGTGAGGTGGTCGGTGTCGTCCTCGAGTTGTTGGCGCAGGGCAAGGCCGGCCGGGGTGACGGCACCATCGATGGCGAGTCCCTTGGTCTCCAGGGTGGCCCATGCCGAGGTCAGGTCGGCCCCCGCGGTGCCTCGACTGGTGGGTAGCCAGTCGCGCTCGTAGCCAAGCCAGGCGTTATGGAGCACCGATACCTCGACCCCGGTAAGCCCGGCCGCCACCACGAGCGCCCAATGGGTATCACCGCGCCACTCTCGCAGGCAGTTCAGGGCGTGCCATCCCGACAACACTGGATCAGTGGGCCGGGGCATTCGGAGGTGGGACGCGGCCAGAACACGCCCGACGGTGGGTAGCTCGTCCACCACCGGCCACAGGAGCGGACCGAGGCGGGTGAGGGGCGCCCGCAGATCGGGGGCATATGCCCCAAGACCCTCGAGGACAGCATCGTCGCGAGCCCGCCAGACGGCCTCGAAGGTGGTGGAGGTGGCGACCGCCTCCAGGGCCCACCGGATGCCCTCCGGGGAGATGGAACCGAAGGAAGCGATGACCGCATCGGGTCCGGCGGGGGCGAGGGGAGCGGCGCGGGCGGCGATGTAGCCCAACGGTCCCGGAAGCCCCAAGGCTTCCAATCGTGCCAATGCGCCTGGATCCCAAAAGATCCATCCGATGGTGGTTTGCACCGATCGGGCGTTGCGGCTGGTGATGGCAGTCCAATCCGGTTCGGTCATGGTGACTTGCTTAGTCCCAATGATGCTGCTGGACTCGCCTCTCGCCTGGCCCCCCCAGGGCCTTTCCTGAATGCTGAGACATCCACGTGCGCTTACCCCAGCAGTTTTCTCCTCTGATCGTGGCCTTAGCCGTAACCGCCGGGCTGGCGGCCAGCGGGTGTTCCGGTGCCAACGACCAGGCAGCGGCGGTAGTGATCCGCGACCCCGATGATCTCCAGGTGCTCACTCCCGCCGAGATCAAGGAACTTCGCCGCGACACCAAGAGCGGGAACGACCGTGCCAATGCGGCCGGCGGGGCCACCGGCGACACCATTCCCCTCGAGGACGTGGACCCGACGGAGCGCCTCTTCTCGGCCTTCAGCGAGTTCAACGGCTGCATGAAAGACGGTGGCCAGCCGTTTCGAGGCGACCCGCGTTCGAACCCCGACCTCCTAGCCGACACCGCCTATATGGAGGTCATTCAACGCTGCGCGGCGCGCAGCGACATCCTCGGCGCCCTCACTGCGTTCCAAGAGTTCAACGATGGCCTCAACCCTGAGGAAGTAAAGGATCGCAATAAGCAGTTCTTGGCGTTCCAGAAATGTCTGGAGGAACGGGGCTGGACCGTCGAGGCCGCCCCCAATCCGAAAGGACTGCTTACTCCATCGGTATTCGAGAGTTCCGAAGGCAGCCTGAACGAACGGGACCTTCGCCAATGTGGAAGTGAGATCAGAACCGATGAGTGACGCGGGATCAGAACCGATGAGTGACGCGGGATCAGAACCGACGCGTGAGGAAATCGCACGCCGGAAGAAGCTCCAGAAGGCGGGGATCGGCGCCGTGATTGTGGTGGCCCTCGTGGCCGCGTTCATGCTCGGCAACTCCGGCTCCGGTGGCGATGGCCAGGCCTCCGGTCAGGTCATCATTCCCCGTCCCGTGGAACGCCTCACCCTCCAGGACCTTCTCACCATTTCGGGTGAGTTGCGGCGCGACGAACTTCAGACCATCAACTCAGCGGTGGACGGCAAGGTCAGTTCGATTCTCGTGGCCGACGGCGACACAGTGAACGTAGGGGACACCCTGTTTGATCTCGACGGGCGCTCGTCGGTGGCGGTGGACGGCGACTTTGCCTTCTTTCGGCAACTGGGCCCAGGCAGCGATGGTCCCGATGTGGAGCAACTCGAGCGCATTCTCTCCAACCAGGGTTACTCCGTGGGATCCATCGACTACCTCTTCACCGAGGAAACTCGCCAGGGATTGGCCCAATACCAATTCGACCAGGGGTACGGCGGGTTTACTCCCGAGTCGGACGAGGCCGTCACCATCTCTTTGAGCGCCAACAGCGCCGGCTACGAGGTGGGTCCCGAAAACACGATCGCCGTTATCATCGGCCCCAACGTGCCCGCCGGATCGTCAGTCTCAAGCCAATCCGCCGGTTCGGCCCGGATGGCGTCGCTGGCGACGGTGGACGCGAAGCCGGTCATCACCGTGGCCGTATCGCCCCAGGATGTCACCGAGGGCCAGGCCATGACTTTCACTTTCACCGCCAGCCCGGCCCCCGCCAGTGATCTCACGATCGATTTGACGATCGGCGGAGACGCCACCGGGGGCCTCGAGCGCGACGACGCCGACTACGCCGAGGCGCCGGCCACCTTTGTATTCCCCGGCGGCGCCACCACCCACCAGATCGTGCTCCAGACCTTTCGAGACGACGTGGTGGAATCCAACGAAGACATCGATATTTCCCTTACTCAGCAGTTCAACGACAGCGGGTTTTACACCCGAGGTCCCATCAACGCCGCCAAGGGTTTCATTCTGGCCAATGGATCCGAAACGCTCCCCACGCTGACCATCGACAGCGGGAGCGACGTCGTGGCTGAAGGTAGTCAGGCCACCCTCACCATTGAAGCCGATGGCGAGAGCAACGAGGACTACGACATTCCCATCACTGTGATTGGCTCGGCCACAGTGGGTGCGGACTACGTCGCGGTCGACGACACAGTGACAATGACCGCCGGTTCGACCAGCGTCAATGTCACCGTCTCCACGCGCCAAGATGATCGCGTCGAGAGCGACGAGTGGGTCGCCGTGACGATAGGAACTGGCCCGGATTTCGCTGTGTCATCGCCGTCGACAGGGTCCTTTGTGATCGAGAGCGAGGACCGGCCCGAGCTCAGTTTGGTGGGCGGTGGGACCGTGCCCGAGGGAGGGGAAGCGGCCTTTACCATCGTGGCCG
Source organism: Actinomycetota bacterium (assembly GCA_009886035.1). Lineage (GTDB taxonomy): Bacteria > Actinomycetota > Acidimicrobiia > Acidimicrobiales > VFJN01 > VFJN01. Next base: position 10,836 of record VFJN01000008.1, read on the forward strand.
ACCAGGCGTTCGTGGAGACTACGTCGGTGAACTATCAGATTAGCGGAGGCGCCAAATCGGGCGACGACTTCGAGACCCTGAGCGGAACGGTGGTGATGCCGGCGGGATCCACCTTTGTTTCGGTGCCGATCCGCACCCTCGACGACGACATCATTTTCCTGCCCAGTGACATGCTGGTGGCCGAATGGCCCGCCCAGGTGGGCACGGTGGCGGTGGACGACGGCGAGTTCGTCTTGCAGGGGAGCGCGGTGCTTACCCTCACCGAACCCGTGTTCACCGTGAATCTCTCGGTGAGCGCGGCGGATCGAGCCGAGCTCAAGGTCGGGCAGGCCGTCACCGTAGATATCGCGGCGGGCGGGCAGACCTCCGAGGGGATAATCAGTGAACTCGACGCCTCCGCCACGACCGACGAGGCCGGTAAGGAAACCTACGGCGGGGTGGTGGCGATTGCCGCCCCCCTTGAGGGGGTGGACGGGGCCAGTGTGACCATCGACGTGATCCTGGCCGAGAAGGTGGACGCGCTAGCGGTACCAGTGGCGGCGGTACTCCAAAAAGGCGGCAAGCGGGAGGTGCGGGTCATCAACGACGACGGCAAGATCGACCGTGTCACCGTCGAGGTTGGTCTCGTTGACGACGAGTACATCGAGATCACCTCCGGTCTCAAGGGCGACGAGATCGTTGTGGTGAGCATCGACGAGGGACCCAAGCCAGAGTGAGTCCGGTTCAAGGTCAGCCGCTGTTGGAACTGGATCGGGTGTCACGCGCCTACGGGGAAGAGGTAGTGGTCTACGCCCTGCGCGAGGTATCCCTCACCATTCGGGCCGGGGACTTTATGGCGATCATCGGACCATCGGGTTCGGGCAAATCCACCATGCTCGGGCTGCTCGGGGTGCTCGACCTCCCTTCGGACGGCGTGATCCGCATCGATGGGGTGGACGTGGGGAGTCTCGACGATGCCGGACGCTCCAAAATGCGGGGCGAAAGCATCGGGTTTGTATTTCAGCAGTTTCACCTCATCCCGCACCTCAGTGCCCAGGGGAACGTCGAGACGGCCTTGCTCTACCGCAACCTTTCTCGCAAGGAGCGGACCGACCGGGCCCGAGCCGCGCTGGACCGGGTGGGCCTCGGGGCCCGCGCCGGTCACCGACCGGTGCAGATGTCGGGTGGTGAACAGCAACGGGTGGCCATCGCACGGGCCATCGTCACCGACCCGTTGCTCATCCTGGCCGATGAACCCACCGGCGCTCTCGATACCACCAATGCCGCCAATGTGATGGAGATCTTCGAGTCGCTGCGGTCTCCCGAGCGGGCGATTGTGATGGTGACCCACGACCTGGCGGTGGCGGATCACGCCGAGCGCCGGGTGTCGATGCTCGATGGCCAGATCGTGGCCGACGAGATCAGGCTGCCGGCGTGAGTCGTTACCGCGAGCTGCTCGGCGTGGCCTTTGCGGGCCTGGCCGCCCGGAAGTCGCGAACGTTGCTGATCATGCTCGGTCCCACCCTGGGGGTGGCGGCGATCATCGCGGCGGTGGGGTTGACCGACTCCGCCAAGGGTGATCTGAAGTTGAAACTGCGCGAACTCGGCACGGATCTCATCGTGGCGGAGGCCTCCTCGTCGTTTGGCACCGATACCCCCAAGATGCCCGCCGATGCCGTGCCCCGGGCGTTGAGCGTGCCCACGGTGGATCGCGTGGCGGCGGTGTCGGAACTCAGTGGGGTGGTGGTTACCCCTTACGCCGAGGCCGCCAGCGTGTACGAGACGGTCCCGATCCCGGTCCTGGCGGCCGATTCCCAACTGCCCTCGGTACTCGATGTGACGATGGTGACCGGTCGCTGGCTCAACGAATTCGATCAGCAGGAACTCGCCCGCAGCGCGGTGATCGGGCAGGGCCTAGCCGAGGAGATCGATATGCTGCCGGGGGAATCGCGCTCGATCGATGTGGGCGGCAAGGCCTACGCCGTGGTGGGCATCCTCGAGCGGGTGGAGCTCGACCCGGCTCTGAACAATGCCGTCTTCATCACGTTTGGCTCCGCCGAGGAAGACTTCAACGACGAGGACCAAGAGCCCAACAAACTCTACGTGCGAGCCGATCCGGGAACGGAGCGCGACACTTCGGCGATTCTTCCGATTGCCATCACCCTGGGTGGATCAACCGAAGTGGCGGCCAAGATACCCACCGATCTCCTCGCCGCGCAGTCGGAGACTGATACCACCCTCCAGTTCATCGTGGCGGGCATGGGGTTGCTGGCGCTGGTGGTCGGCGCGGTGGGGATCGCCAACGTGATGTCGATCTCGGTGATCCAGCGGTCCTCAGAGATCGGTATTCGCCGAGCCCTCGGTCACAGTCGATCAACGGTGGGACTGCAATTTCTCCTCGAGGCGCTCGGTGTGGGAATTCTCGGTGGACTGCTCGGCGTCGTGGTCGGGCTGGCGGCCATGTGGGCCGGGACCAATCTGGCCGACTGGGTGTTTGTCCTCCAGCCGTGGCTGCCCTGGGCCGGACTGGTGGGGGCCATCTTGGTATCGATGCTCGCCGGGATCGTGCCCGCGTTGAAAGCGGCCCGGCTGGAACCGTTGGAGACGCTGCGCCTCGGCTGACTTTTTCCGGGTACGGGGGCGACGGAGGGATGATCGAGCCGCCGGGGGTGAGGGTGAACCCGGAGAACGTCCGGGTGCGCCACTAGATTCGGTGGGGTGCTGCCCCCCGATCTCGATCTCACCCGTATCCCTGCCCATGTGGCCTGCGTGATGGACGGCAACGGCCGCTGGGCCACCCGGCAGGGTCTGAAGCGCACTGACGGCCACGCGGCGGGAGAGGAAGCGCTGTTCGACACCGTCGAGGGAGCCCTGGATCTCGGTATCGGTTGGCTCACCGTCTACGCCTTCTCCACGGAAAACTGGCGCCGACCAGCCGACGAGGTGCGCTACCTCATGCAGTTCAACGAGCGGCTACTACTCGACCGGCGAGACGAGTTGAACGAGGCCGGCGTGAGAGTGCGCTTCATTGGACGCAAAGGGTGGCGAGTGCCGAAACGGGTGCAAGGCCACATCGATGACACCGAAGCAATGACGGCCCACAACCGACGCATGACCCTCACCTTCGCCTTCAACTACGGCGGCCGGGCCGAGATCGTGGACGCCGTGCGGGCGCTGGTGGCCGAGGGTACCCCGGCCGACAAGATCACGGAGAAGGCCATTCGGCGGCGCCTTTACGCGCCCGACATGCCTGATCCCGACCTCGTCGTGCGCACCTCCGGTGAGCACCGCATCTCCAACTTTCTGCTGTGGGAAATGGCCTACAGCGAACTGATCTTCACCGAGACGCTCTGGCCCGACTTCCGCCGGGAGCACCTCTTCGAGGCGGTACGAGAGTTCCAGCGCCGCGACCGACGCTATGGGGGAGTCGACCAGTAGAGGCGCTCCAGTCGGTACGGTGGACAGGTGGGCTTATACCGGGACGAAGGCATCGTGTTACGTACCCATAAACTGGGCGAGGCCGACCGCATCGTGAGCATCCTCACCCGGGGGCACGGCAAGGTGAGGGCGGTGGCCAAAGGGGTACGCAAGACCAAGAGTCGCTTCGGAGCCCGTCTCGAGCCGCCCACCCATCTGCAGTTGCAGTTCTACGAGGGCCGCGGCGATCTCCAGATCGTGGATCAGGCTGAGACGATCGATCACTTTCGGGCGATTCGTGAAGACCTTGATCGCCTGACTCGGGCGGTCTCGATGCTCGAGGCGGCGGATCAACTCGGCTTGGAGGGCGAACCCAATCCCAGCCTGTATTCGATGCTGCTGGGGGCGCTGCGGGCGTTGGCGGACCATTGCGGCCCGTTGGTCCTGCCGTCGTTCTTCTTGAAGGTGCTGGCCCTGGAAGGATTTCGAGCCGTCGTTGATCAGTGTGTGGAGTGCGGGCAGACCGAAGCCCTCGTGGCCTTCGACCTCGACAGCGGTGGGACCAGGTGCGAAGCGCACCGCAGCGGCATCGCCGTGTCGCCCGAGGCGCGCGAACTACTCGTCGACATCCTCGGAGGACGACTGGGCCAGGCCCTCAACACGCCGCCATCGTCAGCCACCATTGAGGTCGAGCACCTCGCCACCCGTTCGATGGAGCATCACCTGGAGCGTCGATTGCGGTCCGTGGCTATTTTGGATCGCGGCTAGGGCGTTTTCCTCCCGGGAATGACGACCCAGCGACGGGTCGGTTCCTCCCACACCAACCACGCCTGTTGGTCTGAGTCCCACAGGATGTAGGCCCCCCGGGCCTCGTCCCACTGCGGCTCCGGTTGGTGCACGAAGGCACCCACCGGCGAGGGGACCGTCAGACCAGGCACCACCACCGGGGCTCCGGCGGCCGCCTTGGTGACCACGAAGGTGCGGCTGGCCATGTCGCCCACGCGACGGTGGCCCGGGGTGGTGAGAGCGCAGATGAAGCCCACGATGCCAATCGGCAGGAAAAGGACAAAGGGTCCGTCCACCAGCCAGAACAGCCCCCGGAGGATTCCGCGACCGACACCGGGCACGTGGCCGTCCTCGCCCACTGTGCGCAGGCCGATGATGACCTTGCCCACAGTGCGGCCCGTGAGGCCCTGGATCACCCCAAAGATCAGGAAAGTGGCGACGACAAATCCCCATGAGATGGTGGCGGCGCGGTCGGGGTCGCCGACGTAATACACCCGGGAGCCGAGTTCGACGCACGGGGTGGTGGCGCCGAGCTCTTTGGTGAGCGCCGTGCAGGTGGCGCCGTAGGTGGCCCCGGCGGGCAGGGGTTCGTTCACAGCCTGGCTGAACCACACCACGAGCAGCAGTCCGACCACGAGGGTTATGTCGATGAGGGCCGCTACTACTCGGCGGCCCATCACCGCGGTGGGGTCAGGGGCGGCGGTTGGGAAGGTCACCGGTTGGTTCTAACACTGGGTGGCGATGGGGCGCTGTTCATCGACCGGGCGGACTGGGCCGGTAGTGTCGTCACTCATGTCCTTGGCGCCTGATCCTGAACTCTTCGACAAGATCGTTAACCTGTGCAAGCGGCGCGGGTTCGTGTTCCCCAGCGCCGAGATCTACGGCGGGTTCCGCAGCACCTACGACTACGGCCCCCTTGGGGTGCTGATGTTGCGCAATGTGAAAAACGCCTGGTGGAGGTCGATGGTGCAGCTGCGCGACGACGTCGTGGGGCTCGATGCCGCCATCCTCAGTCCCCCGGCGGTCTGGGAGGCGTCAGGTCACCTGGCCAACTTCACCGATCCACTGGTGGATTGCAAGAGCTGCCAGGAACGGTTTCGGCTCGACAAACTCGACGATCCTTCCACCTGCCCCAGTTGCGGCACGAAGGACTCCTTCACCGAAGCCCGGCAATTCAATCTGATGTTCAAGACGCACGCCGGCCCGGTGGAGGGCTCGGGTCACGAGGTATTCCTACGACCGGAGACGGCGCAGGGGATGTTCCTCAACTTCAAGAACGTGCTCGAAACATCGCGCAAGAAACCTCCCTTTGGCATCGCCCAGGTGGGTAAGTCATTCCGCAACGAAATCACCCCAGGGAACTTCGTATTCCGGACCCGGGAGTTCGAGCAAATGGAAATGGAGTTCTTCGTACCGCCTGCTGAGAGCCAGCAGTGGTACGAGTACTGGTGCCAACAGCGATATGACTGGTACCTCGAGCACGGCATCGCCGCCGAGCAGTTGCGCCTGCGCCCCCATGATGCCGATGAGCTCTCCCACTACAGTTCCGCGACCTCCGATGTGGAGTTCCTCTTTCCCTGGGGCTTCGACGAGCTCGAGGGGATCGCCCATCGAGGCGACTTTGATCTCAAGGCCCATGCGGAGGCCTCCGGGGGGCGGTTGGAGTTCTTCGATCAAACCACCAACGAGCATTACGTGCCGCACGTCATCGAGCCGGCGGCGGGGGCCACCCGCACCATGATGGCTTTTCTCATGGCGGCCTACTCCGAAGAGGAGGTCAACGGTGAGCCTCGCACGGTGTTGCGCCTCCATCACCGAATCGCCCCCTTCCAGGTGGCGGTGCTCCCGCTCTCTAAAAAAGACACCCTCACTCCGGTGGCGAAAGAGGTGTTCCGGCTGCTCGCCCCCCAGTTCATGTGCGACTACGACGAGACCCAGGCCATCGGCCGCCGCTATCGGCGTCAGGACGAGGTGGGCACCCCGTTGTGCATCACGGTCGACTTCGACACCATCGAGGACCGGTCGGTCACTGTGCGTGACAGGGACACAATGTTACAGACGCGCGTCCCGATCGCGGATCTCGTGGCTCACATCCATGGGTTGCTGGTCTGATCCGACGAATGGTTGCACGGTCATGTTGTGATTCGTAGGGTGGCCGCAACGAGGGCTGTTCCCGCCCGCCCAGCCCTCGCTAGCAGCGACCGCCAAAAGCCCCTCCCGTGGGTGTGGCGGTCGTTGCGCGTGTCGACAAACCGATCCGGGCCGGAGGCGTTTCGTCGTGCCCAAATACACTGACGCGATGGCGCGTGTCTACCCGTTTGCGTATTCACATTCGGCGGCACCGATGCATCGGAGGGAACTGCTCGGTGGCCACGGCGCCGACCTGGCGGAGATGGCGTCTGTCCTCGAGCTTTCCGTGCCACCAGGGTTCACGATCACCACAGACACCGGCGGCGAATACCTCGAGAATGGATGGCCCGAGGGCCTCGATGCCGAGGTGGCGGCGGCGGTGGTGCAGATCGAAGAGCAGGTGGGCCAGCGTCTCGGTGACCCGCATGATCCACTCCTGGTGAGTGTTCGATCAGGCGGAAAGTTTCCCACGCCCGGGATGGGGGGAACGGTGCTCAACCTTGGCCTGAACGATGCGTCTGTCGAAGGCCTCGCCGCTCGCACCGGGGATGCCGTTTTTGCCTACGACACCTATCGTCGGTTCCTCTCCCGGTACGCACGCATCGTGTGTGATCTTGAGGGGGAAGAGGGCGAGGTGGGGCTCGTGACCGTGGCGGAAACACGGTCGGCGGATGACGCCCCTGGAGAGAGCGTGGAGGCGCTGAAGCGACAGTGTGGGCGCTACCAGGCCTGGATTGCGGAGAAAACGGGTCGGCCTGTTCCCCCAGAACCGGAGCGCCAACTGCGGGAATCGATCGAGGCGTTGTTCCGTTCCGGGGGCGGGGCGCGAGCCGTGGCCTACCGCGATCGTGAGCGCATCCCCCCTCATCCCGGTACGGCTGTGAACGTGCAGGCGATGGTGTTTGGCAATCGAAGTCATCGGTCGGGTGCCGGAGTGGGTTTCACCCGCAACGCCGTCACCGGGGCCGATGAACCTTGTGGCACTTTTCTCTTCAACGCGCCGGGCGAAGATGTGGTGGCCAGGATTAGCACCACCGACCCTCTCGACGCGCTAGCGCGCGCGTTTCCCGATCTCTACGGGGAACTGGGCCAGGTGTTTGCCCGTCTCGAAAAGCACTACCAGGACATGTGTGAGGTGGAGTTCACCATCGAGCAGGGGAAGCTTTGGATTCTCCAAACGCGAGTGGGGGAACGCACCGGTGCCGCCGCGCTCCGCATGGCGGTCGAGATGACCACCCACGAGGAGAAAGGGTGGTCGATCACCCGGGCCGAGGCGGTTAAACGCATCACCCCCGATCACCTCGATGGGGTACTGCACGCCCAGTTCGCCGCCCACCATCAGCCGGTGATCGCCACCGGTGTCGGGGCCTCGCCCGGCGCCGCGGTGGGGCGGGCCTACTTCAGTGCCGACGCGGCGGTGGATGCCGCCGATCGGGGTGAGCCGGTTATTTTGGTGCGTAAGGAGACCACCCCGGAAGACGTCCACGGGATGCAGGTGGCCGAGGGCGTGATCACTACCAGTGGTGGAATGGCGAGTCATGCGGCGGTGGTGGCTCGGGGGTGGGGAATCCCGGCTGTGGTAGGGGCGAGTTCCCTCACCATCACGGAGAATGGTTTTTCCGTCGGAGCGATCACGGTGGGAGAGGGCGATGTCATCTCACTCGACGGGGCCAGCGGCGAGATCGTGCTCGGGGCGATGACCGTGGAGGCCGCCGAGCCCCCTGCCGCCTTCGCCACGCTGCTGGGGTGGGCCGATGATCTGCGCCGGGGTCGGCTGAGCGTACGGGCCAATGCTGATACTGCGACCGATGCGGCGCGGGCTCGAACCTTCGGTGCCGAGGGCATCGGGCTCTGCCGGACCGAGCACATGTTCCTCGCCGAGGATCGTCTGCCGATCCTGAGAGAAATCATTCTGGCCGCCAACCCCGCAGCAGAGTTGGCGGCTCTCGAACGTCTACGAGTGGCCCAGAAAGCCGACTTTCTGGAGATTCTCACCGCCATGGATGGGCTCCCGATCACGGTACGACTGCTCGACCCGCCGCTGCACGAGTTCTTTCCCCCACGGGCCGATCTGCTCGTGAAGCAAGCCACCGAAGGACTTACCCCCGAGGAGAAGGATCTGCTCGACGCCGCGGAGGCATTGGACGAGCAGAACCCCATGCTCGGCACCCGGGGGGTTCGCCTCGGGGTCCTCCATCCAGGGCTCTACGGAATGCAGGTGCGGGCACTGGTGGAGGCGGTCCTGGAGCGTCGGACCGGTGGGTTCTCCCCGGTGGTGGAGCTCATGATTCCACTGACCGTCACGGCAGAGGAGTTGATCCTCGCCCGATCCTGGGTGGGGGAAGCCATAGTGGCGTCGGTTGGTCCTGGTGGGGAGGCACCCGAGATAAGCGTCGGCACGATGATCGAGACACCGCGGGCTGCTCTGCGGGCCAGCGAACTGGCCGAGCAAGCCGACTTTTTTTCGATCGGCACTAACGACTTGACCCAGATGACTTTCGGCTTCAGTCGTGACGACGTGGAGGGCCGTCTGATGCCGGCCTACCTGGCGCAGGGCCTGCTCCCCGGGAACCCTTTCACGACGATTGATTTCGACGGGGTCGGGGAGTTGGTGGCGATGGCGACCGAGCGGGGGCGAGCCGCCAATCCGGCCCTGCGGGTGGGGGTGTGCGGTGAGCACGGTGGCGATCCGGAGTCGATCGCCTTTTTCGTGGCGGCGGGCGTGGACTACGTATCTTGCTCGCCGTTTCGGGTGCCGATTGCCCGTTTGGCGGCGGCGCAGGCCATTATGATGCAGTCTGATTCCACTAGCCGCCGGGATTCCGAAACCCTCCGATGACCGCCACCGTAAGTTTTTTCGCCGAGACGAGTACCAGCACCAGCAACTTCAGCAGTTTCTCGGTGCCGCTCTGGGCCTGGGTTGCCTTTCTGGTCACCATCTCGGTACTGCTCCTCGCCGACCTGCTCCTGCTGCACCGCAAAGAGCACGTCATCAGCGTGAAGGAGGCCGCGCTCGAGTCGGCCGTGTGGATCTCCATCGGGGTGTCCTTCACGTTCGTGGTGTGGGGAGTCTGGGGCGGGGATGCGGCGGGGGAGTACATCTCGGCCTACCTCATCGAGAAGAGCCTCTCGGTAGACAACGTGTTCGTTTGGGCAGTGATTCTGCAGTACTTCGCGGTGCCGGCCGCTTATCAGTTCCGGGTGCTGTTCTGGGGCGTCTTCGGGGCCTTGGTGATGCGCTTCTTCTTCATTTTGGTGGGCGTGGAGTTAGTGGAGCGCTTCGAGTGGGTCCTCTTCATTTTCGGAGGATTCCTTATTTTCACGGCCGTTCGCCTTATGCAACACAAAGACGAAGCGGTACATCCCGAGAACAATCCGGTGTTGAAGTTCATTCAGCGCCGAGTGCCCTCCACCACCGAATATCACGGTCAGTCGTTGTTCACCGTGGTCAACGGGAAGAGGTTGGCCACGCCCCTTTTCTCCGTTCTCGTCGTGATTGAGACGAGCGATTTGATCTTTGCCCTCGACTCGATTCCTGCCGTGTTGGGCGTGAGCGAAAACGCCTTCATCATCTTTACGTCAAACGCCTTTGCCATCCTTGGGTTGCGGGCGCTGTACTTCGTTCTCGCCGGGGCCCGGGAGAAGTTCCGCTACCTTCAGCCCGGGTTGGCCGTCATCCTGGCTCTGGTGGGCCTGAAGATGCTGGTGTCACCGTGGTATCACGTGCCCACTGCGGCGTCGTTGGGGATGATCGTGTTGGTGCTAACGGTGTCCATGATTGCGTCGGTCAAGTTCGCCCGCCCCGATGGGGACGGGCCCGGCGATGCGCCCGAGGACCAACTAGGCGAAGGCCAAGGCCTCGCCGGTGGCGAACCCACCGCCAAGGACTAGCCCTCGGTGCCCACCGGCCGCTTTGCGCCGAGTCCGTCGGGACCACTGCACCTCGGGAACTTGCGCACGGCGATGGTGGCCTGGCTGTGTGCCCGCAGCGACCACAGTCGGTTCATTGTGCGCATCGAGGATCTCGATCCGATCACCAGCCGGCGGGAACACGAGGTGACGCAGCTCGCCGACCTCGCTGCCCTCGGCCTGGACTGGGATGGAGCGGTGGTGCGGCAATCGCAGCGCGCCGGTGAGCACCAGGCGGTGCTTCACGACCTAGCGCGGCGCGATCTCACCTACCCCTGCTTCTGTAGTCGGCGCGAGGTGCGGGAAGCCACGGTGGCGCCGCACGGAACGCCCGGTACCTACCCCGGCACCTGTCGGGCCCTCAGCGCCGACGAAGCGGCCCATCGGGTGCAGGCGGGCATCCCCGCCGCCTGGCGTCTGCGGAGTGAGGGACAGGCGATAACCATCGTTGATCGTTGGCGTGGCGCGGTGACTCAAGGCGCAGATGACATCGTGCTGCGGCGTAACGACGGGGTGGCGGCCTATCACCTCGCCGTGGTGGTGGATGACGACGATCAGGGGGTGGCCGAGGTGGTGCGCGGCGATGATCTCCTGGCGGCCACCTCGAGCCAGGCGTTGCTCCTCGATCTTTTGGCCCGACCCCGGCCCCAGTGGGCCCATGTCCCCCTGGTGCGAGGACCCGACGGCGAGCGCTTGGCCAAGCGCCACGGAGCCGTCACGCTGGCCGGCCTGGAGGCGGTGGGCATCGGTGTCGGCCTTGTCCGGTCGCGCTTGGCGGCCAGCCTCGGCTTGGCGGGCCCCAATGAAATCGTCACGATGGCCCAACTCCTGGGGCGATTTGACCCTGAGCAGATGCTGCCGGACGTCACCCCGCTACCGTTCGAGCTCAATGGGCATCGTTGATGACGACATCCAAGCGCTCCGGGCGGCCACCGACATCGTGGCGGTCATCACCAAGTACACCCAGTTGCGGCGCTCCGGCCAGCGATGGGTTGGTCTCTGCCCCTTCCACGGCGAGAAGACCCCGTCGTTCAATGTGAATCAGGAACTCGGCCTCTACCGTTGCTGGGGCTGTCAGGTGCGGGGGGATGTCATCACCTTCGTGCGAGAGGTGGAACACCTGGACTTCGTGGGGGCGGTGGAGCTTCTCGCAGGGTGGGCCGGCATCACCCTGCGCTACTCCGACCAGGGCGAAGGGGAGTCGCGCCAGCGCCGCCACCAACTCGTGGCGGCGGTGGAACGCGCCGTGGAGTGGTACCACCAGCGTTTGCTCTCCGCCCCCGATGCCGCCGCCGCCCGCAAGTATTTGCGGGAGCGCGGCTTGAGCGGCGAGGAGGTACGGGCCTTTCGGGTGGGGTGGGCTCCGGAGGGGTGGAGCGAGTTAGTCAAGGCCCTCAAACTTCCCGACGACATCGTGCGGGATTCAGGGCTGGGCTACCTCAACCGGCATGATCGGCAAACCGATGCCTTCCGGGCCCGGATCCTCTTTCCGATCTTTGACGCCAACGGCGACGCCGTGGGCTTCGGCGGACGGGTGATGCCGGGGGGCGAGGGTCCGAAGTACAAGAACACCCCCGAGACGGCGCTCTACCAAAAATCAAAGCTGCTCTACGCTCTGAACTGGTCCAAAGCGCGCATCGTGACCGACGACCGCGCCATCGTGTGCGAGGGCTATACCGACGTGATCGGCTTCGCTCGGGCGGGGTTCCCCGCCGCCGTCGCCACCTGCGGCACCGCCCTCACCGAGGAACACGTGAAACTGCTGCGGCGCTACGCCCGCAAGTTGGTGCTGTCCTTTGATGCCGACTCGGCTGGTCAGGCGGCCGCTGAGCGGTTTTACCAGTGGGAAAAGGATCACGAGATCGAGGTGACGGTGGCCGATCTCCCGCCCGGGGTCGATCCCGCTGATCTCGCCTCCAGCGATCCAGCCCGTCTGGCCCGAGCCGTGGAGGAGGCCGTGCCCTTCCTCAAATTCCGGGTTGAACGGGTACTTACGGCCGCCGACCTCAGCACGGTAGAGGGGCGGGCCCGAGCAGCCGAAGCGGCGATCGAGGTGATTCGAGAACATCCGAGTGAACTGGTGCGAGATCAATATCTCATGGAGGTAGCCGGTCGCACTCGGGTGTCGCACGATCAGCTTCGCGACATGCTCCGCCAGCCGGCTCCGGTTTCTCGGGCGCGGCCGGGGGATCGACGCGGCCCCGGCCCGGCGCTGGAATCGCGGGCGGCGCCGCCCCGGATGCGCGATGAGCGTGACGGTCCCGAGTTGGAGATCCTCCGCCACGTGATCCACCAGTGGGAGGCCGTGGAGCCCTGGGTGCGGTACGAGGAGTTGTTCACGAGCGAGCTTCACGCCGCCACTTTCCGCGTGCTCATGGATAACCCCACGGTGCCCGATGCTCTCCGCGCCGCCGACCCGGGCGTAGCGGACCTCCTCGGTCGACTGGCCACCGAGGAGCTCCAGGCGGAGCCGTTTGACGCCGTCGTGCGATTTCTCACCGAACGGGCGCGTGGGGAGGTGGCCCAACTCGCCGTGCGCGTGGCGGCCTCGCCGGAGGATTCTGGATTGTTGGCGGAGCAGTTATGGCTCACCCGGATCATCGACCAGCTCCGTGACCCGATTGCCGCTAGGACCGCGGCGGAAGCGTTGGTAACGTTCGTGGGGGGGCAAACCGACATCGATCGGCCGGGGGGAGAAGAGCAACGTGACCAGCGCAATGCCGACAGCGAGCCGATGGAATGACCCGGCGGTCTATCTGCAGGTCTTGGTAGACAAAGCGAGGACCGCGGGCCCGCTCACGATGGACGACGTGCTGTTCGTATTGCGCATGGTCGACCTCACGCCCGAGGTGATCGAAGAGGTGCGCGCCGGGCTGGCGCGAGCGGGTGTCGTCATCGATGAGTCGGTGGCTGATCACCATGACGAGCCAACGGACCCGCCCCCGATGGCGGGCCACGCGAGTCTGGAGGACCGCAAGGCCGCCCCGCCGGCCGGGGATGCCGAGCATGCCCTGAGCGACTTTGAGCAGGACGGTCCGGAACTGGGTGGCGTGCGACCGGCGCGGGCGGCGGCGGTGCGCCGTCGCGCCCTGAACGGGTCGGTGGGGCCCGAACACGGTGGCGACGGAAGTGCTGATCCGGTGCGTAGGTATCTGAAGGAGATCGGCCGGGTACCGCTGTTGAGCGGACCCGAAGAGGTGGAGTACGCCCGCCGCATTGTGGCGGGCGGTCTGGCGGCGGCCCAGCTGGCTGATCTGGCGGCGGCGGGCGAACTGGCCAACCTTTCCTTCGAGGACCGCCGTTCGGTGCAACGAGCCGTGCGTCGAGGGGAGGATGCTCGCGAGGTGATCATCGAGGCGAACCTGCGCCTGGTGGTGTCGATCGCCAAGCACTACCTCGGTCGGAACATGGCCTTCCTCGACCTCATCCAAGAGGGAAACCTCGGCCTGATGCGGGCTGTCGAGCGGTTCGACTACACAAAGGGGTTCAAGTTCTCGACCTACGCCACGTGGTGGATCCGCCAGGCCATCACCCGTTCCATTGCGGATCAGGCGCGCACGATCCGCATACCGGTACACATGGTGGAGTCGATCAATCGGGTGCTCCGGGTACAACGGGAGATGGCCCAGGAGTTGACGCGCGAGCCCACCGTGGAGGAACTGGCGGCGGCCGTAGACCTCAGTGAGGACCGTATTCGGGAGATTCAGCGCATCAACCTCGATCCCCTTTCGCTGGATACGCCGGTGGGCAGCCAAGACGATTCCAGCCTCTCGGACTTCATCGAGGATCACGCCACCGAGACTCCCGGTGACGCGGCCGCTCGGGGCATGCTGAATCGAGCCGTGATCGCGGCCCTCGATGGTCTCAACGACCGAGAGCGGGCGGTGATGCGGCTGCGCTTTGGCCTCGATGACGGTCAAGCCCGAACGTTGGAGGAAGTGGGCAAGGAATTTGGGGTGACGAGGGAACGCATCCGGCAGATCGAGTCGAAGACGCTGGCCAAGCTCCGGCACCCCCAGCGCAGCCAAAAACTCCGGGACTATCTCGACGGCGAGTAGTTTGCCCGTGCCCACAGGTGGCTCCCGGTGAGACCCGCCCGCTACTGTTCAAGTCCCTTCCGGGGTAGCTCAGCTGGTAGAGCGATTGACTGTTAATCAATTTGTCGGGAGTTCGAGCCTCCCCCCCGGAGCTAGGACAGAGGGTGAGACACCACGGGCCTGATCGTCGGTGACGTGGGGCCGCAGTACCCTGTGGCCAGTTGATCGAAGGGCGTCCATGCACACCGTGTCCCCACCGCTTACCCCGGCCGCGTCGACCGGCGGCGATGCCGGCGCGGCCCCCGCGTATCGATGATTTACGCCTGGTGGTGACGATGCCGGAGGCGGGGGGGACCACCCCGGTGGGTGTTCTAGGCCCGGTGGGGGCGCGGAGGGAAACCTGGCTCGGGCGCCACCGCTACGGCCTGTTATCGGTGGTGGTACTCCTGCTGGTGGGCTCGCAGACTCTGAACGGGCAATGGTCCTCGGACATGTGGGAGCACGCGGCGGTGGTGCGTGAACTCATCGCTCACCCCTTCGATCCCACCCATCCACAACTGCTGTCGGCGGCTGCCCATCCCGGATTCTCTCCCTATACCGTTGCCCTGGGCCTCGCCGGTAAGGGACTGGGCGTGGGAGCCGTGGCGGTTTTGTCGGGAGCAGCAGTCCTCAACGTGGCTCTCCTGCTGGGGGCACTGCAGCGGCTCGTGGTGGAGGTAACCCACAATGGCCGGGCACCGTTTTGGGCGCTCGTGTTTCTGCTGGCTCTCTGGGGCCTCGAGCCCTACCGGTACAGCGGGTTCTTCGGGCTCAACTCAATCGGCTTCGTCGCCCCCTACCCGTCGACCTTCGCCACGGCGGTGGGTTTTGCGACGCTGGTGGCCGCGGTGCGCTCCTCGCGGGGCGGACGGCCCGCGCTCCTGGTGGCGGTAACTATCGGCACGGCCACGGTGGTGCTCGTGCATCCGTTGTCGGCCTCCTGGTTCGTTCCAGCGCTCGTCGGTGTGGCCATCAGTTGGCGTGCCGGTGCGCGTTCGTTGGCCGCCTTCGGTGGCGCGCTGGCGCTGGCACTAGGGCTATGTCTGCTGTGGCCCTACTACTCGCTAGTTCAGTTGGTGACGGAGTCGTCTGGGTTGGAGTCGCTGAACCAGTCCATGTACACCAATGCGGTCCTGCGGATCTTTCCCATGTTGCTGGGCTTGGTGGTGGTGTTTCGCCGGACCCGGGAGGATCGGCGGGACCTATTAGGGCTGTGGCTGGGGGGCGCGCTGGGGCTCTACGCCCTCGGAGCGGTGCTGGACAAGTCCACCTACGGGCGGGCGCTGGCGTTCGTGGTGGTGGTGCTGGTGGTGGCCTTGGCCGATGGGGTGGGGAGGATTGAGGCGAGTTGGTCGGAGCGGTCCGCCCGCCGGGGGGAACGAATCGGGGTGGTGCTGCTGGGCGGTCTGCTGGTAGCGGGGCTGGTCACCTCACGGGCGGGCATCATCCGGATGGTTCCCGAACCTTTCCTGCCGGAGTCGATCCGAGGGTCCGAGGAGTTGATCCGGCCCGACGAGCGCTACGGGTTCCTGGTGGGCCGGGTGGGACCGACGGATGTGGTGGTTGGCTCCCGACTGGCCGACACCCGGGTGATCCCCGCCCTGGCGGGTCGGACCCTGACCCTCAGCGTGGCGCGCCCGTTTGTGGCTGATGCCGATGAGCGTCGGCAGGCTCAGCGTGAGTTCCTCGACCCGGCTACCTCCCGGGAACGGCGAGGCGAGCTTCAGCGTCGCTATCGGGTGCGCTTCGTCCTGCTTCAGGCCCACGATGATCGAGATCGTCGTCTCGTGGGGAAACTGCAACGAGCGGGGGCATCGGTGGCCTATCGAAACGCCGAATTTGTCCTTGTTGAGTTGCCGGTGCCGTCGTAGGTGGTTGTTTCCTCGACAGGGTCTTTTTCTCAGCAATCTCGTTTCGGTAGGGTCATGGCCTGCTCGTGAAAACAAAGGGAGTGTGGCTGTGACGACAACGAATGGACCGGACGAGGAAACCATCGACGGGGCCTCTCCATCGCCCGGCCGGAGTCCCCTGGCGGCGGTGGGCCTGGTGGTCGCGGGACTGCTCGTGGGGGCGGGCTTGGGCCTGGTGGTGGGCTGGAAGGTTGAGCAGCAGCGGGTGAAGGAGGACATCGTGAACATCCGGCCGGTGGGCACTGTCACGGCCGTCACCGATAGTTCACTCACGATGGATTTGCTTACGTCCACTGGGGTCCGTGTCTTTTCGGTTTCTGATGCAACGGTGTTCGATGGTGGAGACCAAGCCGATGTGGTGGAAGGTTCCATTGTCCTGGTGAAGAGTCGGTCGGGCGAGGGGGGTCTTCGGGCCGTTGAGGTTGTGCTGCTACCGGCCACGACGACCTTCGGTAAGGGTTAGCGACGCGCTGGTCTCGGCGGGGGCGCGTCGGATGGCTTACGGGTGTGTAATAGCCTGTCGGCTGCTGGCGGGATGGGTTCTGGGGCCGGGTAGCGAGGAGGGGATGCGGGATGGGACTGCCTACTGCTACGACGCCGGCGGAGCGGTCTGATCTGGACGTCGATGGGTTGGGTGGGGGTGGGTATCGGCCGTATTTAGATGGGTTGCGGGCGGTGGCGGTGTATTTGGTGGTGTTGTTCCATGCGGGGGTGGCGTGGTTTGTGGGTGGGTTTGTGGGGGTGGATGTTTTTTTTGTGTTGTCGGGGTTTTTGGTGACGCGGTTGTTGTTGCGGGATGTGGATGGTGGTGGGGGAGGACGGATTGGGTTGCGGCGCTTTTATGCGCGGCGGTTCCGCCGGTTGTTGCCGGCGGCGTTTGTGGTGTTGCTGGTGACGGGTTTGGTGTATGCGGCGTTGGCGTCGCCGGTGGAGGTGACGGCGGCGGTTGGTAGTTTTCAGGCGGCGTTTTTGTATGTGACGAACTGGTATTTCATCCGGGAGTCGGCCGATTATTTCGGGGCGGATGTGTCGACGAATCCGGTGTTGCATTTCTGGTCGTTGGCGGTGGAGGAGCAGTTCTATCTGGTGTGGCCATTGTTGTTGGGTGGGTTGTTCTGGTTATCCCGGGGGGCGGGGGACCGGCAGCGGGATGTGGTGCGGGTGGTGGTGGCGGTGGGGGTGTTGGCGTCGTTGGTGTGGGCGTGGTCGTTGCGGTCTTCTGATCCGACGCGGGCGTATTACGGCACTGATGCGAGGGCCTATCAGTTGTTGGCGGGGGCGTTGTTGGCGTTTGTGCCGGGGTTGTTCCACCGGTTGGGTTCCTATCGTCGGTGGTGTCGGGGGGCGTCGTTGGTGGGGTTGGTGGGGTTGGTGGTGGTGGCCTCGACGTGGGTGGAGGTTGATGCGATTAGTCGTGGGGTGATGGCCACGGTGGTGACGGTGGTGTTGTTGGTGGCGTTGGAAGCGGCGCAGGGGGGGTTGGTTTCGGGGGGGTTGTCGACGGGGCCGGTGGTGTATCTGGGGAAGATTTCTTACGGGACGTATTTGTGGCATTGGCCGGTGATTTTGGTGCTTAACGACCGGTTTGACCTGTCGCCGTTGTCGACGTTCGGGGTGACGGTGTTGGTGGCGACGGGGTTGGCGTCGCTGAGTTTCCAGGTGTTGGAACATCCGATTCGGGTGTCGGGGTTTTTGGATGGGTATCGGGGGCCGGTGATCGCGGGGGGTCTGGCGATCAGTGTGTTCTCGGCGCTGGTGATCGTGCCGGCGGTGGTGGCTCCCGACCTCACCAACGCGACGACTGCTCCGTCTGATGCGGCGGCGGGGGAGGGCTTGACGCCGGTGCCGGCGATCGATTTCGAGGCCATCAGGGGAAACTTTGTTCGGTCTCGGTCGTGTTTGGGTAAGCCGGTGGAGGCGTGCACGCTGGTGGAGGGAAGCGGGAAGAGCATCTTGCTGATCGGCGACAGCCACGCCGCCATGCTCATCCCCACCTTCATTGCCATCGCCAAGCGAAACGACCTCACCCTGTCCGTGTACACGGAGGGGGGGTGTCCCTGGCAACTCGACCTTTACGAATCAGCCCCCGCATCGCTGGTACTGAACTGTCCTGAGTCCAAGAAGGATCTCTACGACCGGGTGATTCCTGCTCTCGATCCCGACGTCGTCGTCGCCATGAACGCCGGGTATGAGGCTCCGCGCCAGAAGGTCGTGTACGTCGGGCCCGATGGCCGACCGCTGGCGGGGGGATCATCGGAGCAGCTCGCCTGGGTGACGACGACCACGAAGCGTTCCCTGGAGGAACTTCGGGCGGGTGGACGGACCGTGGTGTTGATCGAGCCAGTCCCCTGGAGTTTTGGTGTTGATGCGATTGATCCGCTCGAGTGTTTGGCGGAAGTGGTGTGGGTGGAAAGTTGCCGGTTCGTGGTTGATCCTGCCCCCACGGGGGTGGAGAAGTTGTACCAACGGTTGGCCGACGAGGATCCCCAGGTGCGGTCCGTGAATCTGGACCGCTCGTTGTGTCCCTTTTTGCCGATCTGCGATCCGATTGTGGGCGGGCAGGTTGTGCGGTGGGACGAATCCCATGTGACAGGTGAGTTCGCCAAAACGCTCGTTCCGGTGGTGGAGAAGTTTCTGGTGTCCAACCGGATTGTGGCGTGATCACCGTGACACCGGCGGCCGCGGTGTAGACCTTGCGGGCGGTGAGGGCCTGTAGCTCAGCGGTTAGAGCAGGGGACTCATAA
>VFJN01000071.1 GCA_009886035.1 Actinomycetota bacterium
ACCGTGGACGCGGAGGTGACCGTGGAGTGCAATCCCGACACGGTGACCGCCGAATTGCTCGACACCTACCGGGCGGGTGGGGTGAACCGACTGTCGTTCGGTGTCCAATCCACGTCGCCGCACGTACTGGCGGCGCTGGGCCGTACCCACGACCGGGCCAACGTGGAGAGATCGGTGGCCTTGGCGCGGGCGTCGGGCTTCGACACCTTCAACCTGGATGTGATCTACGGCGGGGCGGGGGAGACCATGGCGGACTGGTGCCAGACCTTGGCCGATGTGGTGGCGCTGAAGCCGCCCCACGTTTCCGCCTATGCGCTCACGGTGGAAGCCGGGACCGCCCTGGCCGCCGATGAGGCCCGGCACCCCGACGACGACGATCAGGCCGACAAGTACCTGGCGGCCACCGAACAACTGGGGGCGGCCGGACTGGATTGGTACGAGATCAGTAACTGGGCCCGGCCGGGGCATGAGTGTCGCCACAACCTGTTGTATTGGACGATGGGGGAGTATCAGGGGATTGGGTGCGCCTCGCACTCCCACCGTCAGGGCCGTCGCTTCTGGAACCTTCGTACCCCAGATCGCTACCTGGAAGCGGTGCGCGATGGGGTGACGGTGGAGGCCGCCGACGAACTTCTGAATCCTTCCGAGCGGGCTCTGGAGGCGTTGCAGTTGTCGTTGCGGACGCGCCACGGCGTTCCGGCAGGGGCGCTCGGGTTGGTGCCGGAGGAACTAGCGGGCCTGGTGGAGGCTCACCCCAGTGAGCCCGAGCGGGTGGTGTTGACGGTGCCGGGGCGCCTGTTGGCCAACGAGGTGGCGCTTCGTTTGGTGGTGTGAACCGGGGTGCTTAGCCACTGGTGGTGACCGCGGTGGCGGTGGCGTGCACCTCGGTGTGGTGGTGGGCGCCAGGGATGGCCTTGGCGAAGATGTAGTCCACCCGCACCGCCACGGTTACTTGCACGGTGTCGGGGTAGGGAACTCGCACGTCGATATGGATGATCTGTTTGGCAATGTCGCTTTCGGCCAGCAGGCGATGGCCGATCTCCTCGGCCTTTTGGGGGTTCAGTTGAAAGGTGCCCGTGGCTCGGAACTCGGCTTCGTCCACCGCCAGTGCGGCCAGGTCATTAGCGACGTCGCCGGCGGCGGAGCTGGTCTGGCGTTGCCGGAGAAAGACTACGGACAAGTCGAAAGCGATGGCCCCGAGGAGAATCACGATGAGCACTCCGGCGGGCATGAGCATGAGCACCGACGCGCGGTCGTGACGCCTCACAGGCAGTCCTCGGCGTCGCCGGTGAGCCCGGATCGGAAGGGGTCTACAAGTTCCCGGTGGGTGGAGCGCACCCGGAACGGGGCCTTGCCGTATCCGCCGATGAACGGCAACGAGAGCGCCGGCACTTCGTACACCGCTTCGAAGGCGACGCGGGCGCATCGTTGGAGTTGGGCGGGGCCCACCGGCGCGATGAGGGCCCGGCGAGGATCGCGTCCGTGGCCTTCGATCACGGCGTTTCCAGCGGCGATGGCGGCGGCGGTGGCCGTGGCGGGGTCGTCGGATTCCACGAAGGTTCGGGTGGCCTCCCGGGCGGCAGCATCGGTGGCGAACTTGGCGTCGACAACCGCCCAGGCGTTGGCGATCAACAGGGTGCCGATCACGAAGATCAGTAGGCCGAACGAGAGGGCCTCGATGCCCCCCACCTGACCGGCATCACCCTGGCCGGGCGGTGGCCTCACGGCTGGAACGCCTCCAGGCGCACGCGGACGGTGCGACGAACTTCGTCGAGCCCGAGGGCACCGCCGATGGAGGGGGGAATAAAGCGGGGAGGAGAGGCCACCACCAGCAGTACGACGGTGTCGACGGCGCCGTCTCCGTCGCTGTCGTGTTCACTCCATTCGAACTCGGCGGCATCGCCGATCTCACCGAGGTTGCGGCGGGCATCGGCCTCGATCAGCGACCAAGACGGGGCTCCGCCCTCGGCCGCTCGGTGAGCGGCGTCGTTGGTCACCGCAGTGACGGTGGAGGAGGCGTAGAGGCCGAAGAGCAACTGCACCGCGAAGAGCAAGAAGACGAGGAATACCACCACGCCGGCGGCGGTGGACAGGAGGCCCGTGCCACCGTCGTCCCCGGGCCGGTGGGCGCTCAAATCACTGACCGATCTCAGTGACCTTGTCTCGGGTATTCGACTCGGTGTCTTCCCAAATCGTCTTGAAGCCAACCCACATCAGGGCGCCGATGCCCGCCATAATCAGCACCGCGATGGCGGCAGAGATCACTCCTTCCCCGCGGTCGTCTCGCGGTGCCGGAGCGGTGTCGGCCCACCAGGTCATGAGGCGGACATAGCGGTCGTACAGGGTTATGGACATGGATCTCCTTGGTTGGATGCCTTGTTGATCAGGTGGTTGAGAAGAGGCGAAGCGCCTCGATGAAGGGGACGGCGAGGAGCACTGCGCCGGGCACCAGCGTGGCGACGGTGACGGGGATCCAGACCTGTTGTGATCGGCGTTCGATCTGCTCCATGAGTTCCCGTTGCCCATCGCGGCGGATGGCCCGGGCCTCGTTGCCGACCAGGCGGCCCAAGTCGCCGGCCTCGCGGTTGAGGGCCAGCACCGCCACGAGCCGATCGAGGGCATCGACGTTGGCGAGAGTGGCCCATTCCTTGAGCGCTTCCACTTCGGACAGGCCCTGGCGGATCCGTCCGCCCACCATGGAGAGGTCTTGCATGCACGCACCGGTACCCCGCTGGGCGATCCGGTTGAGGGCCGCCGTCAGGGAGAATCCAGCCCCCAACAGCATGCCGAGTTGTTCGCTCACCACCGGCAATTCGAGGAAGATCCGTCGCTTCCACTGGTCAGACTGGTGGGCGAGTTGTTGTTCGACCAGCAGGAAGCCGAGGGCGGGTCCACCGAGGACCAACAGCATGGTCACGGCCAAAGGGGGGCGGGTGGCGGCGGCGAGGAGGACGCCGAGAGCCAGGCCGCTGGCCGCCCGTCCCAGTTGATGGACACGAAAGTCGGTCGGGTCGACAGGGGAGTGGATGCGTTGGAGGCGCACCGCCACTTCCTCCCGAATACCCAAGAGCCGGGCCATGCGCTCCCCGAGGTGCTGGGCCAATGGGCCGATCACCTCTCGGAAAGACTCCACCGAAAGGATGCCGCTCCGGCCGTTGTTACTGCCGGCGCCGCGGGGGCCGTAGGGGCGAAGCCGCGCCGCGAGGGGTTCACGGCTGAACCAGCGCATTTCGGAGAGCACGAGGGTGGTGCCGATGGCGAGAAGGAGGGCCGAGGCGGCCAGTGTCCTAGACATCGAAGACCCGCTCCTCCGGGGGGAGCATCATGATGCGGCCGGCCCAGACCCAACACGCCACCACGAGGCCAAGGGACACGACGACGAGGACTTGTCCGGTGGGGGTTTCATACGCCTGGCGGCCGGTGCCCACGGACATGCCCGCGAGGGCCATTCCGGCCGGCACGATCAAGACGAAGAACCGTGCGAAGCGCGCCCCCGCTTGCTTGGCGGCGGCGTCCTTGCGGCCCTGGGAATCCTGGATGCGGTCATCGATCAGCGCGTCGAGGCGACGGTCGAGGTCGGTGCCGCCAACCTCATGGGCCACCAGGAGTGTTTCGCATACGGTGTCGGCGGTGGGATCAGCCAGGCCGGCCTTGAGCACCGCGAGCGTGCGGGGGAAGTCGGTGGAGAGGAGCCATTCGCGTTGGGCGGCGGCGAAGGCCGGCTGCATGTCAGGGGGTGCCCGCCGCCCCACCTCAAAAAGAGATTGCGGGATGGAGCGACCGAGAGCCGAGGTCATGATCCGGAGTTCCTCCAGGAGCCGCGGCCAGGCGTCCATGGCGGCGGCGCGTCGGTTCACGCGCCGGACCCGGTAGGAAGCAATCGGGAAAGATGCCGCGAACGCGCCCGTGACCAGGGCCGGGAGAATGCCCCCGAACACGGCGTAGGCACCGAAGGCACCGAGCGCGCCTAACGCCGCCATCACCGCCGCCAGTTCTCGCATCGGGATGTCGGCGAGGCCCGCTTGCACAAGCCAGTCTCGGCGCCGGGCCTGGTGCCGGGAGGTTGCCGAAGGGCGCGGCCAGCGGAGGTCGCGCCAGCCCAGCACCGCCGCCGTGAAGAGGAAATAGGTGCCGGCCGCCGCC
>VFJN01000017.1 GCA_009886035.1 Actinomycetota bacterium
AGCCCGGATTCGCCTGACGATGCTCCGTGACGCGCTTCACGGTGGTCGCAAACGAGTCGGACATCGGGAGCGGCGCGGACCAGTTTGTCTCAGGCTGCCTGAAAATCCAGCCACCTGGAGGGAACGAATTGCGGTTTTTTAGGACGTAGCGCATGGGTCAACCGTTGAACTCCACCGTTCCGCTCGCAATCGAAAGCTCTCCGTACCACCGACCGTCTCGCGCCTGCGCGGCCTTGGGGTACACGCGACCGGCGACCGTCACCCTGCGGCCCGCGGTGAGGTTCCCAATGTTCTTCCGAATGGTGCTCCCGAACAGCGACACGGACACCCGTTGCGAGCGGTCGCTTCCGGGAGGGTGCGGGTCGAGGAAGATGTTGAACGCCACGAACGACGGCTTGTTCGCATCGGGAGGCTCAAAAACCACGGCATCGTGCTCGATTGTACCGGTGGTGATTCCGTGGACAGAAGTCATACGGAAGTGAGTGAGTGGCGGGCTGACAGGTCGCGCTGCATGGTTGCTTTTTTTTTCAGCCACTCAGGGGTGGCGCGTTTCGTGACTACTCCGACTCCAGCTCCAGACGCAATCTTGAAACCGCGTCTCCGAGCGACTTCAATAGCCGCAACCAGTGAATCCCACAAGTCCGGACTTCGTCCCATGCGAAGTTTCGTGATGTCCTTGGTCTCGACATCGACCTTGCCGTTCTTGTTGATGCCCCACTCGCGGCTCGCACCCTCCTCGGCGCACTCGCGGGAGAGCTGTCGGATTTGCTTGCCCTCAACGACGAGTCGCGATGCGAACCAGAGTGCGGTGACGTTCTTGCCGTAGGCTTCCCGCTCAGTTTTCGGGTCTCCTTCACGCACGGCCCGCGAGTCGGATGGCAGGCCGCCGAACTCGATTGGCACAACCATCGGAGACCAGAGCCGGGCGAACGCGGACATCAACGTGCCACGGCCCGTCGAGTCGAACCCGACGTTTTCAGGAGCAATCCCGCGAGATTCAGCGTACGACTTCACCCATGACGCGATTTGCTCTTCGGGTTCTACGCCTGTTTTGGGGCTTACTGGAACGATTGCCTGGGGTTCGGTCAGGGCGATGCCCACTGTGCCATCCACTAGAGGTCCGAACGTCAGGTCGGTTAGCGAGCACCGGTCGCCGCCGACACCGGAGTAGGCGGCGTCCACGGCGATGACCCGCGTGAGCTTCTTCACGTCGAGCCAGACGGCCTCCTCGAACGCACGGTTGGCCTCGCAAGACGACAGCGTGACGACGCGCCGGCTGCCGCCCGTCTTGGGCATGCAGCCGAGGTTCATCATCGAGAACTGCAACGAGTCGCGGCCGTAGTACGCGAGGTCGTTGTCGATGTCCTCCGGCTTAATGAGCCACGGGAACGGGTTCACCCCGCGCGGGTAGTCGTAGTTCGGGGAGTCGTAGCCGCAGAGCTGGATGGCCCGCCCACCAATCGAACGGGTATTCCAAACGCGCGTCCGCTCCTCGTATCCGAGCCCTTCCCATCCACCCGCCGACGGGTGCGGCTCGCAGATAATCCCGAGCGCGTCGTTCTGGTCTTTGGGATTCCCGAGGGCGATGAGCTGGAAGTCTTGGTTTTTACGAAGGTTTGCCACGGAATCCAAGAACCCGCGAGACATGAGCGAGGCTTCGTCCGCGATGAGCACGACGCGGTCGTTTTTCAGGCCGACGTAGTTCGACAGACCGACGAATTGGCCGCCAACGCGACAGGCCACCCCCTGTATCCCGTCGCGGTAGTCCTGCCCATCGTCTTCTGAGTCGGCCATCGTGAGCATGTACCGGCTTTCGATGATGCGGCCCGGAAGGTGCGGTCGGCGCATCTTCGCGCTGTTGAACAGCTCCTTGACCGACCCCCAGACGCGGAGCTGGAGACCCTGCGTGGTGGTAGTGGACATGATGACCGACGTGTCCTTGGGCCAGATGAACAGCTTGGTGAGCCCGTAGGCCGCGGCGCAGTACGTCTTGCCGGACGACGCAGGCCCCATGACGCCGGTTTCCTTGTTGCGGGCGAACTCGGGGATCAAGAGGTTCGACCACTTGTGCCACGCGAACCGCGGCCAGAGGCACTTCATCGCCTCCTTGTAGTGCCAGTCGATGCCGTTGCCGTAGCGGACGCCGTTGCCGATGATGTAGCCGCCCGACCGGACCATGGTTTTCTCTCGCTCGAACGGGTCGAGAGTTTTCCACTTGAGGTCGAGGTAGTTTCCGGTCCTGATTTCAGCCTCTGAGGCGACGTTCTTAGAATCCATCTTGCGGAACGCTCGCAGTTCGGGCCTGATTGCTCAAGAGCGATGACGAACGACCGAAACCGGCTGGTTGACGGATACCTGTCCTACGAGGCCGGTGTCGATTCCGGCTTCGCGCCGAATCTCATCGGCGTGAACCAGCTCGCATGGGCCGTGAACACGACGGTTCGTGGCGGTTTCCCAACCCCGCGGCCCGGATGGCGGAAGATCACCTGCACGCTGCCGTCCGGCCTGTTCCAAGGCGCGGGCCAGTACATCGCAGACCCAATCGAGGGTGCGCCAACCGGCCTTCCGTACATCGCGGTGTCAATCAGCGGCCTGATTCACCGGATCAGCATCAGCGAGAATTACGCCGTCACGAACATCAGCATCCCGAGCGACCCGAACCAAGCCGACCTGCCGCACGCATGGTTTCAGCAGGCCGAGAACTGGCTCATCGTCCAGAACGGGTCGAATTTGCCGTACCTCTACAACGGAGCGTCGGCGATTCGGTCCGACCCCGAGACGCAGGTGCCCGTTGGCGGGCCGATGGCGTACGGCAAGGGCCGTCTCTGGGTGGCCAGCGACAACCTGTACTACGGCGGCGACCTCGTTTACAGCGACCCGGCGCTCGGTCGCAACTCGGTCATCTACTACACCGAAAACACGTTCCTGAACGAAGGTGGCGCGTTCGCCGTGCCGGGCGGGAACATCACCGGCCTCGCGTTCGCGGCGAACCTCGACAGCTCGCTCGGGGACGGCGACCTCATGGTGTTCACGACGAGCAACGTGTTCGCGTTCTCGGCACCCATCGACCGCGATGTCTGGAAAGACCTCCAGTACCCCATCCAGCGGTTCGCGCTGCTGAACTTCGGGGCGCTGAACCACGAGTCGAT
>VFJN01000037.1 GCA_009886035.1 Actinomycetota bacterium
CAGATCGCTCGCCGTCTCGCCACCGAGCACGATGTGGTGCTCGCCACCACCGGTCGCTGCGACCTCGGCGGCGAGAACTTCGAGGTGCGGTCGGTGGCCGAAAAAGGGTTACGCGACCTGGAGCGGTGGTGCGATGTATTCCTGTTCCAGGGTTGGGTGCTGGCCGGGCGGGGCTTCCTCCTCCACTCCGACAAGGTCCTCATCGCCGACCTCTATGACCCGATGCACCTCGAGCAACTCGAGCAGGGCCACGACGCCGAGGGCGAACACGGCCGCTTCGATGCGGTGCGCAACGCCACTCATGTGATCAACGAGCAACTCGGGCGGGCCGACTTTGTGTTGTGTGCGAGTACCAAACAGCGCGATCTCTGGCTCGGCCAAATGGCGGCTCTCGTTCGCATCAATCCGGTTACCTACGATGGCGACGAATCGCTCCACAACCTCCTCGCCGTCGTGCCCTTCGGTGTTGACAGCGAACCGCCGGTGGCGAGCCACTCCGCCATCAAGGGGGTGGTCCCCGGGATTGGTGTCGACGACAAGGTCATCCTCTGGGGTGGCGGGGTGTACAACTGGTTCGATCCGCTCACCCTCATCCGAGCGGTCGACCGCCTGCGGACCCGTATGCCGGAGATCCGGCTGTTCTTTCTTGGCCTCCGTCACCCGAATCCGGACATTCCCGAGATGCGGATGGCGGTGGAGACGCGGCGTCTGGCCACCGAGTTGGGATTGGTCAACACCCACGTCTTTTTCAACGAGGACTGGGTGGTCTTCGAGGAGCGCCAAAACTTTCTGCTCGATGCCGATCTCGGTGTGAGCACGCACCTCGATCACATCGAGACGGAGTTCTCGTTCCGCACCCGCATCCTCGACTACCTCTGGGCGGGACTGCCGATCTTGGCCACCGATGGCGACTCGTTCGCGGAGGTGATCCGTCGCGAGGGACTAGGCGTGGTGGTGCCGGCCGGGGATGTGGCGGCGGTGGAGGAGGGTCTGGAGCGGTTGCTCACCGATCCCGCCCTGGCGGCTACCTGCCGAGCCAACATCGGTCGCCTGACTCCGGCGTTCACCTGGTCGGCCTGCCTGGAGCCCCTGGTGGAGTTCTGCCGGGCGCCCCGCCGAGCGGCCGACCTGGCCTGTGTCGACCTCGATCCCCACGCCGGCTCCGCCCCCGTGCGACGGGGTCGTCGGCGCGATGTGGAGGTGGCGTGGGCCTACCTCCAAGCGGGCGGTCCTCGCCTCGTCGCCGACCGCGGTCTCGCCCGCATTCGCCGCGGTCGCCGCTGAGCACGAGGCGGAAGGCAACCGCCGACCGGCGCCGGGTGGAGCGGCGGGCGGTGCGTTCGGATCGAACTGGCCAACCGTCGGCTGGCGATCGGTTACGGCTGGGAGGTGGCGCTGACCATCGTCCACGGAAAGGGCGTTGTAACCGACTCCACCGTGAACTTCTGCTCGATCAACCCGACAAAGTTCCGCGTACTCCAGTGATTGATGTGACCGGGAGTGTTCCCGAGCGCCCCGATGTATTTGCCCCGCGCCAGGTTGGCCAGTCGCCAGATCGGTTCGCGGGGCACCGACACCACGAGATATCCGCTGGCGATACGGGACAACTCGTGCACCGCCGCCACCGGATCGGCCACGTGCTCAAGCACCTCGATGCCCAGCACCAGGTCGAAACTGGCGTCGGGAAACGGCAGGTGATGGATGTCGGCGAAAACGCCCCTTACGTCGCCTTCGGCCCAGTGGAGGGCCAACGCGGGGTCGGGGAGATCAATCCCCACCAACCGCGCCCGGGGGTACCGGGCCTGCACCCGCCTGGCCACGATGGCTTCGCCCACCCCTACCTCGAGGATCGAACGAACCGAGGCCACGGGGAGAGCCGCATCAAGATGCTGGAAGAACCCATCCATGAGCTTTTGCTCAATCCGGTGGGTCGAGGAGTACTTGTCGTACGTGTTGCCGGTCGGTACCTCAGTGGCCGCCACCCCGAAACCCTATCGCTTGGGGGGGTCAGAGCCGGTGGCGCGCACCAGTAGGGTGTCTTCGGTGATGAGGGCGGCGGTGAGTTCTGATCCCAACCAGGATGAGACCATGAGCGTGAGCGACGCCGTACGGGGCTTGCTCCAGCAACGCCGTTCAACTTTGCTCACCGCCTTGTTCCTGGTGGTGGGGACGCTGATCTTGGTGACGTCGGTGGTGGTGCGTTTTCCCGACCTCTCCACCTATGACGAAAGCGCTCATCTCGATTATGTCCTGCGGGCGGAGCGGCACGAGGTGCCCCGCATGGGAGAGTTCATCGGGCCCGAGGTGGTGGGGGCATCCCTCTGTCGGGGAGTGGTGGCGGTGCGGCCCCCCGATTGCCGCGGGAGCGGTGACCAGCCGCCGAGCCGGATAGGGTCCGATGGCTACCAGTACGAGGCGCAGCAGCCCCCGATGTACTACTTCGTCACGGGCGCCCTGCGTGGCCTCGTGGCCTTCGGCCCCAGTGATGACTTCGTCCTCACGGCCCGCCTCACCGGGGTGGTATGGCTCCTGAGCGGACTCGTGGTCCTCTGGCTGGCGCTGGCTCGACTTCGGGTTCGGCCGGCGGGGGCGGCCACGATCCTGGCGATAGCCCTGCTGAGTCCTACCGTTGTTTACCACTCGGCGACGGTTTCCAACGATGCCGCCGTTCTCCTGCTCGGCGCGCTGACGATCCATTTCCTGCTCGCCGCACGACGAGCCGTCACCGGGGGTGGGCTCCTGGGGTGGTCGCTGCTGGGGGCCGTGGCGGTGTGGACCAAGCCCCAGGTGCTCGTTGCCATCGCAACGATGGCGCTGGTGGCGCTGCTGATTCGTCGCCGACCATCGTGGCGTCCCGTGCGCGATGACCTCTGGCTCCTCCCGGTGGCGGTGTCGGGGATGGCCTACCTCGCCTGGGGGGCGATAGTGAACGCCCGGGCGATAGTGGACCCGGCCGTGGTCACCCACGCACTGCTGTCGTTCAAAGAGGTGAGTCAGTTCCCGGGCGAGGATCTCATTGCGCAACTCGTGGGTCTCGTCATCGCCTACTCCGGTCCCACACCGCTTCGGACGTCCTTCGTGGGGGCGTTCGGCATGCTGATGGTTTATACCGTGGTGGCCGCCGACTTGCGGGCCGTTCTCAACGCCGCCCGGTCTTCGGTGGTGGCGTTGGCCGGCTGGCTGAGTTTCATCGCCGTCGTGGTGGCTGGACCGGTGTACACGGCGGTGTTCTTCTTCGAATGGAGCATCGGCGGTGGGCCGAGTCCTCGCTACGCGCTCGTGCTGCTCCCGGGGATGCTGCTGGGTCTCGTGGAGCCCGTTGAGCACCGCAAGGCACGGCTCTGGTTACTGATGGTCCTGATCGGACTGGGCGGGGCCCTGGCTGTGTTGATCATCAATCCTTCCCTGCGGATCATCTGAAGCCTTCGGGTGAGCGGCCCCGGGTCGCCTGGGGGCTACCGTTCGAACGTTGTGAAACTGATCATTCAAATTCCATGTCTCAACGAAGAGGCCCAACTGCCCGTCTCCCTGGGGGCGTTGCCGCGGAAGGTCGAGGGCTTTGACGTGGTGGAGTGGCTCATCGTCGACGATGGCTCCACTGACGGCACCGTTGCGGTGGCTCGGGAACTCGGCGTGGATCACGTTGTGAAACTGACCAACAACAAGGGGCTGGCCCATGCCTTCCAAGCGGGTCTGGATGCCTGCCTGAAGCTGGGAGCGGATGTGGTGGTCAACACTGATGCCGACAACCAGTACTGCACCGAGGACATACCCGCCCTGGTGCAGCCGATCCTGCGGGGCGATGCCGACATGGTGATCGGCGCTCGGGACGTGATGGCCATCGAGCATTTCTCGCTGGTCAAGAAACGGCTACAGAAGTTGGGGAGTTGGGTGATCCAGCATGCATCGGGCACGACGATCCCCGATGCCACCTCTGGATTTCGGGCCTATAACCGCGAGGCGGCGCTCGGTCTCACCGTGGTGTCGGGCTACACCTACACGCTGGAATCGCTCATCCAGGCGGGCCAGAGCCTGGTGGCGGTGGATCACGTCGTGGTGCGGACGAATCCCGAGCTTCGCGAGTCCCGGCTGTTCGGCTCGATGTGGGTTTATGTGCGCCGAAACGCTCTGGCGATCTTCCGGATCTACACGGGTTACGAGCCGCTCAGGGTGTTTACGGGGATGGCGCTGGGTCTGCTGCTGCTGGCCGCGATGGCCTTCACCCCGTTCCTGTACGACTGGCTTGTGCACGGCGACCGTTCGGGGCACTTGCAGTCGATCGTGATGGGGGGTGTTCTTCTCCTGGCGGCTGTGCAGAGCTTTGCCCTGGGGGTCATTGCGGACCTCATTGCGGCCCATCGAGTGGTCTCGCAGCGCACGCTCGAGCGGGTGCGGCGGATCGAACTGGAGTTGGGGGTGGAACCGTCGTACTACGTACCGGATCCCCGCCGAGGGCACGACCCTTAGAGGGTCTCGTGATCCAGGAACGTATCGAGCAGCAACTGGACGGCTCGGGCGGGAGCGGTCGAGCCAGCTGCCACCGCCGCCACGAGTTCGGGTAGTCGGTCCCGCACCGCGGGGTGATCCCGGAGTCGGTCCAGCAGAGTCTCGGTCACTTCGCTCCACATCCATGCCACGCCCTGCTGGGCCCGCAGATTGTCGAGGCCATCGGCCACCAGTCGGGCATGGGCAGCCTCGATGGCGGCCCAGAGTTCGGGCACGCCGGCCCCGGTTCGCGCCGAACACGTGGCGACGCCCACCTCCCAGCCAGGTCGCTTGGGCCGCAGTAGGTGCACCGCGTGGCGCAGGTCTCCCATGGCGCGCTGGGCGGCCGCTTCGAGTTCTCCATCGGCCTTATTGACGGCGATGAGGTCGGCCAGCTCCATGATCCCGCGTTTGATGCCTTGCAGTTCGTCACCGCCGGTGGGCGAGGCCACCAACACGAAGAGATCGACGATGTCGGCCACCGCCACCTCGGACTGGCCCACGCCTACGGTCTCCACCAGTACCACCCGGAACCCGGCGGCCTCACACAGCAGAAGGGCTTCGCGGGTGCGGCGGGCCACACCTCCCAGTGTGCCGGAGGAGGGTGAGGGCCGAATGTAGGCGCGTTCGTGGCGGCCGAGGTCGGACATGCGGGTCTTGTCACCCAGGATCGAACCGCCGGAGATGGAACTGGATGGGTCCACCGCCAGCACGGCTAGATGGTGCCCGTCACCCAGGACTTGGTGGCCGAGGGCCTCGATGAGGCTGGATTTCCCGGAGCCGGGTACGCCCGAGATACCTATGCGGATGGCGCCGCCGGTAAAGGGCAGGAGCGATTCGATGAGGTCGGTGGCCTCGATGCGGTGGTCGGGACGGGTGGATTCCACCAGGGTGATGCCGCGCGCCAGGGCGCGCCGATCGCCGGCGCGGATGGCAGCGGCGAGATCAACGTCGGTGGAAGCCACGGTCGGGGGCTTTAGCGGCGGCCGGGACGAGCGCGTAGGAGACCGAGCACAACTTCGGCCGCCTCGGGGATGTTGGTACCGGGACCAAAGATGGCCACGACGCCGGCGGCTCGAAGTTCGTCGTAGTCCTGGGGTGGGATCACGCCGCCGCACACCACGAGGATGTCGCCGCCGCCCGCCGCCCGTAGCTCGTCGATCAGTTGCGGTACGAGGGTCTTGTGCCCGGCGGCCTGGCTCGACACCCCCACGATGTGCACGTCGTTTTCGACCGCCGCCCGCGCCACTTCCTCGGGGGTTTCGAAGAGTGGTCCGAAGTCCACGTCGAAGCCGATATCGGCGAAAGCGGTTCCCACCACCTTGGCCCCGCGGTCGTGGCCATCTTGGCCCATCTTGGCCATGAGCATCCGGGGGCGTCGCCCCTCTTCGCTGGCAAAGGCGGCCACATCGGCCACGATGGCGGCAAAATCTTCATCCCCTTCGAACCCTGATCCGTACACACCGCTAATGCTACGGATGTCAGCCTTGTGACGGCCGAACACTGTCTCCATGGCATCGCTCATCTCGCCTACGGTGGCCCGGGCCCGAGCGGCCTCGATGCACAGGGTGAGCAGGTTCCCATCGCCTGCGGCGCCCTCGCGCAGACGGTGGAGGGCGGTATCGCAAGCCGCCGATGGGCGGGTGGCCCTGATCTGGTCGAGTCGGGCGATCTGGCGATCGCGCACCATCGTGTTGTCGATGGCGAGGATGTCCACCAGGGGCGGATCTTCCGGCCGGTATTTGTTCACCCCCACGATGACCTCCTCGCCCCGATCCACGCGGGCTTGGCGGCGGGCGGCGGCCTCTTCGATTCGTAACTTGGGCATGCCCGAGGCAACGGCTTTGGTCATGCCACCGAGCGCTTCGACCTCCTCCACAATCTCCCAGGCGCGGTCGACCAGGGCCTGGGTGAGTGCCTCTACGTAGTAACTGCCTCCGAGCGGGTCGACGACGCGAGGTACGCCGGTTTCCTCCTGGATGATGAGTTGGGTATTGCGGGCAATACGGGAACTGAACTCGGTGGGTAGGCCGAGCGCCTCATCGAAGGAGTTGGTGTGCAGGCTCTGGGTGCCGCCGAGTACCGCCGCCATCGCCTCGACGGTGGTGCGCACGATGTTGTTGTACGGGTCCTGCTCGGTGAGCGACACGCCGCTGGTCTGGCAGTGGGTGCGGAGCATTTTGGACTGTGGGTTCTGGGGGTCGAAGGTGGTCATCACCCGATCCCAGAGCACCCGAGCGGCGCGGAGTTTGGCGACCTCCATAAAGAAGTTCATGCCGATGGCGAAGAAGAACGAGAGACGCGGCGCAAAGATATCGATGTCGAGCCCGCGCTGGGTGGCGAACCGGGCGTACTCCCACCCGTCGGCGATGGTGAAGGCCAACTCGAGGTCGGCCGTCGCGCCCGCTTCTTGCATGTGATAGCCGGAGATCGAAATCGAGTTGTACCGGGGCATGTGCTCGGCGGTATGACTGATGATGTCGGCCACGATCCGCATACTCGGCTCCGGCGGGTAGATGTAGGTGTTGCGGACCATGAACTCTTTGAGGATGTCATTTTGGATCGTGCCACTGAGTTGGTCTTGCCGCACCCCTTGTTCCTCGCCCGCCACGATGAAACACGCCAGGACGGGAAGCACCGCCCCGTTCATGGTCATCGACACCGACATCTGGTCGAGGGGAATCCCGTCGAACAGGATCTTCATATCCTCCACCGAGTCGATGGCCACCCCCGCCTTGCCCACGTCACCGACTACTCGGGGGTGGTCGGAGTCGTAGCCTCGATGGGTGGCGAGGTCGAAGGCCACCGATACCCCCTGTTGGCCGGCGGCGAGGTTTCGGCGGTAGAAGGCGTTGGACTCCTCGGCGGTGGAGAAACCGGCGTACTGACGAATTGTCCAGGCCCGTCCCGTGTACATGGTGGCTCGCACCCCGCGCCGAAAGGGCGCGGCACCGGGCAGGCCGTCGGTGGGGATGGCGGCGGTGTCAGCCGCCGTGTAGAGCGGCTGAACGGCAATACCCTCGGGGGTCTGCCAGATGAGTGTGTCGGGGTCGGCCCCTTTGAGGTCCTTGGCGGCCATGGCCCGCCATGCGTCGCGATCGGCTTTTTGGGCAGGTACGTCGCTCATCACGTTCTCATGCTACGGACCGGCCCTCGGGGACGTGAAACCGCCCCCCGTTACCCCAGCTCGGTCACCAACAGCCGGGGGACCGCCCGGAGTTCCGCTACTACCTCGCCGACTCGCTCGGCGGGCACCAGGAGTTGGTTGGGGGCCAGCGGTACGGGCACCACCGAGGGAGGGTTCACGACGGCCTCGTGGGGACTCAAGACGATATCCACGTAACGGTGGTCACGGCAGAGGCGCTCGGCGGCATCGGTGCTGGCGCCGTCGAGAACCTCGATGGTGAGGATGGGCCGACAGGCGTCGATCAGCGCCCCGGCCCCGGCTAGGACGCGCGGCTCGGCACCTTCGACGTCGATTTTTACCAGGCTCACGGTGGGCCGGCCGGCAGCAGCCCAGGCCTGGTCCAGCGTGGAGGCCTGCACGGTCAGGACCCGATCAATGGTCTCCTTGAAGTCGCTCTCGAGCGACGCGCTGGTCTCGATGGTTCCATCGAGTTGAGCCGGCGGGAGGTGCAGCTCTGCCTGGCCGATGTGGTCACCGATCGCGGTTTCGTGGAGGGAGATCCGGCGGCTGGCTCGGTTCGCCCGCACGTTCGTGCGCATCAGGGCAGCGATCTCGGGCACTGGTTCAAAGGCGATGGCGCGCACCGACCGATGGGCCGTCACGGCGATGAGTGAATACAAACCAGTATTGGCCCCCACGTCGAGCACCGTGTGGGGCCATCGGCGAACGAGACGGGCGAAGACGCTCGGGAGGGGCGCCTCGAACGCGTTCCAGCCGCCAGCCCGAAAGGTCCGAACGACTTGATCCCGATCCTCGAGGGCGTACATGCGCAAGCGCCGGGAGCGGAGATCGCGTGACCCCGGGGGAACGGTGATCGCCACGAGGTCGCCGACCGATCGGAATCGATCGAGGTGATCGGCCACCGTGTGGGCTCCGAATGCCTCGCACAGCCCCACCAGATGGTCGGCTACTACCGGATGTCGGAGGACAGCCCGCCACCACGAAGTTTCCGGGACAGGTGCCATGAGCCGCTCAACTTAGCGCTGCCACGGGTGCCCTCAGGCGCTCTAGAGGTTGTTGATGGCGGTGGTGACGTTGGCGAGGGGAAGATCGCCGGACCACCACAGGGGATCAGCCGGCAACCCAGGGTTGTAGAAGTGCATGTCGTCGCGTCCATCACCATCGAAGTCCCCGGCCTCCGGTACATACGAACCGTAGATTTGGCGAACAGGCGCGTCGGTGAAAGTTCCTGTCTCGGACGCGAGCCAGAGGTAGTCACGGCTCGCACCAGAGGCGTAGAAGAGGATGTCGGTGTGGCCGTCGCCGTTGTAGTCGCCACTGACCGGGAGGTAGGAACCGAGGACCTGCCGGGTCTCGGTGACGCGGAAGATGGCACCGGGCCCGCCCCGCCAGCGCGACTCCGGGGTGGACCCGGCACCGTAGAAGAAAATATCGTCGCATCCGTCCCCGTCCTCGTCTCCCTCGATGGGCGTGTAGGTGCCGAGGACTTGGCGAGTTGCCAGGGGTGTGAAGGCCGAGTTCTTTCCGATCCACAGACTGTCGGTGGCCGGACCACGGGCGTAGAAGTAGATGTCGGTGGTGCCATCGCAGTCGAAGTCGCCGGGGATGGGCGTGTAGGCGCCGAACACCTGGCGAACCGGCACCGAGGTAAACCGGCCTACTCCCGAAGCGAGCAAGAGGTAGTCGGTGGCGGGACCAGGGGCGTAGAAGTAGATGTCGGTGGTGTCGTTGCCGTCATAGTCGCCGGGGATGGGCGTGTAGGTGCCCGTGACCGATGGGGCTGTGATCGCGCTCGGGTGGTGCTGCTCATCGCCGAGAAAAAGGGACTCCGAAACGGCACCGGGATGGATCATCAGGAGGTCGTCAGCCGGGTGGCCGTCGAATTGACCCACCACCGGCGTGCCTCGCTCGGTGCTCGGTGCCGGAGTGGGGAGCACCGGCACGTTGGTGGCCACCGTGGCCGCTCCCGCACCCACGGTCGTCCCCCCAGGAGTGGAAATCACCCCCACGATGTCGGTGTCGTAGGTCGTGTACCCGGGGTAGGACCCCCGCATCCATAACAGCGCGTGCGCACCGTTCAAGGCGGCCAGCACCGGGCGTAGGTTATCGATCGTGGAATCGCGGGTAAGCGCCGTCCATGTCCAGATCCCTTCGGCTTGACGGCCGTCCCACAGCTCCCAGTGGCGTTGCTGATCCGCTACCGAAACCAGGGGAGCGCCGGTAACCGGATCGGCGTTGGTCGAGATGACCAGGTGCGTGGGGTCGGCTGGATCCAGCGCCGCTAGCCCCGTGTAGTCCTCCTCCTCAGCGGTGAGCGCGGTACCGGCGTAAGCCACTTCGGCGGTCTGCCAGGTAGTGCCATCCCAGGAGCCGTACCAGTAGCGATGATCAGTCACGGAGTGGCGCACCGAGAAGACAATCGTTGGTTGTCCGGTGATCGGGTCGTCTTGAATCCCTGACACCCAGGCCCGTTCACTGCCGGTAGGAGACCACACTCGGGTAAGTGCGGTCACCGGAAGGGTGGCACCGAGGGGTCCGAGTAACGTTCCGTCCGACCGGTAGACCCGCCCGGTTTTGATGTAGCCGTGGTAGATGGATGTCTGCTCGTCCCGGGGGTGGGTTGCCGTGGCGATGAGGTCGACACGGCCATCTCCATCGGCCGCATACTGCACGTACGGGCGGCCATTGATGAGGTCGGTTGGGTCGCGCAGTATGGGTCCGATGTCCTCCCAACTGCGTCCGACATCGGTGGATACCAGGGCCGACGCATCGAATCGATCGCCCCGATAAAAGTTGTAGAGCACCGCTTCACCGGCCGCTCCGGTACTCGACACCAACCGGCTGTAGGTGGTGTTTCCCCCGGCTGGAATGGAAGGAAGCAGCAGCCACGACCCATCGGTGCGGCGGCGTTGCTGGTGGATCAGGCCGTCCCGGTTGTGACGAGACCAAGCGGTGGTCACTTCTCCGTTGGGCGCCGCATAAATCGAGGGGTTGGCGTGGTCATCGCTCTCGGCCACCCCCAAGCCCACGAGCCGGCGGGCCCCGGTGGCGAGGGTGAACTCGCCGACCATCGAGGTTCCCGGCGGGAGTCGTCGGGCATAACGGCTGGCCACTGCGCCGGTATAGAGCGTCGTGCCGTCGCTGGAGAACTGCGCCCGCTCGTCGGAGAACCAACTCCAGCCGGCATCGGGAATCACGGTGGTGGTGCCGGTGGGGACCACGTTGATCCTCGGCTCGGCCGCCGATGCCCTGGCCGTCGAGCGGACAACGGGAAGGGTCGCCAGCAAGACGAGTAAGGCGAGGCCGCGCCAACGGGGAGTAGAGCTCATGATTTTGGGACGATGGATATCGTTTGCACGACGGCGTGGGCCGAGCGCACGAGGGGACCCCGGGTGACATGGTGGCCCACGACGACGTAGAGGCAGAACGGCCGCCCCGCCACCTGGAAGAACCTTTGAAACCCAGACATGCCGGGCATGGCCCGTTGCATGCTCTCCGGCGAGAAATCGGCCACGCCGACACTCGGCAAACCCTCACGGCGGAACAGGGCGGTGGCGGCGGCCTCCGGTTCATGTTCGAGGAGGCAGATGAGAATGTCTGATCCCCCCATCACCTCAACGGCTCCGGAGCCGTAGTCGCCTCGCTCGGCAGGCAGGGCGAAACTGCCGGCATGCAGGACCGAGCCGGCGCTGGGGGTGGCAGCGAGCGGCGCCAGGGGGCTGGCCGAGCGGGAGGTGAGTTCGCCGCCCGCCGAG
Organism: Actinomycetota bacterium; assembly: GCA_009886035.1. Taxonomy (GTDB): domain Bacteria; phylum Actinomycetota; class Acidimicrobiia; order Acidimicrobiales; family VFJN01; genus VFJN01. The sequence goes on from VFJN01000037.1 coordinate 11,389, forward strand.
CGAATCTGGGCGTCCCACCGGCGGGGTAGATCGATGGAGATCCCGGAGTTGGCGAGCCGGATCATGGGGCGCCGTCCTCGATTCCCCCGTGCGATGGGTGGGGTTCGGGGTAGAGGCTGGGGTGGCCCGGCTCGATGCCCGCCGCCTGCATCTCGCTATCGACCCAATCGGCGCGGTCCTGGCCGCCCAGGCGGGCGAGGCGGTTGTGGTCGTCGCTCCGAGCCAGTCCTGCATCGGCGATAGCCCGACCGAGGAGGTCGCGCACCTGGTCCCAGGAGGTTCCGGATCCTTCGCCCACCACTGTCCCTGAAGGTCCGTCGACCAATAAGAAATAGGGCGACACCGGGACGCGGTAGTCGTCCCAGGCGGCGCTGGTCATGATCGTGACGATGGCCTTGGGGGCGAGGTCGGCCACGGCGGCGGCTGATTCGGCCTCGGGGCCGTTGGTCACGATCACTACCCGCGTGTCCGGCCCGGGTAGTTCGGGGCCGCCGGGAGCGGCGAGGGCTTCCCAGAACACTCCGCAGGTGCCGCAACCCGACGAAAGGAACGCCAACACGGTGGCGTGGCCCACTCCCGTGACCGCCACCCGGGCGGCCCCCCCGAGCGGAAGTTCGCCGGTGAGGTCCACCGCGTCGCCCATGGGCGCGTTCTCATCACGGGGTCGAGGTACCCCCTCGCTGGTGCGCATCGGCGCTCGATTCGATACGGCAGGGGTGCGACGCCGCGCCGCGGGTGCGGCAACGCCGTCCTCGAGGTTCACCCCGAGATCATGCAAGGCCCGCAGGATCTCGGCATGGGAGCGCAGGAGGCCGATCACGAGCACGCCGAGGAGAGCCACCACCAACGCCAATGCCACGACGAGAGCAGCCATCACGTCGCCTTCAGCTGACTGGCCATGACGTCCCGAACTTGACGGTGATCACCGATGCATCGTCGAGTGACCGACGCAGATACCACGTGCCCTCCGCCGGTCGGTAAAGGCCCAGGCTCACCGTGCCGAGGTCGTGCCAATCGCCCACCACCGGCAGGTCGCCCGGCTGGCCGAAGGAGATCACCCGGGCAGTGGAGGAGGGTTGGAGAGTGTTATTGAGATGCCACTCGCCGTTGCGAAATATGCCGATGCCGTCGATGCCATCGTTGTCCCAGTCGCCCACCACGGGGATGTCGCCCGCCAGGAGGCCGTAGCGCACCACACGCACCGTGGAGGGGTACTCCAGGTTTTCGCTCAGGTGCCAATATCCACCAGTGCGGAAGATGCCGAGTGAGTCGCGGCCGTCCCCGTTCCAATCTCCCGCCACCGGGATGTCGCCGACCTGTTGCCCGTAGCGGGCACTCACCAGGAAGGTGCTGGCGGGGCCGACCTGATTCGACAGGTGCCACACGCTGTTGCGGAAGATTCCCACGCCGGTTGCCCCGTCACCGTTCCAGTCGCCGACGACGGGCCGATCGCCGGGTTGGAGCCCATAGGTGAAGGGGGCCACGGGGCCAAAATCAGCGGTCTGGCGGATTGTCCAGAGGTGGGTGAGGTTGTCGTAGAAGCCGATGCCGGATTTACCGGTTCCATCCCAGTTGCCCGCCACCGGATAGATGGGTGGTGGTGGCAGTGGCACCTGGAGACACGGCCGGTTGTGGCTGGCGGTGTTGTTGTCGGTGCGCACGGCCGCGCTGGAGCAGGTCGGCTCGATCTTCCAGGGTTCGGTGCAGGTAACCACCCGGCACAGGATCGGACCGATGCAGGCGTAGGAGTTGTTGCAGTTGCCGTAGCGGAACGACGTGCAACCAGCCTTGCGGTGGTCACAGCGGCCGTTGGCACAGCCACAGGCGGTTCCGTTGCAGGTGCCGCTGCACAGCCCCGAGCCTCCGCACCCGCACAACCAGCCGCAGGGTTTGTGGCAGTCCATGTAGTACCGGGCGGCTCCGCCACAAAACGTGGACCCGTCGGCCTTCCACCAGCCGCCGGTGAGCGATCCGGTGGGGCAGGTGTTGGTGCCGTAGATGGCGCAGCAGAACTCGGTGTATCCGTCGCAGCACAGCGAGCCGCACACGCACCCCTGGCCCTGGCAGTTGCACGTGGCGGCGTAGGCGCTCTGGGGGCGCAGGAGAAAGTCGGCGGGGGCGGTGACCAGCGCCGTGCCCACCATGGCGGAACGGGCCAGAAAACTTCGCCGGTCAATGCGACGGGCAACCGCATCGCCCGCTCGGGCTAGGAGGCGAGGGGCCATTGAACCCCCACGCTAGCGCAGCCACGGGGGGCTCTGAGCGCGGGGGCGACGGGGGAGAGGCGCTGATTCACTAGCCTTCGGGCATGACTGTGAGGTTCGTGATCATCGGTGGTGGGCCCGCCGGTAACACCGCGGCTACTCGCGCCGCCAGCTTCGGCGCCGAGGTGACCGTGATCGAGCGCGACATCATCGGCGGCGCGGCGCATCTCTGGGACTGCATTCCTTCCAAGGCCATGATCGCCACCGGTGGGGCGCTGGCCGCGGTACGGCGGGCACCGGAAATGGGACTCACGCCCGGCCCCGTGGGAGTGGATGCCGGGGCGCTGCGCCAACGGATCGAGGTCATTTCCGAAAAAATCGAGCACGACACCCGGCAACTCCTCGAGAGCCAGGGGGTGCGGATCCTGCGGGGAAGCGGATGTTTGGTGGGACCGCACCAGGTGGTGGCTACCACCGCCGACGGGCCGATCGACATCGAAGCCGATGCCATTCTTCTTGCCACCGGGAGTCGTCCGCGTCTTCCCGATTGGGCCGAGGTGGACGGCCACCGGGTGCTTTCCACCCGGCACGCCTATCCGCCCCGGGAGTGGCCCGAGCACCTCGTGGTGATCGGGTCGGGGGTGAGTGGTGTGGAGTTCGTCCACATGTTCTCGGCACTGGGGAGTGAGGTCACTCTCATTGCGTCACGGCAGCAGGTGCTGCCGGGGAAAGACCCCGAGGTGGCTGCCGCCCTGGAAGACGAACTGCTGGCCCGGGGGGTCACCTTGCTCAAGGGGGCACGGGCGGTGGGGATCGATCGGCACGCCGACACCCTTACGGTGCGGTGTGACGATGGCCGAGCGGTGAGTGGATCCCACGCCCTCATGGCCATCGGATCTCTCCCGAATAGCGAAGGGCTGGGCTTGGCGGCGGCGGGCGTAATCGCGGCGGGTGGGTACGTACCGATCGACTCAGACTGTGCCACCAACGTGCCCCACATCTACGCCGCCGGTGACCTTTCGGGGAAACTCCCACTGTCGTCGGTGGCTTCGATGCAGGGCCGCCGGATCGCCGAGAAGGTGATGGGCTATCCCTCCGGCCTGCACCGAACACTGGACTACGACAAGGCGGCCTCGGCTATCTTCACTGTTCCCGAGATCGCCGATGTGGGCTTGGCGGAGGCGGATGCCTTTGCGCAAGGTCGGAAGGTGCGGGTCACCAAGGTCCCGTTTTCGGCATCACCCAAGGCCCTGATCGAAAGCCATTCGCGGGGGTTTGTGAAACTGGTGAGCGATCCGGCGACCGGCATCGTGTTGGGTGGATCGGTGGTGGGCCGCCACGCCGCCGAATTGATCGCAGTGGTGGCGGTGGCGGTCACCAATGGCCTGCGAGTCGTGGACATCGTGGACAGTCTCCTCGTGCACCCCTCCCTGGCGGAAGCGTTGGCCGAGGCGGCGGAATAGGGCCGATGCCTGCCCTCACCGCCCCCGCCCTCGTGGCCGCCGCGCTGCTGGCCCTTGCCGGGGCCCAGAAGCTCCTGGATCCCATCATGACCGTGGGCGCCTTGCGGGCCCTGGGGCTGCCGGCCCGGTCGTGGTGGGTGCGGGTGGGTTCAGGGGTCGAACTGGGGCTTGGGCTGGCGGCCATCACGGTGGGCGGAGCCCTGGTGTGGTCGCTGGTGGCGCTGAGTTACGGGGCGTTCGGCGTGTTCGTGGTGCTGGCCCGGCGGAGCGGCACCATGATCGGGTCCTGCGGGTGCTTCGGACGGGATGAAACACCGCCGCATCCAATCCACGTGGCGCTGGATGTCTTCTTGGCGGGCGTGGCGGTGGTCATGGCGGGGTGGTCTTCGGCGCCGCCGCTGGCGGGGTTGGTCGCTTCCCCGGGCTTAGCGGTGGTCATCGTGACGCTCTCGGCCCTCGCGTTGGTGTTGGTGTACGCCGCCTTCGTCGATCTTCCGCGGGCTCTGAGCGTGGCGCGAACCGCCGGGGTCAGTCGATAACCACCACGATGTCGCCGGTACCCACGGACTGGCCCAGCACAACCTTGATTTCCGTCACGGTTCCGTCTTTGTCGGCGGCGATGTTGTTCTCCATCTTCATGGCTTCCAGCACGCACACGGACTGACCAGCGGTCACGGTCTGGCCCACCTCCACGAGCACCTTCACAATGGTGCCCTGCATCGGCACGGAAACCTTTCCGTTGCCGGCGGCCGCCGCGCCGCCGGCGGTGGCCCGGCGGGGGCGAGGGCCAGCCGAAGCCGTGGCCGCAACCATCGGAACCTCCGGCACCCACATCTTCACCGAGAAGCGCTTGCCGTTGATCTCCACGTCTACGTCGCGTTGCACCTTGGGGGCCGCGTCGGAATCAACCGCCGGCGCCGTCGGCCCGGAGGTGACACCGGTGAGATCGAGGCGATCCTCCACCCATTTGGTGGAGTGCGCGGCCGCCCGGAAATCGGGGTGGCGCAAGATGGCGAGGTCGGCCGGAATAGTGGTGGCGATTCCCTCGATTCGCATTTCGGTGAGGGCGCGAATCATGCGGTCGATGGCGGTGTCGCGAGTGTCGCCCCACACCACCAACTTGCCCACCAGGTTGTCGTAGTACTGGCTCACCTCGTCGCCACTTTCGTACCCGCCATCCCAGCGCACCCCGAAGCCCTGCGGCGGCACCAGTTCGGTGATGGTGCCGGGAGAGGGGAGGAACCGTCCTTCGGCGGGGTTCTCGGCATTGACCCGCACCTCGATGGCCCAGCCCCGGAGGTCGATGTCGTCCTGCGTGAAGGAGAGCGGTTCGCCCGATGCCACCCGGATCTGCTCGCGCACGAGGTCGATCCCGGACACCAACTCGGTGACGGGGTGCTCCACCTGCAGACGGGTGTTCATCTCGAGGAACCAGAATTCGCCATCTTGGAAGAGGAACTCAACGGTGCCAGCGTTGTAGTAACCGCATGCCTTGGCTACCTTCACCGCCGCCTCGCCCATGGCCTGGCGGGTCTCGGGAGGAAAGGCCGGTGCCGGGCTCTCCTCGATGAGTTTTTGGTGGCGACGTTGGGCCGAGCAGTCGCGTTCGCCGATCCACACCACGTTGCCCTGCGTGTCGCCGATGATTTGCATCTCGACGTGACGCGGCCAGGTGAGGTACCGCTCCACGTAGCACTCGTCGCGCCCAAAGCCTTTCAGGGCCTCCGATTGGGCCGACTCGAGCGCATCGTGGGCCTCGGACGCGCTCGACACCACGCGCATGCCGCGCCCGCCGCCGCCGTAGGCCGCCTTGATGGCCACCGGCCACCCAAACTCGGTACCGAAGGCCACGACCTCGTCGCTGCTGGCGAGGAACTGGGTGGTGCCAGGAACGCCCTGCACCCCGGCGGCCTGCGCCGCGATGCGGCTCGACACCTTGTCGCCCATGACTTCGATGGCCTCGGGCGGGGGGCCGATGAAGGTCACACCCCGTTCGGTGATGGCCCGGGCGAAGTCGGTGTTTTCGGAGAAGAAGCCGTAGCCCGGATGCACCCCATCGGCGCCGGACTGCTTGATCACCTCGAGGATTCGTTCGGTGTTGAGGTAGCTCTCGGCGGCGGTCTGGCCTCCCAGCGCGTAGGCCTCATCGGCGAGGCGAACGTGGAGCGCCTCCCGATCCAACTCGGAGTAGACCGCCACCGTGGCGATGCCCATCTCCTGGCAGGCGCGGATGACTCGGACAGCAATCTCGCCCCGATTAGCGATGAGGACCTTGGTAAGCACGCCCTATGGTTAGCGCCGTGCCGGGTACACGTGCCAGATCAGTGTTGCCCGAGGGCCCCGGGCGGCGCTTTTCCGATGTCCGCTGGGTGGCCGAAACGGGCTCTACCAACGCTGATGCAATGGAGTTGGTGCGCCAGGGCGAGCCGGAGGGCATCGTGCTGGTGGCCGACTACCAGACGGCTGGTCGGGGCCGGGCCGGGCGCACCTGGACGGCTCCCCCGGGGGCGGGTTTGTTACTCACGATCCTCCTGAGGCCCCCGGCCGCTGTGATGGATTTGGCCACCATGGCGGTGGCGGTGGCGGCGGCGAGGGCCGTGGAGACCGTGGCCGGGTTCGCACCGCGGCTGAAGTGGCCGAACGACCTCGTGTGGCCGGGGGATGGTTCGGGGCCGGATCGGAAACTGGCCGGAATCTTGGCGGAGGCCGACTGGCCGCTGGGGGTCGAGGTGACGGCGGGATGGCGGGCGCCGGCCCCCGACGAACGAGCGGTGGTGGTGGTGGGTATTGGGATCAACGTGTGTTGGCCCGAGAACCTCCCGTCGGAGTTGGCCGAGATCGCGGTGGCCTGCAACCACATCGTGCCGACGCCGGTGGACCGGGAGGAGTTGTTGATCGCCCTGCTCAACGCCTTGGGGCCTCACTACGACGCGCTGGTCGCGGGCGATCGGGCGGGGCTCCTGGCGGCGTGGCGCGAGCGCTCCGCCACGTTGGGTCGCCGGGTCCGGGTTGAAATTTCCTCGGGTGATGTGGAGGGGATGGCGGTGGATGTGACCGAGAAGGGCCACCTCGTGGTGGAGACCTCCGAGGGTCAGCGCCACTTTTTGGCGGTGGGCGACGTCGTCCACCTGCGTCCCGCCTGACCGACCCTCGAGAGTTAGGGAGTGACCTTCGCGAAGGCGCGGGCCGCGGCGTCGGTGAGCGGGCCCGGGGTGGCCAGGGGGCGCTCGTTCACCCGGTGGACCGCCTGCACGTCGCGCCCGGTGCTGGTGAGGAAAATCTCCTCGGCGGTCCCGAACGCCTCCATCGAGATGTCTTCCTCGATGGCATCGGTCACCTCGAGCACAAGAGCCCGGGTGACCCCGGCCAGGCATCCCGACGACAGCGGCGGCGTGAGCAGTCGGCCGCCGATGCCCACGAACACGTTCGCGCCGGTGCCCTCGCAGAGCAGGTCGGTGGTGGTGGCGAAGATGGCCTCGCTGGCCCCGCGCTCCCTGGCGTAGGCCAGAGCGACCACGTTCTCGGCGTATGACGTGGTCTTGATGCCGGCGAGAACACCGCGTTCGTTCCGGGGCCAGGGAACCGTGTGTACCGCCGTGGACGCCGGGGCCGCCGCCAGCGCTCCGGCGGCCACCAGCACAGTGATGGCGCCCTCGCCCCGTTCCGACCCCAGCGGGGCCACTCCGCCGGTAACGGTGATGCGCACCCGAGCGAGCGGCAACCGCTGGGCCTCCAGCACCGCGGCGATGGCGTCGCCGAGCGTGTCGTCGTCGAAGGGGACGCTCAGGCCCAGACCCGTTGCTGAACGCCGCAGCCGTTCGAGATGGCGGCGAAGGGCAAAGGGCTCGCCGTGGATGGCCTTGAGGGTCTCGAACACGCCATCGCCCACGGTCAGGCCGTGGTCGAAGATCGACACGGTGGCCCGATCGGCGGGGATCAGTGATCCGTTTGACCACACCAATGTTTCGCTCACCGCCACGATCCTGACGCAACGTGGAGAAGGTGGCGAGCTTTGAGTTGGGTCTCGGCCCATTCGTCGGCCGGGTCGCTGTCCCAGGTGATGCCAGCGCCGGTGCCGAAGTGGAGCCGCCCGTCCTCCACCCAGAACGTGCGGATGGCCACGTTCAGGTCGCCCTGGGAACGATCGGCATCCACCCACCCGACCGCCCCGCAGTAGATCCCCCGCGCCACCGGTTCGAGGGCGGCGATGTGGTCCAGCGCCGCCAGCTTCGGGGCGCCGCTCACGGACCCCGGTGGAAAGGTGGCGGCGATGGCGTCCGCCCAGCCACACCCCGGCCGCAATCGTCCTTCGACGGTGGAGACGAGGTGCACGAGCCCGGGGTGTTCCTCCACGGCGAGCAACCCCGGCACCGTCACCGAACCGAACTCGCACACCCGCCCGAGGTCGTTGCGCACCAGGTCTACGATCATCACGTTCTCGGCCCGGTCTTTCTCGGTGAGGCCGGAGAGGTCGGGGGCGGTGCCCTTGATCGGGGCGGAGCGAACCCGGTCGCCGTCGCGCCACAGGAATCGTTCCGGGGAGGCCGAGGCCACCTCGCAACCGAGATGGGGGAGGCGCACCACGGCGGCGTAGGGAGCCGGATTCCCCTGGGCGAGGGCGGCCCCGAGGGCGGCGATGTCGCCGCCGGAGGGAAACGGGGCCGATAGCCGTCGGGTGAGGTTCACCTGGTACACGTCGCCCGCCGCGATCGACTCCCGGATGGCCCGCACCCCGGCGAGGAAAGCCGCCTCGTCGAGCGAGGTGGTCCACTCGCCCGGCTGGGGGCCGGACCAGGCCGGACCCGGCCACGGGCGGGCGGGACGAACGTTGGCGAAGCGGGCGCACACCGCTTCACCCTCGAAGGGAAGCACTACCGCCCAGAAGCCGGTGCCGTCGAGGCAGGCCAAATCCGAGGTCACATCCACGAGTTCGGTGGCCAGTCGACCACCCACCACCGCGAGGGCAAAGTGGGGTGCGACCATTCTGGACATGAACGCAGCGTACGATCAGTGTTCCTCTCCATCCGAAACCGTCCGTAGTCGAAGAAGGCGCAGCCCAACGTGCACGTGGAGTTCACCGAGACCCAGGAAGCCCTCCGGCACCTCGTGCGCGACTTCGCCGAGGGCGAGATCGCGCCCCACGCGGCGGCCTGGGACCGCGACCACCACTTTCCCACCGAGGTGGTTCGGGCCATGGGCGACCTGGGCCTGTTCGGTATCCCCTTCCCCGAGCAGTACGGCGGCGGTGGCGGCGACCTCACCACGTTGTGCATCGCCATCGAGGAGTTGGCTCGCGTCGATCATTCAATGGCCATCACCCTCGAGGCCGGCGTAGGTCTGGGGGCCAACCCGATCTACCGATTCGGTAGTGAGGCGCAGAAGCAGCAATGGCTCCCCGACCTTTGTGCCGGGGCCACTTTGGGGGGCTTTGGTCTCACCGAGCCGGAAGCGGGGAGTGATGCCGGTGGCACCCGCACCACGGCGGCTCTGGATGGGGAACGAGCCGAGTGGGTGCTGAACGGCGAGAAGGCCTTCATTACCAACTCGGGTACTGATCTCACGGCCTTCGTCACCGTCACCGCCCGCACCGGCCCGGGCGAGATCAGCAGCATCATCGTGCCCTCGGGCACGCCTGGCTTTGAGGTCCAACCGGCCTACCGGAAGATGGGATGGCATGCCTCCGACACCCACGGCCTGTCCTTTGTGGATGCCCGGGTGCCGGAAGGCAATCTGCTCGGAGTCCGCGGTCGAGGTTTCGCTCAGTTCCTCCAGATCCTCGACGAGGGCCGTATCGCCATTGCGGCGCTGGCGGTCGGCTGCATCCAGGCCTGCCTCGATCATTGCCTGCAGTACGCCCAGGATCGGCACGCCTTTGGGCAGCCGATCGGGGCCAACCAGGGGGTGGCCTTCCCGGTGGCCGATCTCGCCGTGATGGCCGAGACCGCTCGTCTCGTTACCTACCAAGCGGCCTGGTTGCACGACACCGGTCGGCCGGTGAAGCAGGCGGCCGCCATCGCCAAACTGCACACCACGGAATCCGCCGTCACCGCTACTCGCATCGCCACCCAGATTTTCGGTGGGTCCGGGTTCATCGACGAGACCCCGGTGGCCCGGTTCTACCGCGATGCCAAGATCCTCGAAATCGGTGAGGGCACCAGTGAAATCCAACGGCTGGTGATCAGCCGCGAACTTGGGCTTCCGGTTCGATGAAGTTCGGCCGCTCCTCTCGGGGCACGCGTCCTTGGTCGCAGCGCCTCGTGTTGCTGTTCAACGGCTGCTTCATCGTTGGCTTGCTGGTGGTTGCCGGTGGACTGGGCTACGGATACGCGAAGTACAGCCGACTCCCTCGGATCGAGGTTGGGTCTGTGCTCAGCACCGAGTCCAGTAGCACCACCCCCCAGAACTTCCTCCTCGTGGGGGTAGATAGCGCGGCCTCGTTGGCGCCCGACGATCCTGCCGCCGCCGGCCGGGGCGATGTAGGCGGCCTGCGTTCGGACACGATGATGGTGTTGCGAGTGAACCCGACTACGCGTGAGGCCATTCTGTTGTCGCTCCCGCGCGACCTCTGGGCACCGCTGGCTAGCGGTGGGACGCAGCGGCTCAATACCGCCATCCAGATCGGTGGTCCCGAAAATCTGATCGACACGATTGAGCAGTACCTCAGCATCCCGATCAACCATTACGTCCAGGTGGACTTCGCCGGGTTCAAGGGCCTCGTCGATGCCCTTGGTGGGGTGAAGGTCTATTTTGCTACCCCCGTGCGGGACGGCAACTCTGGCCTTGACATCAAAGAACCCGGATGTATCGCCCTGGATCCCACGCAGGCGCTGGGGTACGTCCGCTCCCGTCACTACGAGTACTACGAGAACGGTCGCTGGCGCAGCGATCCCACCTCAGACTTGGGGCGGGTGAACCGACAGCAGGACTTCATCGTACGGGCGGTGCGGCGAGCCATCGAGAAAGGGGTGCGGAATCCGGTCAGCCTCGACCGTCTCGTGGACGCTGGATTGAAGACGGTCACGGTCGACGAGACCCTTGTCGCCAGTGACATCGTGAGCCTGGCGGCGGCCTTTAGAAGCTTCGACCCGGATGGTCTCGGCACGTACACCCTTCCGGTACGGGGCGACAGTGTGGGCGGCGCCTCCGTGTTGCGGCTCATCGCGGATGAGGCCCAGCCCATCCTGGCGCTCTTCCGGGGTTCGCCCTCCGGCGAGGCAACCCCCGGTGATGTGCGGGTGCAAGTGCTCAACGGCACCGGCCGTTCGGGCGAGGCCGGTTTGGTGAGCAAGGCGCTGGGGGCGGTGGGCTTCGGTGTTGCGGGTACCGGGGATGAAGGCGGCGCCGTGGCCCATACGATCGTTCGTTTTCAGGCTGGGCAACAAGCGTCGGCCGACCTCGTGGCCCGGTACCTCGATGCCGACGTCGAGTTCCAGGTGGTGACGGAAGCGCTGCCCGCCGATGTCGTGGTGGTGAGCGGTTTCGACTACCTCGGGGTGCGCTCAACGCCCCGGCCACCCTCACCGTCTACCTCCACCCCGGTGGGGAGCGCGCCGGCGACCGACACCGCGCTCCCCACCACCACCAGCACCAGCGTCGTCGGGAAGGTGCCCGAGCCGCCCCCGGAGGCCAACTGTTGAGGGCCGGGGTAAACCGGCCGTTGGGTGCCTCGCGGGCAACGTGTCAGAATCCCACCCCCATGGATTACTTTCTCCAACTCCCTGAGCCCGGGGCGCCCCCGGAGGTCCCACGATGAAGGGCATCGTGCTCGCGGGAGGGAAAGCGACCCGGCTGAGCCCGGCGAGTCGGGCCACCTCCAAGCAACTCATGCATGTCTACGACAAGCCGCTGATTTATTACCCCATCAGCACCCTCTTGCACGCTCGGATCAACGAAATCCTCGTGATTTCCACCCCTGAGCAACTACCCCTGTTCGAAGACTTACTTGGCGACGGTTCGGCGTGGGGGTGCCAGTTCTCCTACGCCGCCCAGCCGGAACCGAATGGGATCGCGGCCGCCTTCCTCATCGGTGACGAGTTCATCGGTGGCGACAGCGTGGCCTTGATCCTGGGCGACAACATTTTCTACGGGGTGGGCCTCGGCGAGCAGCTCCAGCGCTACACAGAGCCTGAAGGGGCCGTGGTGTTCGGGCTCTGGGTGCCCGATCCCGAGCGCTATGGGGTGCTCGAACTCGATGCGGCCGGTACCGTGACCGCCGTATTGGAGAAACCGGCGGTGGCGCCGTCGAACTACATGATCCCTGGTCTTTACTTTTACGACAACAGCGTGGTGGAGGTGGCCCGCACCACCGCCCCGAGTGCACGAGGCGAACTGGAGATCAGCGAGGTGAACAACCGCTACCTGCGGGAGAGTCGCCTGCAGGTCTCCAAACTTCCCTTCTCCACCGAGTGGTTCGACGTGGGGACCTTCGATGCCCTGCTGGATGCCCAGCAGTGGGTTGCGGGCCATCAGCGCCGTAAGGGCCTGCTGGTGGGTTCGCCCGAGACCGCCGCCTACCGCGAAGGGTTCATCAACGCCGAGCAGTTGCGGTTCTTGGCCGCCGCCACCGATCACGGAGACGATCTCGCGAAGAGCGGCTACGGGGACCATCTCCTTCGTTTTCTCGAGTTCGAAGCCGGCGGGGAGTAATGGCCGTGGAGATCATCGATTTCGCGGCCCAGCCCACGGCCATCGATGGCCTGTTCATCATCACCATGAAGCAGGTGACCGATGAGCGGGGCACCGTCCGCGAGTTCTACCGGGAGAGCTCCTTCATCGAGGCGGGGCTGCCATCGATGGGATCTTTCCTGCAGATCAACGCCACCGAAACCCGTCTCGGTGGTTTGCGCGGCTTGCACGCCGAGGACATGGTGAAATTGGTGGCGGTAGTGGCGGGGGAGGCCTTCGGCGCCTATGTAGATCTGCGGCCGCAGAGCCCCACGCGCGGCGCCCTGGTCACCACGGTGCTGGCGCCGGGTACTCAGGTGCTCGTCCCGCGGGGGGTCGGCAACGGGTTTCAGGTCACCGGCAGCGGGCCCTGCCAATACCTGTACGGCTTCGACCAGGAGTGGGTGCCGGGCATGGCCGGTATGGCCTGTGGTCCACTCGATCCCGCTCTCGGCATCCGCTGGCCCCTGCCCATCGACCCGACTGATCGTCAGCAGATTTCTGAAAAAGATCGGGATGCTCCCGGCTTCGCTGACCTCCCCGGAGGGGAACGATGAAACAGTTCGTTACCGGCGGCGCGGGGTTTATCGGCTCCAATTATCTTCGCTACGTCTTGCGGGAGACCGACGATGAAGTGGTGGTCTACGACGCCCTCACCTACGCCGGAAACCTCTCCACGCTCAAAGACGTCGACGACGACCCTCGCTACACCTTTGTCCACGGTGACATTTGCGATCCGGGGCCGATGGAGGCCGCCATGGCCGGGTGCGATGCGGTGGTGCACTTCGCCGCCGAGAGTCACGTGGATCGGTCGATTGTGGGCTCCGACGACTTCGTCAACACGAACTGCTTTGGCACCAACATCGTGATGGACACCGCTCGCCGCCTGGAGATCGGCCGCGTGGTGCACATCGGAACGGATGAGGTCTATGGATCGGTAGAGGTGGGTTCCTCCACGGAGACCGACCCACTCGAGCCGCGTTCTCCCTACTCCGCCTCCAAAGCGGGGTCCGACCTGATCGCCTTGAGCTACCACCACACCCACGGTCTGCCGGTGTCGGTGACCCGCTGCACGAACAACTTCGGTCCGTACCAGTATCCGGAAAAGGCCATCCCGCTGTTCACCACCAATCTGCTCGACGGTGAGTCGATCCCCTTGTACGGCGACGGACTCAACGAGCGCGACTGGCTTTTTGTGGACGACCACTGCTCCGGGATTCACCTCGTACTGCACGAGGGATCACCGGGTGAGATTTACAACATCGGGGCGGGCAACGAGACCGCCAACCGGGTGCTGGTAGACAAACTCCTCGCCCTGTTGGGCAAGGACGAGACATCAATCCGTTACGTGGATGACCGGCTCGGGCACGATCGGCGCTACTCGGTAGACATCGCCAAGATCACCGCGCTGGGGTGGACCAAACAACGCACCCTCGACGAGGCGCTGGCCGAGACGGTGGACTGGTATCGCGATAACGCCTGGTGGTGGCGTCCGCTGAAGTCAGGGAGTTGACGGCGGGTATGCGGATCCTCATCACGGGCGCGGCGGGGCAACTCGGCACTGATCTGGTGCGCCACTGCACCGAAGCCGGCGACGAGGTGATTGCCTGCTCCTCTGCTCAACTCGATCTTTCCCAACGCGATTCGGTAGCCCAGGCCATCACCGGGACCCGTCCCGATGTGGTGGTCAACGCCGGCGCGTGGACGGCGGTGGATGCGTGCGAAGCGGACCCGGATCGGGCCTGGCGGGTCAACGCCCTCGGGGTTCGGTGGGTTACCGACGCCGCTCGAACGGCGGGATCTCACGTGATCCAGGTGAGTACCGACTACGTCTTTGACGGAACCAAGCCCGAGCCTTACCACGAGTGGGATCCCACCAGTGCGTGTTCGGCCTACGGGCGTTCGAAACTCGGGGGCGAGCGGGAGGTGGATCCCGGCCATGCCGTGGTCCGCACGGCCTGGGTGTGCGGCGCCCATGGAAATAACATGGTGAAGACGGTTCTTGCCCTCCGCCACCGGCCCGAGTTGGCGTTTGTCGACGACCAACGGGGCTGCCCGACCTTCACGGCCGATCTGGCCCCAGCGATCCGGCGACTGGCGCTGGACCGGCTTCCGGGCACCTTCCATGTGACCAACCAAGGCGATGTGAGCTGGTACGAGTTCGTGCGGGAAATCCTCGAACAGGTGGGTGGCGATCCCGGAATCGTGCGGGCCATCCGCACGGCCGACCTCGATCCGCCTCGTCCGGCGCCGCGTCCGGCGAACTCCGTGCTCGACAACGCCGTGCTGCGCCTCTCGGACCTTCCGCTTCTGCCGCACTACCGTGAATCGCTCGGGCGACTCTTGCAGGAAGTAGGGGCGGTGTCATGAGCAGGATTGCCGTTATTGGTACCGGCTACGTGGGGCTCACCACCGGTGCCTGCTTCGCCCATATTGGCCACGAGGTGATCTGCGCCGATATCGATACCGACAAGGTGGCGCGGTTGCAACGCGGTGAGATCCCAATCCTGGAAGCAGGTCTCGACAACCTGGTGAAAGAGGGACTGGAGGATGGTCGTCTTCAGTTTGTGGTGGGGGCGGCGGCGGCGGTGGAGAACTGCGAGTTTGCGTACCTTTGTGTGCCCACTCCCCAGGGTGATGACGGTTCCGCCGACCTGTCCTACATCGAGGCGGCGGCCCGGGAGATTGGTCCGCTGTTGCCCAGCGAAGCCATCGTCATCAACAAGTCGACGGTGCCGGTGGGTTCCACCCGGGTGGTGGAACGCGCGTTGGGCCGAGACGACATCGCCGTGGTCTCCAATCCCGAGTTCCTGCGGGAGGGGTCGGCGATCCACGACTTCCTCAATCCCGATCGCATCGTGATCGGTGCGGAAGACCAGGCCGCCGCCGTGAAGGTTTCATCCCTCTACATCGGGATCACCGCGCCGGTGATCGTCACCGACCCCGCCTCCGCCGAGACGATCAAGTACGCCGCCAACGCCTTTCTCGCCACCAAAATTTCCTTTATCAACGCGGTCGCCGCCGTGTGTGAGGCCGTGGGGGCCGACATCAAAGATGTGGCCCTCGGTATGGGCTACGACTCCCGCATCGGGCATGAGTTCCTGAAGCCAGGCCCGGGCTGGGGCGGTTCCTGTTTTCCCAAGGACACCCGGGCGATGGTGCACATCGCCGAGACGGCGGGGTACGACTTCCACCTCCTCCGGGGGGTGGTGGAAGTCAACGATGAACAGTTGCGTCGGGTCACCGCCAAGATCGTGGCCGCCGCGGGGGGGTCGGTGGATGGTAAGCGGATCGCCGTGTGGGGCCTCACCTTCAAGGCCCGAACCGATGATCTGCGCGAGTCGCCCTCGTTGTCGATCATCAGCCAACTGCTCGCCCTCGGGGCCATCGTGCGGGGGTACGACCCGTCGGGGCCTGGGCCCATCGACGGTGTTGAGGTCGTGGATGATCCCTTCGTGGCGGTGGAGGGGGCCGCGGTGCTCGCCGTGCTCACCGAGTGGGACGAGTTCCGCTGGCTCGACATCGACAAGGTGGCCAGCCTCGTGGCCGCCAAAGAGGTGGTGGATGCTCGCAACCTGCTCGACCGCACGGCCTTCATTCGCCGGGGGTTCAACTACTACGGGATCGGGCGGCGCTGATGGCCCGCGTGGTGGTCACCGGCGGGGCGGGCTTTTTAGGTTCCCACCTGTGCGAGGCCCTGCTCCATCGTGGCGACGAGGTCGTGGCCATCGACAACCTCGTCACGGGAGCGGTCGCCAACATCGAGCGGCTCTTCGTCATGAAGGGATTTACGTTCGTGGACCACGACGTGAGCACCTACATCGGGGTGCCAGGGCCCGTGGATCAGATCATGCACTTCGCCAGCCCGGCCTCGCCGATGGATTTTGAGCGAATTCCGATCCCCATCCTGAAGGTTGGCGCCTTGGGCACGCACAACGGCCTCGGCCTGGCCAAGGCTAAGGGAGCCACCTTTTTCCTGGCCTCCACCAGCGAGGTGTACGGCGATCCCCTCGTGCACCCCCAACCTGAGACGTACTGGGGCAACGTCAACCCCATTGGCCCCCGGGGGGTCTATGACGAGGCGAAGCGGTTCGCCGAGGCCATGACGATGGCCTATCACCGTCATCACGGCATCGATGTGCGGATCGTCCGAATCTTCAACACCTACGGGCCCTGGATGCGGCCCGACGATGGTCGCGCCGTGTCTAACTTCGTCACCCAGGCGCTGGCGGGAGAACCGATCACGATCTTCGGTGACGGGAGCCAGACTCGTTCCTTTACCTATGTCGACGACGAGATTCGCGGGTTCTTGTCGCTACTGGACAGCGACGTGAACTCCCCAGTGAACATCGGAAATCCCTACACGGAGCACACGGTGGCCGAACTGGCTGAACTAGTGGTGGAGGTCACCGGATCATCGAGCGAGATCGTCTACGAACCCTTGCCCGTCGACGACCCCACCCAACGTCAGCCCGACATCACCCTGGCTCGATCCCTGTTGGGGTGGGAGCCGAAGGTGGGCCTCCGGGAGGGTTTGAGCCGGACCGCCGACTACTTCCGTCTCCGGTAACTCCTCAGGCCCCGAGGCCATCCAGGAGGGCATCGAAGGCGGGGAGGCATGCGGTGTCGCAGTAGGCCGCCTCAAAGGCGGCCCGGGATCGATCCGGACCGTCGGGGTCGTCCCGTAAGTGACGCACGGCGTCCACCAGGCCGGCGGTGTCGCCATGGCGGAGGCTGATGCCACACCGGTGCGCATCGATGGCTTCGTCCACGTTGCTTCCGGCGGGACCGACGTAGAGGATCGGGAGGCGGGCGGCGAGGTTGGCGTGCATCTTGGAGGGACTCATCACCCCCAAGGCGCGATCGTCGAGCGTAATGAGGGCGACGTGGGCGCCGGCCATGAGCGCCGGGGTTTCGTCCTTGGGCACATAGCCGTGGCAGACGACGTTGGTGAGGCCCCGATCGTCCACTGCCGCCTGCAGGTCGTCCCAGCGGGCCCCGCCGCCCACGAACAGGAACAGGGCCTCGTCGCCGAGTTCGGTGGCGGCATCGAGCACGGTGTCGAACCGATGTCCGATGCCGGTGTTGCCCAGATAGAGCACCACGCAGCGGTCGTCGGTGCGCAGCGGCGTATAGCCCGACCACACCGGGTCGTGGGGGGTGGGATTCGGCAGCAGGGCATGACGCTCCCAGTTGGGGATGATGCGCAGGGGAGGGGTTCCCGGGCGGGGGGCGTACTGCGAGTTGAGGAGATCGGCCATGGCGCCGTCGAGCACGACGACGGCGGCGAGGTGGCGAAAGGCCCAGCGGGTGAGGCGACGGAGCCCCCGGCTGGCCCAGCCCCCGCCCTTGATTTCCCCAAAACGTTCGGCCGCGTCGGGGTAACAGTCCATGCTCCAAAGAACGACGTGGGTCTGGGGATGGAGCAGCTTGTGCAGCACCGCCGCCACCACCACCAGCGGCGGGGTGGTCATGGCGATGATCACGTCCTGGCGGGGGAGAATGGCCAGGCGGATGGCACTGCCGAGGGAAAAGGTGGCGTAGCCACCGAGGCGCCGGGCCAGGGATGACTTGCCCAGGTCGGGGGTCCAGATCCGGTGGATCCGCAGGCCGGGCATCGTGGTGGTGCGCTGGGCGAGGCGACCCTCGAGGTAGCCCGCTCGGCCGGTAACCACGGTGACGGCGTCGCCCCCGGCGGCGCGGTGCTCGGCCAGGGAAGCCGCCATCTGGGCGGTGGGGCTGATGTCGGGGGCATAGAACTGATTGAGAATCGTCAGGCGCACAGTGACCCCTTCCTGGTCAGTCGAGGCGCGCGATGGCGTCGGTCACCATCTCGTTCACGATGGCGGGGAGGTCGTATTGCTGCACCCACTCGGGATAGTGCCCCCGGAATTTCCCCATGTCGGTGTAGTAGCAGATGTGATCCCCAATCCGGTGGGTGGGGTCGTAGGTGAGGGTGGGCCGTCGCCCCCCTGATGCCTCGGCGATGAGTTCCACGCACTCGAGGATGCTGGCGGCGTTCGGGCGGCCACCGCCGAGGTTGTAGAACTCGCCGGCCCGGGGGTTTTGGGCAAACTCCCAGAACGCACTGATGACATCCGCCGAGTGGATCTGGTCGCGAACCTGCTTCCCCTGGTAGCCCAAGATCGTGTAGTTGGAGCCGAGGAGGGCGGTGTGCACGAGGTAGCTCAGGAAACCGTGGAGGGGCACGCCCGAGTGATGGGGGCCGGTAAGACAACCGCCCCGAAAGGTGCCGGTGCGCAGCCCGAAATAACGGCCGTACTCCTGGGTCATCAGGTCTGCCGCCACCTTGGAGGCGCCGAAGACCGAGTGCAGGCAGCCATCGATCGACAGCGTCTCGGGGATGCCCTCGGCGAAGGCGGGGTCGGCGTAATCCCAGCGTGTTTCGTGTTCGGTCATCGGAATCTTGTTGGGGTTGTCGCCGTAGACCTTGTTGGTTGACACGGTGATGAACACGGCATCGGGAGTGTGGCGGTGGGCCGCCTCCAACAGGTTCAGGGTGCCGCCGGCGTTCACGTCGAAGTCGTCGAAGGGCCGGAGGGCGGCGAGGTCGTGGCTGGGTTGGGCGGCGGCGTGGATCACCAATTCGTAGGCGTTGCGCTGAAACAGTTTCTCCACGTCGAGACGGTCCCGAATGTCGAGGTCATGGTGGGTGTAGCGCCGGCAGGAGGCCTCGAGGCGCTGCCGGTTCCAGGTGGTGTCGCCGCCCGGCCCGAAGAAGTCGGCCCGCATGTTGTTGTCGATTCCGTCCACGGCAAAGCCCAGCTCGTCGAAAAACTCGACGGCCTCGGAGCCGATGAGGCCGGCACTGCCAGTGACGAGGACCTTCATCGCGAGGGGCCCACGGTAGGGCTGAGCGGGCGCATGGCTTCGGACACTACCGGCTCTCATGGGAGACTCCCGCAGTACCTATGCGAGTTGCCGTCACCCTCGAGCAGTGTTGGCACCGAGTGCCCGGCGGAAGTGCCCGCGCCACCTTGGATGCCGTCGCCGCAGTAGCCCAGCGGGGCGGGGTGGAGCAGGTGGGGGTGAGCGCCTGGCATCGGCAGCCACCCCCGGTGGCTTGGCGGGCCCCGATCGACGTGCGAGCCCTTCCCCTGCCCCGCCTGGCCCTCTACGACACGTGGCAGCGCTGGCGGCTTCCGTTGGTGGAGCGGGCCACCGGTGCGGTCGACGTCGTGCACGCCACCGCCCATGTGGCCTCGGCATCGGCTGCCCCGATGGTGGCCACCGTGCACGACCTGCACTTCCTGCACGAACCCACGCACTTCACCGCCCGGGGCATTCGCCTCTTCACCCGTTTTCTCGCCATCGTGCGGGACGAAGCGGCCATCGTGGTGTGCCCATCGGAGGCCACGCGCCAAGACTGTCGGGCGGCGGGTATCGACGATTCCCGGATCCGGATTACCCCCTGGGCCACGGCGGTGGCCGCCGTGGGCGACACCGAGGTGGCCCGGGTGCGTGCTGCCTACGGGTTAGGTGATCCCTTCGTATTGTTCGCCGGTACGGTGGAACCGCGGAAGAACCTCGCCCGGCTGGTCGAGGCCCACCGCCGACTCGGCGATCGCCAAGTGTCCCTCGTGGTGGTGGGCCCGGACGGATGGGGTGAGGACCTTCCCTCGGCGGGAGTTCGACGCCTGGGCTTTGTGCCCCGGGCCGATCTGCACGCGCTCTACGCGGCGGCGGCGGTGGTGGCCTATCCCTCCCTGCGGGAGGGTTTCGGCCTGCCGGTGCTCGAAGCCATGGCGCAAGGGGCAGTGGTGGTCACCTCGGCGACCACCGCTACCGCCGAGGTGGCGGGATCGGCGGCGTTGTTGGTGGACCCGCTGGATCCTGATGCCATCGCGGGGGCCCTTCGTCAGGCCCTTGATGATCCGGCGCTCTGCGGCCGCTTGCGGGAGGCGGCGGTGGCCCGAGCCGCCACCTTCACCTGGGAGCGCACCGCTGATGCCCTGGTCTCGGCGTACGCGGCGGCGGCTGGTACCGCATGACCATCAAGGTGGGGATCAACCTGTTGTGGCTCGTGCCCGGGGAGGTGGGAGGCAGCGAGGAGTCCACCGTGGCGACCGTGCTGGGCCTCGCCGCCCTCGCGGCGCCCGATCTCGAGGTGGTTCTGTTTGTCTCGGCGTCTTTTGCGGCCGCCTATCCAGAGGTGGTGGCAGCCTTCCCCACGCAGGTGTGGCCGGGGTCGGGGCGGTCGCGGGCCCGACGGATCCTGGCCGAATCCACCTGGCTGGCGGGCCGCAGCGGGGGTCTAGACATCATCCACCACGCCGGCGGCACCGTGCCCTCGCGGCGTCGCAGCCCGTGCGTGGTGACCCTGCACGATCTCCAACCCCTCGAGCACCGCGCCACCCATGGCGCTGGTAAGCGGGCCTACCTGCGGCTGGCGATCCCCGCTTCGGTGCGGGCGGCTCGGCTGGTGATTACCCCCAGCGAGTTCGTCAGGCGCTCGGTTATTTCGCGTTTCGGCGCCGACCCCGCCTGCGTGGTGGCGGTGCCGCACGGGGTGGGGGTGCCCCCGGTGATGAGCGCGCCCGCCGATGTGATCGATCGCTATTCGATCACCGGACCGATGGTGCTCTACCCGGCCATTACCTACCCCCATAAGAATCACGCCACCTTGGTGGAGGCCTTCGCGTCGGTGGTGGTCCACCACCCCGACGCGATCCTCGTGCTGCCCGGTGGTGAGGGTAGTGAGGAGACGGCGATACGGGCCCAGATCAAAGGGCTCGGGTTGAGCGGCTCCGTGCGCCGGGTGGGGCGTATCTCCGCCGCCGATGTGGCCGGTTTGTACGGCGTGGCGACGGTGGTGGCGGTGCCGTCTCGCTACGAGGGGTTCGGGCTTCCGGCGGCGGAGGCGATGGTGCACGGGGTGGCGTTGGTGGCGGCGAAGGTCACCGCGCTGCCCGAAATAGTGGGCGACGACGCCGTGCTCGTCGACCCCGACGACCCCGCCGAATGGGCTCGGGCCATCAGTGGGTTGCTGGCCCACCCTGACCAACGGAAGGAACTCGCCGAGGCGGGGCGGGAGCGAGCCAAGCGTTATGGTGCTGAGGCCAATGCGGCGGCGGTGGCCGAGGCGTATCGCCACGCCGCCCGGATGACCTGATGCCGTTGCCCTGAATGGGTTAGGTCGCCACGGCCTTGTAGAGTCTCCAATCCTATGGGTAAGGCATCGTCAGCAAAAAAGGTCTCCCGGGCAGCCCGAGCGGGTGGTGGCAGTTCTTCGCGCCAGCCTCGGAGCCTGTTGTTCCCCGGCGTAGTGATGCTCGTCCTCGTGCTGGGCGTGTCGCTGGTGGTGTACTCCCGAGACCTGCGCAACAGTGAGGACGTGGGTGGCATTCCGCAATTGGGCGACCATATTCACACTGCGTACGGCGTCAGCGTGTGTGGCAACTTCCGGGAACCGATCCCCGAGTTCGAGAGCGCCATCGGTGTGCATACCCACGGTGATGGCGTCATGCATATCCATCCCTTCTCGCAACTAGGCGTGGGTGCGAACGCCACCCTCGAGCGATTCCTGAAAGACGCCCGCACCGGAAACCCGCCGCAGAACGTGTCCATCAGCGACACCGAACTGGTCTACGGCGGGGAAACCGTGACGGAGGGAAAGACCGCCTGTGAAGGGGTGACCAAACCGGAGTTGCGCGTGGCCTACTGGGAGAATGTGGCCGACGATGCCTCCCAGCCGGTGATAACCACCGGCGATTTCGGTGGCCGCCGCTTGTCCACCGACGGGGCCGGAATAACGATCTTCTACGGCGACCCGAAGGCCGACATTCCCAAGCCCCCCACGGCGGCGGACCTGAAGGCTCTCGGGGCTGTCGATGGTGCACAGGTGCCCACCAAGGCGGGCGAAACCACCACCACGGTGGCCGTCAAGGCGCCCACCACCACGGTGGCCGAAGGTTCTCCCGGCACTACGGCGGGCTAGTGCAGGCAGTTCTCCTCGTCGGGGGCTTCGGTACTCGGCTACGCCCACTCACGAACACGACCCCCAAGCAGATGCTGCCGGTGGGCCACCGGCCCATGATCGAGCGGGTCCTTGAGCACCTGTGCGACCACGGCGTGGAGCGCGCCGTGCTGTCGCTGGGGTACCGGCCTGATGCGTTCCAGGATGCCTACCCCGACGGACGCTGCGCCGGAGTGGCGTTGCACTACGCCATTGAATCCGAACCGCTCGACACGGCGGGAGCCATTCGGTTTGCGGCGATTGATGGCGGTGTAACGGAGCGCTTCTTGGTGGTCAACGGCGACGTGCTGACCGATCTGGACATCGCTGCCCTGGTGGCGTTCCATGAGGCATCAGGGGCCGAGGGCACCATTGCGCTGCACGCAGTAGAGGATCCCTCCGCCTTTGGGGTGGTACCTACCGAGGCCGATGGTCGGGTGACCGCCTTCATCGAGAAACCGCCCCGTCACCAAGCCCCTACCAACCGGATCAACGCCGGTACCTATGTGCTGGAGCCGTCGGTCCTCGATCGCATCGCCCCCGGCGGGCCGGTGAACGTGGAGCGGGTCACCTTTCCCGCCATGGTGGCTGATCGCACGCTTTTCGCCCTCGATGGCGATGCCTACTGGATCGATGCGGGCACCCCCACCACCTATTTGGCCGCCAATCTTGATCTGCTCAACGGTCGGCGTTCTCGGGAGTCGGGTGTTCACCCTGACGCCCACATCGACGGTGAGGTTGTCACTTCGGTGGTGGGATCCGGTGCCCATGTGGGCCTGGGCGCCACGGTGGAGAACTCGGTGGTGTTCCCAGGCGCCCGCATCGATTCGGGCGCCCAGGTGCGGGATGCCATCATTGGGACCCGGGCGTCGATTGGCTCGGGGGCGGTGCTCGAAGCGGGCACCGTCGTGGGTGATGAGGCCATCGTGCCGCCGGGGGCCGTGGTCCGGGGCGGGCGGATTCCCGACGAGACCTAGGAGAGCGGATGCGGGCACTAGTGACGGGTGGAGCGGGCTTCATCGGATCGACCTTGGTGGATCGCCTGCTGGCCGAGGGGCATAGCGTCGAAGTGGTCGACGACCTCTCCACTGGCTCCCTGGCCAACCTGGCCGAAGCCAGAGCCGACCGTTCCCATGACCTCAAGGTCCATCAGGTCGACATCCGTGAAGCGGCGGTGGTGGAACTCATTGGACGTCGAGCGCCCGAGGTGATTTTTCACCTGGCGGCCCAGGCCGACGTGCGGGTGTCGGTCGTCCGGCCCGCCTTTGATGCCGAGGTGAACGTGCTCGGCAGCATCAATGTGTTGGAGGGAGCCCGTATCGCGGGCACTCGCAAGGTGGTGTTCGCCTCGAGCGGCGGGACGATCTACGGGGAACCGGCGCCGGAGGACCTACCGGTGAAGGAGTCGCATCCGCAGCAGCCGTTGTCGCCCTATGGAGTAGCCAAGCGCGTGGTTACTGATTATCTCAACGTCTATCGGGCGATCCACGGGATCGAGTTCACCTCGTTGGCTATGGCCAACATCTACGGTCCGCGCCAGGACCCGCATGGCGAGGCCGGAGTGGTCGCCATTTTTGCCGGTCTGCTGGTCGAGGGCCGACCCTGCACGATCTTTGGTGATGGCACGCAGACGCGCGATTTCGTTTATGTGGACGACGCCGTCGACGCCTTTGTTAGGGCAGCCGACAAGGGCAGCGGTCTGCTCTGCAACATCGGCACGGGCGTGGAGACGTCGGTGAACGAACTGTACGCGGCGCTGGCGGCGTCGGCGGGGGTGAGCGAGGCGGCGGTGATGGCGCCCGCCCGCCCGGGCGAACTGGCCCGCAGTGCGCTCGATCCAGGTCGAGCCGCCATTCACCTCGGATGGGAACCGTGGACGGATCTGGCCACGGGGACCGCCGAGGTGCTGCGCTGGTTCGGCGCGCAGTAGGGAATCGGCTTCGGCCACCGGCTCAGCGGAAGAGGTCCTCCTGGGGTGATCGCACGATTTCGTCGTGCACGTTGCCCTGCCCCAACCATCCCGGATCCACCCCCCGAATGACGGCGGCGGCCACCCCGGTGGCCTTCCCCATCACGAGATCGGCGGCCCCGGCGAGTTCATCCACCACGCATACCTCGGTGACCTGCAGAATGCGGCCCCGGGAGTCTTCGGTACCCCGCAGGTCCACCACCGCCTGGATCCCGGCGCACCCGATGGCCACGTCGGTGAGGCCACGGCGCCACGGGCGGCCGAAGGTGTCGGACACGATGACCCCCACCTCCACCGCCAACCGGGCGCGTAGCCCATCGCGGATGCGTCGAGCCGAGCGATCGCTGTCGACGGGAAGCAGGGCGGCCCAGCCCTCGTCGACGTTGGACAGATCAACCCCCGCATTGGCGCAGACGAAGCCGTGCTTGGTTTCACTGATGATCAGTTCGCCCCGACGGCGAACGATCCGCACCGACTCTTCCTCCACCAGGGCCTTGTGGCCTCGGGGATCATCGGCATCGATCAGCGCCATCGCCCCTTCGGCCTTCGACACCACCTTCTGGGTTACCACCACCACATCACCATCACGCAGATCGGGCTCGGCCGCCGCGATGAGGCCCGCCAGATCATCGCCGCCGCGCACCTCGGGAATGCCGTGGATCGGAAACACTTCAAGACTCATAGGCCTAGCACCACCCGTCCGAGTGCGGCGGCGGACGGGCCGTCGCGCATGATTGTGGGGGCCACCACGCAGCGGATCCCCTCGGCTTGCACCGCGTCCAGTTGATCGGCATCGGCTTCGTCCACCACCAGTGTGGCGGCAATCGGAGCGTAGAGGCGGGCCACCCCCACCACACTGGACTCGTGGCCGAGTTCCCGCAGGAGTCGATCGGCGGGGCCTTTGAGCGCGGCTCCGGCGATGATCGGCGATACCGCCACCGTGTCGGCCCGGCGGGCCTGCACCGCCTTTTCCACACCGGGCACGGCGAGGACCGGCGCGATGGACACCAGTGGGTTGGACGGGGCGATGACCACTCGGGTGGCAGTGGCGATGGCCTCGATCACGCCGGGGGCGGGCTGGGTCTCCTCGGCGCCATCGAACCGCACCGCGGTCACCGCCACCGAATGCTGCCGTTGCACGAAGTACTCCTGGAAGCCGATCTCGGTGCCGTCGGCGATGGTGACCCGCGTTTGGAGTCGGTCATCGGTGACCGGCACCAGGCGGATGCCGATATTCCACGCCGCCGCGATTTCCCCACAGATCTCCGACAGCGGCGCGCCGGCGCGCCGCCGTTCGGTACGGAACAAGTGGGTGGCGAGGTCGCGGTCGCCCAGGTTGAACCAGGCGAGCGGGCTCGGGTACCGCCCGAGGGCCTCCATGGCGTGCCAGGTCTCACCGGCGAGGCCCCAGCCGCGTTCGGGGTCGATGGCGCCGGCCACGGTGTAGGTCACGGTGTCGAGGTCGGGACTCACGTGCAAGCCGTGGAGTTCGACATCGTCGCCCACGTTTACGATGGCTGTGATCTCGGCGGCCGGGACCACCGCCACGAGACCGGCCAACAGACGGGCTGCCCCCACCCCGCCGGCCAGGACGGTGATCAGCTGATCCCCCGAAGGCGGCCGCTCAGCAGAGCGATGTCGGCGTCGACCATCATCGTGACGAGATCTTCAAAACTGGTGCGGGGGGCCCAGCCGAGGACGGCCCGGGCCTTGGTGGAGTCGCCGATCAACAGGTCCACCTCGGCTGGTCGCATGAACTTCTCGTCGAGCGTCACGTGGTCCTCCCATTGCAGACCGGCATGGCCGAACGCGATTTCACAGAACCGCCGCACGGAGTGCGTCTGGCCGGTGGAGATCACGTAGTCGTCCGGGTGGTCCTGCTGGAGCATTCGCCACATCGCCTCCACGTAATCACCGGCGTAGCCCCAGTCCCGTTCGGCATCGAGATTCCCCAGGGCCAGGGTCTGCGCCTGCCCCATCTTGATGCGAGCCACCGTGTGGGTCACCTTGCGCGGCAGGAATTCGTGCCCCCGGCGCGGCGATTCGTGGTTGAACAGGATGCCGCTGGAGGCATGAAGGCCGTAGGACTCGCGATAATTCACGGTGATCCAATGGCCGTAGAGCTTGGCTACGCCGTAGGGCGAACGGGGGTAGAAGGGGGTGGTCTCGTTCTGGGGCACCTGTTGCACCTTGCCGAACATCTCGCTCGAACTGGCTTGGTAGAAGCGGATGGAGGGATCGACGATGCGGATGGCGTCGAGGAGGCGGGTAACCCCGAGGGCGGTGATCTCCCCGGTGAGGACCGGTTGTTTGAACGATGTCTGCACGAAGGACTGCGCAGCCAGGTTGTAGACCTCGGTAGGCCGGCAATCCCGGAGGATCGAGATGAGGGACGCTTCGTCGAGGAGGTCGCCAGAGGAGGTGTACGGGTCGAGTTCGATGCGATCCTGTAGGTGGGCGATGCGTTCAAAGTTTGTGGTGCTGCTGCGGCGCACCATCCCCACCACCTCGTAGCCCTTCTCGAGGAGTAACTCGGCGAGGTAGGACCCGTCCTGGCCGGTGATTCCCGTAATGAGCGCTCGGTTCTTCACGTTTCCTCCATCATCGGCACGGTTTCGGCGCCTACCCGGGCGCGCATGTCATCGAGCAGGTCGGCCACGGTTTGCTCGATGGCGATGGCGGGTTCCCAGCCGGTGGCGGCCCGCAACTTCGATACGTCACCGCGCAGAACGGGGAGGTCTATCGGTCGCAGAAGCGATGGGTCGGTGACCAGTTCGATCGGGCATCGAGCCAGGGCCACGAGGAGGTCGGCCAGGCGTTGGATGGCGAGGTCCACCCCGGTGCAGACGTTGTAGACCTCACCCGGTTCGCCCCGTTCCATGAGTAGGCGGTACGCCCGCACCACGTCGCGTACGTCGGTCACATCGCGGCGGGCGGAAAGGTTGCCGATGGGGATGGTGCGGGTGCCGTCTCGCTCGGCTCGGGCGAGACGGGCGGCGATGGCCGGGGCGACGAACTGCTCCGACTGTCCGGGGCCGAGGTGGTTGAACGGCCGCACTCCGATCACTCCGAGTCCGTTGCCGAGGAAGGCCTGTCGGGCGAGGGCCTCGGCCGCCAGTTTCGAGGCGGCGTAGGGACTGGTGGGACGTAGGGGGGATGTCTCGGTGAGGGGCAGTTCGTCCTCGGCCACCACGCCGTACACATCGGCACTGGCCACGGCGAGGACCCGCTCCACGCCGGCTTGGCTGCAGGCCCGCAGCACATGCAGGGTGCCCTCGGCATTTACCCTGAACACGGCCACCGGGTCCCGCCAGGAGGCCCCCACATCGGCCCATCCGGCGAGGTGGTACACCACCTCGGGGCGGGCCTTGGTCACGGCCGCGCTCACTGCGGGTCCGTCGGTGATGTCCACCGCATGAGAACCGTGGTGGTCGACAATGGTGACGTCGTCGCCCATGGCCCGCAGGTGCGCCACCAGGTGGCGACCAACGAACCCCAGACCTCCGGTAACCAGTGCTCGCATGCCTGGACCTTACGGCAAGGGTGGGTGGCCGCCACCCAGGATTCGAGCGGCGTCGATCATGGCTCGGACTCGACGGCGGACCCCGTCCACCTCGGGCTGATGCCGACGGACGAGCGGACGCAGGATGTCCTTACCGATGCCCGCGCCGATTCCGCCCAAGGCTCGGCTCCAGGCCACGGCGCGACCCCGGGCGCCGCCGTGTCGGCTCACCACCACGAGCCGATTGCGGCGGTTGAGGTGGTCGAGGAGGGGAGTGCGTTCGCCGCCGGAGCTTCCCCGATGTTGGTGGTGTACCACGGAGGTCGGAACATAGCGGTACCGCCAACCGGCGTGTCGGCCCCGCCAGGAAAGGTCCACATCCTCGCAGTACATGAAGAGCCTTTCGTCGAAGGGGCCGATCTCGTCGAGATAGCGGCGGCGGAGCAGCACGGCGGCACCACACCACCCCCAGATGTCTTCGGCTTGGTCGTATTGGCCACGGTCGGTCTCGCCGTAGCCGCGGTCGCGGGGTTCCCAGGTGGAGCCGATTTCGTTGCCAACGTTGTTGATGCGGGCGTGGCCGTCACGGTCGAGGCTGGTGAACAGAATCTTGGGGGAGGCGGCCCCGATGGCGGAATCGGCGTCGAGGGCATCGGCCAGCGGGGAGAGCCACTCCGGGTCCACGAAGGCATCGGAGTTCACCAGCGCGATGGCTTCCACCTCGCCGAGATCGCGCAGACCGGCGTTCATGCCGGCGGCGAAGCCAAGGTTGCGGCCGGTGGGGATCAGGCGCACGCTGGGGTAGCGCTCACTCCAGCGGTCTACGGATCCATCCCGGGAGCCGTTGTCGACCACCACGATCTCGAGTTTTCCGGTCGGCCATTCGGTGGCGAGGAGGTGTTCGACACAACGCGGCAAGACATCCCGGTTGTTCCAGCACAGCACCACAACGCGCACCCGGGTGATCACCCGATAATCGTAGGGGAGTAGCTCAGCGACGCGTGATGTCGAGAGCTGCGCTGAGTCGTTCCTCTACCAGTTTCAGCCGCTCGCTGACGAGGGACCCGACGAGATCAAGCGTTCCCCGGGCCTCCTGTGAGTGGCCCTCAAGATTCTTGGTGATTTCGTGCCTTCGCACCTGGAGGCGCTGAAAGGCGAGGACTCCGAGGCCCACCGACACGTACGCAACGTCCTGGACGATGGTCGCCACTTCGTCGATCTGGGGGCGCGGCATCTGGCCAGGGTACTGGCCGCTGATGAGGGGCGACAACCTCGCACCGGGCCCCCGGGGATGGGTCGGACGGACATCCGACCGGACTATTGTTGAACAACCGTGGAGACCCCGCCCCCCAGCGATGATGAACTCGCCGACGCGACCCCCACCACGCCCCCTCCCGTTCCTGCGGTGGTTGCGGTGGTGGTGGCGCGCAACCCGGGGGCCTGGTTCGACGAGGTCATGGCGGCTCTCGTGGCCCAGGACTACCCGAACCTGTCGCTGCTGGTGGTGGACGCCAACAGCTCCGTGGCGGTGACGGAGCGGGTGGCTCAGGCAGCCCCCGATGCTGTCGTGCACCGACTCGACCACGACCCCGGGTTCGGTGCCTCGGTCAACGAGGGGCTCGGGCTGGTGGAGGGAGCCTCGTTCTATTTCTGCTGCCACGACGACGTCGCACTGGAAGCGAGTGCGATACGCCTCCTAGTGGAGGAAGCTTTTCGCTCGAATGCCGCGGTGGTGGGCCCAAAATTGGTGGACTGGGACGACCCGCAGCGCCTGCTTCAGGTCGGTCAGGGAATGGATCATGCCGGCTTCGGGGTGCCGTTCGTCGAGCGGGGTGAATTGGATCAATCCCAACACGACGCCGTACGCGACGTGTTCACTGTGCCGGGGGCCTGCACGTTGGTGCGAGCCGACCTTTTCGACGAGATCGGTGGGTTCGACGAGGACATCGAAGACTTCCTCGATGACGTGAGCCTGTGCTGGCGAGCGCAGATCGCGGGGGCTCGGGTGGTGATCGCCCCCGCCGCCGTGGCGCGCCACCGCGACTTTCTCGCCTCCAGCCGGGGGGTGGATGAGCGGCGTCGATTGCAGGCCCGTCACCGGCTCCACCTCCTGCTGACTTGCTACGGTCCGCTGGCGCTGCTGCGGACCCTTCCACAGATCATCCTGATCGGTTTCCTGGAGATCACCTACGCGCTCTTGGCCGGTCGACGCCAGCGCGCCGGGGATGTGGTGTTCGCATGGATATGGAACCTGCGCCGCCCGCGGTCGTTGCACACCGCCCGCCGACAGGTGAAGGGGTTCCGTCATGTGAGCGACCGCGAGGTTGGTCGCTCGATGGTGCGGGGAAGCGCTCGGGTGAGCCAGTTCTTGCGGGGGCAGATCGGAGCGGGCGATGACCGCTTTACCGGTCTGGCCCGCGGCGGTCGTGAGGCGGCGGGGGCTTTGCGGTCCGGGTCATTGCGGGCATCGGTCTGGGTGGGGGCGGCGGTGGCGCTGGTGTTACTGATGGGCAGCCGGCACCTCATCACCCGTGGGGTCCCCGCCATTGGGGAGATGGTGCGGTTCTCGTCGTCGCCGGTTGATCTGCTGCGAGCCTGGGCGAGTGGTTGGCGCTCCGCCGGTTTGGGCTCCGACTCGCCGGCCCCCACTGCCCTGGGGTTGCTCGGGGGGGCTGGATTCGCCGTGATGGGGGCGATGGGGTTGCTTCGAACCATCGTGATTGTTGGCCTCATCCCCCTGGGGGCGCTGGGCGCCTATCGGCTCCCCGGTCCCACCGGATCCCGCTACGCCCAGATCGCCTGCCTCGTGGTCTATGTCACGATTCCCTTGCCGTACAACGCGTTGGCGACGGGCCGTTGGGGGGCGCTCGGCCTTTACGCGGCGGCCCCTACGCTGCTGGGGATGTTGGCCCGGGCCAGCGAACTCTCGCCCTTCGGTGCCGCCGGCGGCGCCGCCGGTCCCGGGATGCGTCCGCAGTCCCTCGGCGGACACATCTTGGGCATCGGCCTGGTCACCGCCCTGCTGGCGGCACTGCTGCCGGTGGCCCCGGTGGTCGTGGTGGCGATGGCGCTGGCATTGGTGATCGGCAGCCTGCTGGCCAGGGGTCCGCAGCGAATCCGCCGCCTCGTGGTGGCGGCGATCGGCGGTGCTGGCCTGGCGATCGCTCTCCACCTTCCCTGGAGCCTCGGTTTCGTGCGTCCCGGCGGGTCCCTGTCGGCGTGGGTGGGTCCGGAGCGGGCGGCGGGGCCCTCAGATCTGGCGGCTCTTTTGCGCTTCCAGGTGGGCCCGTGGGGGAGCGCGCCGATCGGTTGGTGTTTCTTGGTGGCGGCCCTGTTGCCGTTGCTCATTGCTCGGGGGCCCCGTTATGCCTGGGCGGTACGGGGGTGGACGTTGGCGCTGGCGTCGTTTGCGGTTGCGTGGGCGGCGCAGCGAGGGAGCGCGCCGATCGCGTTACCGCCGGTGGAAGTCCTGCTGGCGCCGGCCGCCATCGGCCTGGCCTTGGCGGTGGCCATGGGTGTGGTTGCCTTCGAGGTGGATCTGCCTGGTTATCGCTTCGGTTGGCGCCAGGTGGCTTCTGGGGTGGCGGCGCTGGCGGTGGTCGCGGGGGTTATGCCCGTGCTCGGCGCATCGTTCAACGGCCGCTGGGCGATGCCCTCCGGCGACCATCAGAAAGTGCTGCGGTTCATCGACGACGAGAACGACCAGGCCCCGTTCCGGGTGCTGTGGGTGGGTGATCCCGCCGTGTTGCCGTTGGGCAGTTGGCGCCTCGACGATGGGCTGGCCTACGGCACCACCAGTGGCGGCATCCCCGGGCTGGAAGATCTGTGGGTTGGTTCCGACGACGGTCCCACGGGGTTGATCGCCGATGCTCTCGATTTGGCTCGCGAGGGGCAGACGGCGCGCCTGGGCCGATTGTTGGGTCCGATGGGGGTGCAGTATCTGGTGGTGCCCGAAGCGCTTGTCCCCTTTGCCTTTGGCGCCGAAACAGTTCCGGTGCCCGCCGAGTTGTCGTCTGCGTTAGCGGCCCAACTCGACCTCGTCCGCATTGATGTTCCCGCGGGGCTCAGGGTGTATCGCAATGAGGCCTTCGTGCCCCCGTTGGCGCTGCTGCCCCCCGGCACCGAACTTCCGGTGACGGGAGGGATCGATGCCGCCCTGGGTCTGGACCTGTCGGGCTTGGTGCCAACCCTTCCCACTCGCGATGGCTATTTGCAACGCTCCGGCCCAGTGCCCGGCGGTGCATCAGTGTTCCAATCTACGGCCTACTCGCCCCGCTGGGTCTTCACGGTTGATGGTCGCCCGACGACGCGCACCAAACCTTTTGGCTGGGCCACTTCGTTCGCCGCCCCTACCGGCGGTACCGCCGCGCTGGGCTATGTCACCTCGCCGCTGCGCTACGGGGCCCTGGCCCTGGAGGTGGTGGCGTGGTTGTGGGTGTTGCGCTCGTTGCTGCGGCGTCGCCTCGAGTCTCGGGCCAAGATGCGGGCCTCGGCGGCCCCGATGGCCGATGACGGATCGGTGTCGTCATGAAGGGCGGGCGGGTGGCCGTGTTGGTCATTCTCGGCGGAGCCATGGCGGGCGGGCTGGTGCTGCAGGGTGGGGATCAGCCCGCTCCCGATGCCGCCACCGGGGTCACTCCGGTGGTGGCAGGTATCGCGATGCCCGCGTCGGCCCCGCCCGGAAGCCTCAGTTCCACCTGGTATTGCGCCGGCGGGAGTGCCACCGAAGGCGGGGTGGCCAACCACGTAGTTCTCATGGCCAATCCGACCGACGAGGATCGCACCGCCACGGTCACTGCGGTGGCCGGTGATTTCGCGCCGCCGGCGGTGATCCCGGGCAACGTGACTCCCGGTAGTGCACCCACCACCACCACCACCACCACCACCACCGTGCCGGTTACCACCACTGTCCCGGCTCCCATCGTGCCCGCCGTGGTGAAGCTTCCTCCCTACAGCCGGGTGGAACTTCCGCTGTCCAACCTCGTGAAGGCGCCACTCGCAGGGGCGGTGGTGGAGGTAGACGGTGGGCAGGTAGTGGTTGAACATGAGGTCACCAGCGCTACCGGGGATCGGGCCATCGCCGCCTGTAGTACGACCGCGGCCACCTCATGGTCGTTCCCGTGGGGGGTAACCGCTCGCGGCGCTCGCGAACTCCTCGTGTTTATGAACCCCTTCCCCGGTGATGCGTCGATCGATGTGGCCTTTGCCACCAATGAAGGAGCCCGCGACACGCTGCGGTTCCGCAACTTCATCGTGCCGGGTCGCAGCGTGGTGGGCGCCTACGTCGACGATCCGGGGGGAGCGCAGCGCAAGGACCAGGTCTCGGCCCAGGTCACAGTGCGTAGCGGTTCGCTGGTGGTGGATCGGATCCAGTTCTTCGGCGGCGACGATGACGACGATCTCGAAGGGATCACCCTGGGCCTGGGGGCTCCGGTGCCTGCGGATACCTGGATGTTCCCCGACGGCAACATCGCCGATGGGATCCGCGAACAGATCGTCGTGTTCAACCCGAGTGAGGACGTTGCCGAGGTGGAGGTGGAGTTCCGCCTCGACGATCCCCAGGGCAGCGCTCCGCCCGAGCCCTACGAACTCACGGTCTTGCCGGGCCGTTTTGCGATCGTGTCCTTGCCCGACCCACTAGCGGGTCCGGATGATCCGCCGCGGGTTCCCCTCGGGGCGGCCCACTCAGCCGTGGTTCGGTCTCTCAACGGCGTACTCATTGCCGCCGAACGGGTGATCGTGTCCTCGGGCGGTTCCCCTCGCGGAGTGGGCGCCACGCTGGGCTCGCCGTTGGCCGCGCCCACCTGGTATTTCGCGGGCGGCGGCATCGTGGCGGGGGAGTGGGAGGAGTTCATTACCGTGTTCAACGCGTCAAGCGAAGAGATCGTCACCTTCAGCGTGACCCCCTTTGCCGGTGGTCGGTTGTTCGCCCCGCCGGGGTTGCAGGGTCTCGAAATTCCGCCGGGGGGCCGCGTCGCGGTCCGGCTCAGCGAGCACACCGACCTGGAGCGCTTGGCGGTGGTGGTCCAGGCCGATGGTCCGGTGGTGGCCGAGCGCGGGCTGTACCGCACCAACGGTCGTGGCCTTTCGCAGTCGATGGGCGTCCCCTTGGCGGTCGACGTGGTGGTGCCGGAACCCTTCACCGGCGAGTGAGTCGGCGCGGCGGCGTCGATTGGGGTGGCCGCCAGCCCGGGGGGGCGGCATGCTCGGGGGATGGAACGGATCCTCTTTGCCCTCCTGCTCGCCGGCGTGGCGCTCGGCGTGGCCGCGGTGGTGCAACGGCGTCAGCGGGCTGACGTTCCCGTGCGGACAGGGTATGGCGTGCCGGAGCAGGTGGACCGGGCCGATTTCGCCCGCCCCGATGCCCCGTGGCTGGTGGCCGTGTTCACCTCTGGCACCTGCGCGGCCTGCGCAGAAGTCTGGGAGCGCGCCGTCGTACTGGAGAGCAACGCGGTGGCGGTAGAGGAACTGGAGTACATGGCGGAGCGGCGCCTGCATGACCGCTACGAGATCGATGCGGTGCCCACCACCTTGATCGTGGATGGGGATGGGGTGGTGCAACAGAGTTTCCTGGGTCCGGTCACCGCCACGGACTTGTGGGCCGCCGTCGCCGAGGCCCGTGCTCCGGGCTCTACCCCCGGTGGCTGCGTCCCGCCGGAGTTGGACGAGTAGTTACTCGAGCGTTTCTTCAGTGGCGACGTGGGTGGCGGCAAAGGCGCCGGAGCAGTCGCCGCGGCCGTCGCTGGCCTTCCATTCACCAAACTCCTCGATCGCCGTGCGACCCTGACGACCGAGCTCCACGAGGCGGTAGACCTCCGGACCGTTGATCGTCTCGTGCTCGAGCAGCGCCCGGGCCACCAGGTCGAGGGCGTTGCGGTGCTCGGTGAGCGTCTCGCGGCACCGTTGTTCTTGCTGGCGCAGGATTCGTTCCACCTCCTCGTCGATCACCCGAGCGGTTTCATCGGAGTAGTCCCGGGACTGCATGAGATCGTCGCCCAGGAAGACGGCGCCCTGCGAACCCCAGGCCATGGGGCCGACTCGTTCGGACATACCCCACTCGCGCACCATGCGGCGGGCGAGTTCGGTGGACCCGACGAGGTCGTTGTTCGCACCGGTGGAGATCACGCCGAACACGATGTCTTCGGCGATACGACCTCCCATACGCACCACCAGGCTGTCCTCGATGTAGTCCTGCCGGTAGATGTGGCGATCATCCATCGGGAGTTGCTGGGTGACCCCCAGGGCCATACCCATGGGAAGGATCGTCACCTTGTGGACAGGATCGGCATGGTCGAGGACGGCGGCGGCCACCGCGTGGCCACCTTCGTGGTAGGCGATGGCTTCTTTTTCGCGATGAGCCAGGGCCATCGACTCGCGACGGGCACCCATCAACACCCGGTCTCGGGCTAGTTCGAAGTGGTGCTGGGAAATCTGGTCCTTGCCGTCGCGTACGGCAAAGAGGGCCGCTTCGTTCACCAGGTTGGAGAGGTCTGCGCCGGACATTCCCGGGGTACCACGAGCGACCACGTTGAGGTCGACGTCGTCGGCCATGCGCTTGGACTTGGAGTGCACCTCGAGAATGTGAACGCGCTCGCTGACCTCGGGAAGGGGCACCACAACCTGGCGGTCGAAGCGTCCCGGGCGCAGCAGGGCGGGATCGAGGATGTCGGGCCGGTTGGTGGCGGCGATGATCACGATGCCCTCGGTGGCCTCGAAGCCGTCCATCTCGGACAGCATTTGGTTGAGCGTTTGCTCGCGCTCGTCGTGACCCCCGCCGAGGCCAGCACCACGCTTGCGGCCGATGGAGTCGATCTCGTCCACAAAGATGATCGCCTTACCCATCTTGCGGGCGCTCTGGAACAGGTCTCGCACGCGGCTGGCCCCCACGCCTACGAACATCTCCATGAAGTCCGATCCGGTGACCGACAGGAACGGTACGCCC
Source organism: Actinomycetota bacterium (assembly GCA_009886035.1). GTDB lineage: Bacteria > Actinomycetota > Acidimicrobiia > Acidimicrobiales > VFJN01 > VFJN01. The sequence goes on from VFJN01000037.1 coordinate 47,109, forward strand.
GCCTCGCCGGCCACGGCCCGGGCGATGAGGGTCTTGCCGGTGCCCGGCGGGCCTACGAGGAGGATGCCCTTGGGAATGCGGGCCCCGATCTCGGCGAAGCGGGTGGGGTTCTTGAGGAAGTCGATCACTTCGGTGACTTCCTCTTTCACTCCCGCGTAGCCGGCCACGTCGGCGAAGGTGGTGCCCGGACGTTCTTCGGAATAGGTCTTGGCCTTCGAACGCCCGATCGACATGACGCCGCCCATCTGGCTCTGGGCCCGGCGCTGCATGAACCAGAAGAAGCCTACGAAGATCGCCACCGGGAGGAGGAAGGGGAGGATGCTCACCAGCAACCCGGGGGTAGGCGTTTTGTACGTCACTTCCACGCTTTGCTCCCGCAAGGTGGCGAGGTCGGCATCAGGGATGCCGCCATCGAGAGGACCGGTAGTGCTGAACTCGGTGTTGTCCGAACGTTGGCCAGCGATGTTGCCGTTCGTGTTGTCGATATCGACGCTCGTTACCTCGCCGCCGCGTGCGGCGGCCATGAACTCTGAGTAGGCCACCTGGTTGGAGTCGCTGGCGGGGAGGAAACTAGGCAGCACGACGATCATCATCGTGATGGCCAGCAGGACCCAGATCCCCCATTTGGGAAGACCGGCCGTGGAGAGGCCTCGGCCCCGGCCCGGGCCGGGGGTTTGAGGGCGAGGGGGAGGCGGCGGGGGAGGCGGCGGGG
>VFJN01000085.1 GCA_009886035.1 Actinomycetota bacterium
CGATTACCTCTGGTGGAGCGAATCCAACGGCACGATCACCTCGCAGGCCTTGACCATCTTCGGTTCCTACCTCCCCGTCGTAGGCGACTACGACAAGAACGGCACCGACGACATCTTTTTCTACGGCACCGGCCTCGCCCCCGATTCCGTCTGGTACTCCCAGTCCGACCGAAACCACGTGAGCGCTGCGGTGCGACAGGACAGCAGCACCGCAGTGCCGCTGGTAGGCGACTACGACGGCGATGGCGACGACGATATCGTTTTCTACGGTCCCGGCGCCGACTCCACCGATGCCCTCTGGCGCAGCACGGGCCGGGCGTGGGCCGTCACCGACCTTTCCGTCATGGGGTGGTACACCCCGGTGGTGACCGACGCCACCGGCGAGGGCCGAGACGACATCATCTGGTACGCCCGCGGTTCCACCGTCGCCTACCGATGGGAGTTCACCAGCACCGCGTTGGTGACCTCGCGCACCCTCAACACCAGCCCGCTCACCGGCACGCCCACCGTGGGGGATTTCGATGGCGACGGTCGCGGCGACGTAGCCATCCCCGCCGCCGGGGCGGCGCGCGATGAAGTCTGGTACTCCACCCCCACCGGGATCGATGCTCGACTGATCTCGGTTTACGGAACCTACGTCGTGGCGTCCGGGCCGATGGATACGACCAATCGTGGCAGCGCCGACTTGCTCTTCCTCTCGAGCACAGCATCGAGTTACCTCTGGCCGGGCGCCGCCAACCGGACCTTCGGGTCCATCCAGGTGGGCTGACGACTCAGCCGTTCGCTGCGCGCAGGAAGGCCGGCCACTCGCCGCCCCCGTGCAGGACCAGATTGGCCCCGGTGGCGTAGCCCGCGAGCGGACTAGCCAGGAAGGCCACCGCACTAGCTACCTCGGTGGGCGTACCGAACCTACCCAGGGGAACAGTGGCGGCCACCTGAGCCAAACCATCGGCCCCGCCGTAATGCTCGAGGCTGTCGGCGGTGGCCACCAGACCGGCTGACACCGCGTTCACCCGCACCTTCGGAGCCCACTCCACCGCCAACGACTGCGTGAGGTTGATCAGACCGGCCTTGGCGGCGCCGTAAGCGGCCGTACCCGGTGACGGTCGCAACGCGCTGACGCTGGCCACATTCACGATCACACCGCCGCCCTCCTGCTGCTGCATGACCCGATTGGCGGCCTGGGCGACGTGAAGGGGGGCGAGGAGATTCAGGCGAATAATCGCTTCACTGAACCGCGGGGACGCCTCGGCGGCCTCGGCGTTGGGCGACCCCCCCGCATTGTTTACGGCAAGATCCAGGTGGCCCTGGGTGGCCACGATGTGGGCCACGAGCGCGTCTACTTCATCAGGGTCCCGCACATCGCAGGGAACAAAGATATGGGCGGAGGGGGGCGGCTCGTGGCGCCCGCAGACCACCACGGTGGCACCTCCCTCGGCCAGACGATCAGCAATGGCCGCGCCGATGCCTTTCGTACCGCCGGTCACCAAAGCCACCTGGCCGCGCAGGTCGATCGTAAGAGTCATCGAACGAAGGTGTACCAGACGGGGACGGACCACTAGGTTTCTGACGCCCCGTCAGACCGAAACCCGAGGCGACACCATGCCCACCACCAGCACCATCCACGACAACGGCATCGCCGAGATCGTTATGGACAACCCACCCGTGAACGCACTGACGGTGGCGGGATGGTTCGGCCTGGCCGACCTGCTCACCGAAGCTGGCCGCCATCCGCAGGTGCGGGTGGTCGTGCTGCGAGCCGAGGGACGCGGCTTCAACGCCGGAGTAGACATCAAAGAAATGCAGGCTTCCGAAGGGTTCGAGGCCCTCATCGGGGCCAACAAGGGTTGCTTCGCCGCCTTCGCCGCCGTGTACGACTGTCCCGTTCCCGTGGTGGCGGCGGTCAACGGCTTCTGTCTGGGCGGCGGGGTCGGGCTGGTGGGCAACGCCGATGTGATCGTGGCCGCCGAGGACGCCACCTTCGGCCTCCCCGAGGTCGACCGCGGAGCCCTCGGCGCCGCCACCCACCTCAGCCGCCTGGTGCCTCAGCACAAGATGCGCGCCATGGTCTACACATCGGCTACTGCCACTGCGCACGAACTCCACCACTTCGGTTCCGTGCACTCGGTGGTGCCCCTCGCTGACCTGCGAGCCGCCGCCCTGGAAGTGGCCGGCCAGATCGCCGCCAAATCCCCCACCGTCATCCGTGCCGCCAAAGAAAGCCTCAACGGGATCGACCCCTGGGACGTGAAGCGCTCCTACCGTTTCGAACAGGGCTTTACCTTCGAGCTGAACCTGTCGGGCGTGGCCGATGAACACCGCGATGCCTTCGTGGACAAGCGCACCACC
>VFJN01000006.1 GCA_009886035.1 Actinomycetota bacterium
CAGGCAATGAGCATGGATTCCTCCGATGGGGCGCGGCACCAGCCACGGCCGCAGGCAGCAACATCGGGGGAAGACCGGCGCCGATCACGGGGGGTGTGCCCAACGCCGTGGGCCGAACCTAGGCCCGGCGGCGGGCGCTCACAAGGGGGTGAATCGGAAAGGGCTGCTCGGTCATTACCCTCGCGTCGTGGACACTCTCGCCGATGCCCCCCGTATCGCCGCCTTCTTCGATCTCGACAAGACAGTGATCGCCAAGGCCTCGATGGTGGCTTTCAGCCGTCCGCTGCAGCGCGCCGGGATGGTTTCGCGTCGACTCATGCTCAAGGCGGCGTGGGGTCAGATCGTGTACGCCCAGATCGGCGCTTCGCCGGAGAAGTTGGAGAAACTCCGGGAGTCGGTGCTGCAACTCACCAAGGGCTGGGACCAGGCAGAGATCTCGGCCATCGTTCGAGACACGTTGGGTGATGTGATCGAGCCGATTGTGTATGAAGAGGCTCTTGACCGGATCCGTGCGCACCAACTCTGGGGCCACAAGGTTTTCATCGTGTCGGCCTCTCCCGAGGAGGTGGTGGCGCCGATCGCACGGATGCTGGGCGTGGACGAAGCGATCGCCACCCGAGCCGAATTGGACGACAAGGGTCGTTACTCAGGGCGGACCGAGCGCTACATCTACGGTGCGGAAAAAGTGGTGGCGATCAGCGAAGTGGCCGAGCGCGATGGCTTCGACCTCGAGCACTGCTGGGCCTACTCCGACTCGGCGACCGACATCCCCATGCTGGCTGCGGTAGGTCATCCGGTGGCGGTGAATCCCGACAAGGACCTGGCCCGAGCGGCAAAGGAGCGCGGGTGGATGGTCGAGCAATTCCGATTGGAGGTGCCGCTGCGAGAACGGGTGCCGATGCCCACCCCCAAGCGGGCTGCCGCAGTGGGTGGTGGCGCGGCCGCGGGGGCGTTGATGGTGGGAGCGTGGTGGCTCTGGCGACGTACCGGCGCTACAGCTCCCGTACCTTCTTGGCGACGATTGATCCCAGCGCAGCGAGGACGATGAGCAGGAGGAGTTTCTTCATCACCCCATGCTAGTGGGTGGTGGGGCCGGGTGTCAGACGGCGAGAAGGTCGCGAGCGCCCGTATCGCTGCTGGGATGGCGCAACTTGGACATGGCGCGGGCTTCGATCTGGCGGATCCGCTCCCGGGTGAGGTTGAAGTGCTCGCCCACCTCTTCGAGGGTGCGCGGCTCGCCGCGGTCGAGGCCGAAGCGCAACTTCAGGATTTCGCGCTCACGATCGTCGAGAGGAGCGAGTAGCCGGTTGATCTCGTCGGGCAGTAGCGAAGTGGCGGCCACCTCGAAGGGCGACTCGGCGGAGCGATCCTCCACTACGTCGCCGAGTTCGGCGTCGCCGTCTTCCCGGAGGGGCTCAGAAAGCGAGAGGGGCTCGGCGGCGAAGCGCAACGCCTCGGTCACTTTGTCCTCGGGCATTTCCACCTCCGCCGAGAGTTCGGCGAGGGTGGCGGGACGGCCCATCTTCAGCTCGAGGCGGGCCCGAGCCTTCTGCAGGCGGGCGAGGGTGTCGCCGGCGTGCACTGGCAGGCGGATGGTGCGGCCGGTATTGGCGATGCCGCGAGTGATGGCCTGGCGGATCCACCACGTGGCGTAGGTGGAGAACTTGAACCCCTTGCGCCAGTCGAACTTCTCGACCGCGTGCATCAGGCCCAGGTTTCCTTCCTGGATGAGGTCAAGGAGCGGCAGGCCCGATGCCTGGTACTTCTTGGCGATGGATACCACCAGCCGCAGGTTCGATTGAACGAAGGTGCGCTCAGCGTTCTCACCCTGGCGAGCGGTCCGGCGCAGTTCGCGCTTACGCGCCGGGGTGAGGCTTTTGCCGCCCGCTTCTAGCTCGGGCCGAGCCTCGTTGCCGGCTTCGATCGCCTGGGCCAGCCGAACTTCGTCGTCTTTTGTGAGCAGGGGGTATTGACCAATATCGGTGAGATAGAGGCGAACGAGGTCTTCCTCGTCACGTTCAACGCGCTCCTTAGGCACAAACAACCTTCTTGCTCTTGAGACTCATCGGACAGGGGTAAACGGACAGGGGGTAAACGGATGGTGAATGACCCCGCGGTATGAATCTACGATACCGACTTGGTCAAGCCCGCCAACCCCCAGTTTATATGTCCTGGTCAGAGGGTTATTAGTAGAAAATCAGGGAGAAAATATGGTGGGTTCCAGTGCCGACGAAGTGCAACTTACGATGGTAACGATGGGTTTTGACGCCCGTGACCCGGATTCCCTCCAATCGGTGCTGGCCCGCTACGTGGTCCTCAGTCGGGGCCACCAGGGCTGTCGCAACATCGATTTGGCGCTGTCGTCGACGGTGCCGGACCGTTTCGTGATCGTGCAGAAATGGGACAGCCCGGATTCTCAGCGCGCCCACTTCGACTCACCCGAAATGGTGGAGATGGCCAGGGCGTGTGCGGGTCTGCTGGTGAACCCTCCGCAGATCGACCTGTTGGAGCCGATCAGCGCCCACGATCTGGGCTAGGACCTGCGGGGCATCCACCGTCGCCCGGCGACGCCTCCTTCCCCCCACCCTGGTTGGGTTAGGCGGTGGCTTGGTTGGAGATGGCGCTGATGTCGGCCCAGGTGAGGCCGTCGGCGGTCCACAACGCATCAAAGGCGGCATCGGCGGCGTCGGTGAAACCGTGGCGGTTACGGAACTGGTAGAGCCGCCGTTGCCGTTGGACCCGGTGGCCCAGCCGACCGAGCCGCCCTACGCAGTAGGTCTCCCAGGCGGCCACTTCCGGGAGAGTGAGGTCAGCATCGGCCGGGGCCTCCCCGAAGGCCGGATCGAGCCGGTCCTTCACCGACAGCAGGAGTTTGCCCAACACGTCGGTGGCGGCGATGGCGTTGAGGTGCCGGACAACCTTGGGGTCTTCGAAGGCGCCGGATTCCACGGCGATCACGATGGGATCGGTGGAGGTCACCACGGCGTGGGCCAAGGGGGTGGATTCATCTACTTCGATGGTGACCGAGGCGGCGGCGGGGAGGCCGATCAGCACGACGAGTTTCTCTACGATGGCCCTGATCTCGTTGGCGTCGAAGTGCACCAACGAGAACGTCTCGGGCCGGATCTCGACCGGCATCGTCGTCCTAGTGGGCAATCGCGGGGCGGTTGGCCTCGGCGATGGCTTCCATCTCCTCGCGGGCCTCCTTGGCGATCTGGGCGAGGGTGTCCATTTCGTCATCCTTGAACCCAGCCAACTCGCGGAAGCGACGGGCCAGACGCACCGGGCTGTCGTCTTCTTCGCCCCGGAAGCCCCCCAGGGAGAAGAGCTTGTCTACGACCCGCTGGAACTCGAGGGCGCGTTCTTGGCGGGGCTTGTCGTCGGCGGTGAGCTTGCGCAGCCAGTCGGAACCCATCTTCACGTGGGTTACCTCGTCGGCCAGCATCCAGTCTTCGCAGAACTCGAGCACTGGATCACCGGCGATCTCGCCGAATTCTCGCATCGTGTTGAAGACGTCGATGGCCAGGCCCTCCAAGGCCCGGTTGACGCCGGTGAGGCGCAGCACCGGATCGGGGTTGCAGGCGGCCTCATAGAGGAAAGTGTTCTCAGAGAACTCGCCAAGATCGGTGCCCATGTGGCCGCTGAGTTTGATGGAAATCTCACAATGGCGGGCTTCGTCCCAGCACTGACGGGCCATGTCGAGCTTCAACTCGAAGGGAACCTCGGGAATGCCTTCTCCGTTGCCACTGCCAACCTCGAAGTCCCAGCAGGTGCGTCCGGCTCCCTCAAGGGCCTGGATTTCGCCCACGAAGATGCCGTGCATCAGGGCACGGGCAGCATCGGGAGCGTCCGGGCGCTCCGGGGTGAGCCGACCCGCCCCGCGACGGCCACTACTACCGGAATCGGCGGCCTGGGCGTTGCGAGGATCGTTGATGCGATCAGCGAGTGCGACGTGCACAAACCGCTCGTCACGGGCTAGATCTTCGACGGGAAAGGACTTTCTCATGCGTAGGCCTCCTGGGTGGGCTCATAGGAATCGCCGATGGTGCCCGGTCCGGCGATACCGCCAGCGGCCAGCATCAGTTTCTGAAGCGCGGCTTGATGGGCAATAGCGCGGTCGAGTTCGGCCTCGCTTTGGATCAGGGATTGCAGCATCATCTCGCCGTCTCGCCAGTCGTTGAACTCGTCGGCGAGGGCGAAGTCCAACGAGCGGATGGTGGGCGCATCGGTAATGGTCGAGGTGTTGTTCCGGTGGTAGGTGTAGGCGGCGATTTTGGCGGGAATGAGCACCCGGTAGGCACCGACCAACTTCTCGATCGTGAGATCGGGACCCTCCGGCTCGGTCATGGCGTCGACAAAGGCCACCAGTTCGTCATTCGGGGGGGCGGTGAGGCGCTCCGGGTTCATTTCTCGCAGTTCGGGAAGGCGCTTGTGCCACAACTCTGAGTGCCACGCATGGTGGTAGCAGTGGGTACCGAGGCGCAGTTTCACGTCGAGTTCCGGCACGGTGGCCACCCACCCGCCGAGCACCTCGAAGAGACGCATTTCGATCCATTTGTAGTGGCCGACCCGGCGCGCCGATTCTTCCACCGAAAAGATCCCGGGCAACTCCCGGCGGTCCCAGGGAGCGAACGGCAATCGCGGCTTTTTCGGATCAGCCAACCTCGGCCACCAGTCCTTCTCTCAGCGCCGGTAACGGGGTGACCGGCTAAGAACGATCGTTATCGGCGTTAGCCTCCCGCGTCTTGGCGCGCCGGTCAAGTAGCGCCGGGATGGTTTCCGAAAGGCCGACGGCGACGAGAATGAGGCCGGCTCCACCGAGGTGGGTCGCCCACCGGACAGCGGCCGCCCGAAGAACGGGAACTCTGAGAAAGGGAGTGGCTCCGGCTATTTCGCGGCATCCTGAACGATCAGGAAGGTGTTGCCGAGGCAGATGGCAGCGCCCAACCGGGCCAGATCGGCCAGGCGTGGATGGGTAGTTATCAATCCCTTCCTACGGAACAGCCATGGTGGACCGAGTGCGTCCGGACGACCGGAGGCCTGAGGGACGCCAAGTCAAGGAGGGGGTGAGTGGTGACGTGACCGCAATCGAGCGCGACCTGGCGGCACTGGCTTCAGCACCGCCACCCCTGCTGCCCTGTCTGCCTTCCGGTCCGGCGGCGCCAGTGCCCGCCGCCGCCGTCTCGGCCAACCGCGACCTTGGTTGGGTCCGACGGATGTTGCCGCTGGTGATGGCGCGCCGCTGGCGGCTGCTGGCCGGCTTGCTGGCCGCCGCGGTGGCGATGCTGGCCCAGGTGATAGCGCCGCTGATGCTCATGCTGGCCATCGATCGGGCCCTGATCCAGCGCACGAGCACGCTGTGGCCCTTCGTCGTGGCGCTCGCGGCGCTGGCCGTCGTGCGCGGCGGCCTCACGTTCTATTACCGCTCCACGCTCTACAAACTGGCCTTCGCCCTCGAATACGACTTACGCACCACGATCTACGAGCATCTCACCACGCTGTCGTTTCCATTTTACGATCGGGTGCAGTCGGGTCAGCTCATCTCGCGAGCCAACAGCGACATCCGTTCGGTGCAGATGTTCCTCACGTTCATGCCGATCGTGTCGCTCAGCCTCGGCAGCTTCGTGGTGGCGCTCGCCATCATGCTCACCATCAATGTGCCGCTCACGGTGGTGGCCGTGCTGCCGATTCCGTTTATCTATGTGGTGGGCGTGAAGATGCGGGAGTTGCTGTTTCCCATCAGCTGGGTCGTGCAGTCCCGCACCGCCGATGTGGCCACGATCGTGGAGGAAAACGTCACGGGTGCCCGGGTGGTGAAGTCCTTTGCCGCGGAGGCGCAGCAGATGGATGCTCTGGGCACGGCCGCTCGCCGGCTCCGATGGGCCTCGATTCTCCAGATCGACGTGCGGGCCCGCTACGCGCCACTGATGGAGGGGCTTCCCCGCCTTGGGCTGGCGGCCGTCTTGCTCTACGGCGGGATGTTGGCCGTCGACGGCACGGTGTCGGTCGGCACGATCGTGGCCTTCAGCGCCTACGTGGTGCTGCTGCAGGCGCCCTTCCGCACGCTGGGTTTCATGCTCTTGCTGAGCCAACGAGCGGCGGCCTCGGCGGCGCGAATCTACGAGATTCTGGATTCCGAACCCGAGATAGCCGACCGCCCCGGGGCCATTGATCTCCTGGCCCCGGCAGGCTCGGTGCAGTTCGAGGATGTGATGTTCCGCTACGGCGATGGTGGGCCCGTTCTCGAGCATCTCGATCTCTGCCTGGCTCCGGGTGAGACCGTGGCCATCGTGGGGCGGACGGGGAGCGGTAAGTCCACCGTGGCCCGCCTCCTCCCGCGTTTCTATGACGTCAGCGACGGGGTAGTGCGCATCGACGGTCACGATGTGCGGGACCTCACTGTCGCGAGTCTGCGGGCCGCGGTGGGGCTGGTCCTCGATGAGCCGTTCCTGTTCTCCGCCACGGTCCGAGAAAACATTGCCTATGCCCGCCCCGATGCACCTCTGGCCGATGTTCGAGCGGCGGCCCGCGCGGCGGGGGCGGAGCAGTTCATCGATGCCCTGCCCGAAGGGTTCGACAGCGAGGTGGGGGAGCGGGGCTACACGCTTTCGGGGGGGCAACGGCAGCGGATTGCGATCGCCCGCACTCTCCTGGCTGATCCGGCTGTTCTCATCCTCGACGACGCCACCAGCGCCATCGATGTGCAGGTGGAGGAAGAGATCCACGCCGCTCTGCGCATCCTCATGGAGGGACGAACCACTCTCGTCATTGCGCACCGTGTGTCCACGATCAACCTGGCCGAACGCGTGGTGCTGCTCGAGGGCGGTCGCATCGTGGCCACGGGCACGCACGCCGATCTGATGGCCCGCGAGCCTCGTTACGCCGAGGTGCTCGCCCATATCGCCCGCGGTGATGATGGTCCCGACGGTCAGGGAGAGGTGCGCTGATGGCGTGGGGTGGTGGTGCCATGGGCGGGGCGGGAGCACCGTTCGCGGGGAGTGCCGCGGCCGGATCGAGTCTGCCTTTTGCGGGCGTTCCCTCGGAGATGCAGGAGCGGGTGGACAAGCTTCTGGCCCACGAGCCCGCCTCCGACCACGAGGTGGTGGTCTACGAGCCGATTGCCTCCGACACCCTCCCGTTTTCGCTGCGTCGACTCGTGCGGCCGCACCGCCGAGCCCTGGCGGGATCAATGGCTCTGGTGGTCATCGAAACCGTAGCCCTCCAGACCGGGCCACTGCTCACGGCCATCGCCATCGACGACGGTATTCGCCTGGGAAATCGTGCGGTGATCGCGGCGGTGGCCGGGCTCTATCTGGTGAGTGTGATGGTGGGAGCGGTGACGAGCCGCAGCCGGATTGCCTGGACCGGTCGAGTGGGAGAGCGCTTGCTCTACGACCTGCGCCTCAAGGTGTTTAGCCAGTTCCAACGGCTGTCGATCGACTTCTTCGCCCGGGAGAAGGCGGGGCGGCTCATGACGAGGATGACCAGCGATCTCGACAACCTCACGCAGTTACTGCAAGAGGGTTTGGTGCAACTCTTCGTGCAGGGCCTCACGGTGGTGTTTGTGAGCGGGGTGCTCATCGCGTTGAACCCCCCCTTGGCCGCCATCACGCTGCTGGTGGTGGTGCCGGCGATGCTGGCCGCCACGGTCTGGTATCGAGCGGCCTCAGACCAGACCTTCGACGTGGTGCGCGACCGCATCGCCGACGTGATGGCCCATCTGCAGGAGAGCCTCTCGGGCGTGAGGATCGTGACGGCGCACAATCGGCAGTCGCGCAACGTGGCCGAGCACCGCACCATTGTGGATGCCTACCGCCGGTCCAACGATGCCACCGCCATGGTGGGGGGCACCTACGGCGGCGTCACCGAAACGGTGGGGATGGCCGGTCAGGTCGTGATCTTGGTGGTGGGGGGTCGGTGGGTTCTGAACGGTTCCCTCGAGATCGGCGAACTGGTGGCCTTCGTCCTCTACTTGGCGGCCTTTTTCGCCCCGATCCAACAACTGGTGCAGCTCTACAACACCTACCAGCAGGGTCAGGCGTCGGTGCGCAAGCTGCGGGGATTGCTGGCCGAGGAGCCCAGTGTGGCTCAGCACCCCCAGGCCGAGCCGTTGCCGTTGCTCCGCGGCGAGGTACGCCTTGAGGGCGTTAGTTTCGCTTACACCCCCGGGCGAGATGTGCTCCACAGCATCGACCTCACCATCCCGGTGGGCGAGACCTTTGCCTTCGTGGGCGAAACGGGGGCCGGCAAGTCAACCATCGCCAAGTTGGTGAATCGTCTCTACGATCCCACCGCCGGGCGGGTGCTCCTCGATGGCATCGACATTCGTGGCGTCACCCTGGCCTCCGTGCATTCTCAGGTGGGCACGGTGCCCCAAGAGGCATTCCTCTTTGGCGGTTCCATCCGCGACAACGTCACCTTCGCCCGGCCCGACGCATCGGAGGACGAAGTGATCGAGGCCTGTCGGCTGGTCGGTCTGGGTGATCTTCTGGAGCGGCTCCCCGCCGGACTTGATACCCCGGTGCACGAACGCGGGGTGTCGGTATCTTCCGGGGAACGGCAACTGCTCGCTCTCGCTCGCGTCTTCCTGGCCCGCCCGCGAATCTTGGTGCTTGACGAAGCCACCTCTAACCTGGATCTGCGTTCTGAGGGCCGGATCGAGGAGGCACTCGACACATTGTTGGAGGGCCGCACGGCTATTTTGATCGCCCACCGTCTCGCCACGGCGATGCGAGCCGATCGCATCGCCGTGATCCACGACGGGGAAGTAGTGGAGTTGGGCTCCCACGAGGCGCTGGTGGCGAACGGCGGTCGCTACGCCGACATGGTGGCGACGTGGCATCGTCACGGTCAGGGATCAGCGACCGAGGAGTAAGTCGAGTTCTTTCAGCGCCGCGTCCGGGTCCTGCACGAGGATGGCCTGCAAGCCGGCCCGTTGGGCCCCGATCACATTGCCGGAAGAGTCGTCGAGGAACACAGCCGCCTCCGGTGCGACGCCCCCTAAGAGAGCCAGTGCGTGGTGGAAGATGGCGGGATTGGGCTTCCGCATCCCTACCTCGGAACTGTCGACCACGATCTCGAACAGTTCATCGAGGGGGAGCATCGCCCGCCAGGTGGCGCGGCCCTCGCTCACGTTGTTGGTGATGAGCCCCAGCCGGTACCCCTCGACGCGGAGCGTGCGTACCCGATCGATGACCTGCTCGTGCAAGGTCATCGATCCGAGGAGGGCGGAGAGCGGGGCGAAGTCCACCTCAATGCCCTGCGCCCGGCCCAGTTCGGTTACCGCCACGGCCCAGTCGGTGATGGCAAGTTCACCCCGTTCGACCTGATGCCAGGGGTGGTCGGTGTCTTGCTCGTAGGAGCCGATGAGGAGTGACAGATTGCCGCCGCCGGCCTCGGTCATCGCTCCCCACGGCGACGAGGTGAGCACCCCGGCGAAGTCGAAGAGGACGGTCGTGATCTCCGTCATCCGCGGTAGGCATTTGTGATGGGCATCCGACGGTCTTTTCCGAACGCCTTGCCGCTGATCCGCGGGCCGGGCGGGTTTTGGCGGCGCTTATATTCCGAGAGGTCGACGAGCCGGGTAATGCGTTCCACCAGCGCGGGGTCGAAGCCGTGTTCCACAAGTTGGGTGCGGGTGAGGTCGTGTTCCACGTAGGCCTCCAGCAGTGGGTCGAGTATCTCGTAGGGGGGCAGCGACTGGTCATCCCGTTGGTCGGGCCGCAGTTCGGCGGAAGGAGGCTTGGTGAGGACAGCCTCCGGGATGAGCTCTCGGCCGGCGCGTTCGTTACGAAAACGGCACAGGTCGTAGACGAGCAGTTTGGGAACGTCCTTGATCACGGCAAAGCCCCCGGCAGTATCCCCATAGAGCGTGGAGTAGCCAACGGCGAGTTCGCTTTTGTTCCCCGTGGTGAGGACCAGCCACCCGCGGAACTTGTTTGATAGGGCCATGAGCAGGGTGCCCCGGATGCGCGGCTGGAGGTTTTCCTCGGTGAGGTCCGGTTCTCGCCCGGCAAAACTGGGTCCGAGCAGTTCGAGGAATGCGGCGTGGGCCGGTTCGATGGCGATGGTTCGCAGTTCGATGCCAACGGCGGCGCACAGCGCGGCGGCATCGGTCTGGGATCCGGTGGAGGAAAAGCGACTGGGCATCGAGACGGCGTGAACGTGTTCGGGTCCGAGCGCATCAGCGGCGATGACGGCCACCAAGGATGAGTCGATACCACCGGAGAGGCCCAGGACGGCGTCGTGGAAGCCGTTTTTGGTGATGTAGTCCCGCGTGGCGAGCACAAGGGCGTCGTACACCTCGGCTTCCGGAGACAGCCGGGCGGTGATGGTGGGCGGGTAGTGGGACTCGGGGGCGGCGGCCGCCGTGGGGGAGATCTGGATGACGGGGAGCGGCGGGCCGTTTCCACTCTCGGGTGAGATCGGATCGATGGTGAGGTCGATGAAGGCCACGGTGTCGATCATCTGGGGGAGCCGGGCGAGGAGATCGCCGTGGTCATCGACCACAAAGGAACCCCCGTCAAAAATGAGTTCGTCCTGGCCGCCGACCTGGTTGACATAGGCGATGTGGCAGCGAGCATCGGCAGCCCGGATGCTCACCATGTGCTCGCGTTCGCCCTGGCGGCCATCGAAGTAAGGAGATCCATTGGGGATGACCACGAGGTCGGCCCCACCGGCGGACTGCGGCGTGACGGTTCCATTGGCATGCCAAGCGTCCTCGCAGATGGCGATGCCAACCTTCACTCCGGCGATCTGGAAGAGACTGAGGGGGGTGGTCCCCGGAGCGAAGTAGCGGGCCTCGTCAAAAACGGCGTAGTTCGGCAGAAGCCGCTTTCGGTAGATCCCCTGCACCTCCCCGGCCGCGCAGACGGCGGCGGCGTTGTACAAGGCTGGGCCGGTGTCGACGAAACCCACCACGGCGGCGCAGCGTTGGGTGCCGGCGGCGACCCTGTCCAGGGCGGTTCGGTTGGCGGCTACGAACCCTGGCTTGAGGATGAGGTCTTCGGGCGGATAGCCCGTGATGGCCAGTTCGGGGAGCACGACGATGTCGCAGTGCGCCTTCTCAGCGGCTTGGTACGCGTCGAGGATGCGTTCGACGTTGCCATCGAGATCACCGACCACCGTGTTCAGCTGGGCGATTCCCACCCGGATTCGTGCCACCCCTCCAGCGTAGGTGCCCGGGGTAACCGGTTCGATTTGGGCGGTTCCACCATCGGTGGGTAGCGGCCGCGGCGATGCGCGAGGATGACAGGCCGATCAGCCGTGGGGCTGGTGGCCGAAGAGGAGAAGTGTGCCGCTCGATCCGCAGGTGAAGTCGTTGCTCGATGGGTTGGCTCAGGCTGGGGGGCCGAAGTTGCACGAGTTGTCGCCGCCCGAAGCGCGGGAGGTCTACCGGGGACTGGTCGCGTTCGATCAGCCTGAAGAGGTCGCCCGAGTGGACAACCGGGTGGTTTCGAACGGGGACCATGATGTGCCGGTGCGGGTGTACACACCGTTAGCCGCGGTGGGCGGTCACGCTCCGTTGCTTCTCTGGCTCCACGGCGGCGGTTGGGTGATCGGCGATCTGGACACGGCCGACGCCACCGCCCGAGCCCTGGCGAACCGCTCCGGAGCCGTGGTGGTATCGGTTGGCTACCGGTTGGCCCCGGAATACCGCGCGCCCCATTCCCTGGAGGATTGCCTGGCCGTGCTTATGTGGGCGGTGCAGGAAGCAGAGGTGCTCGGCGTGGATAGCGACCGGGTGGCGGTGGGGGGCGATTCGGCGGGCGGAAACCTTGCCGCGTTGCTGTGCCATCGGGTGCGCGACGACTGTGGCCCCGAGATCGATTTTCAATTGCTGGTCTACCCGGTTGTGGACCTCACGCTCTCACACCCGTCGGTGGATGAGAACGCTGAGGGCTACTTGCTCACGAAGGACCTGTTGCGATGGTTCGTGGATTGTTATCTCGGGGACCAGGATCCGAAAAGCGGGGCCGTGTCACCATTGTGGGCGGCATCGCTGGCGGATCTTCCCCCGGCGCTGATCATCACGGCGGAGTTCGATCCCTTGCGGGACGAAGGGGAGGCCTACGCCGAGGCGTTGCGTAAGGCGGGGGTGGAGGTTCAGGTCACCCGCTACGAGGGAGAGATCCATGGCTTCCTGGGGCTGGCGGCCATTCTTCCCGACGGTGCCCAAGCCCTGGAGCAGGCGGGGGCGGCTTTGCGGGCGGCTCTCCACTGACGGCTTTCCACTGACGCCGAGGGGGACTCGTCGACGGGTGTGAATCTCACGGGCCACGGCCGTCACCACGCGGCAAGGGCACCCCGGGGGGGGTGCCCTTGCCGGATCGCTCGGAAGGTAAAGGTCTACGCCAGGGCGGTACACACCGTGTCGATGATGATGTAGGTCACGTCGTAGGGATCGCAGTTGGCATTCGGGCGGCGATCCTCCAGGTAACCCTTCTGATCCACCTCGACCTGCCAGGGGATGCGCACCGAGGCACCGCGGTCGGACACGCCGTAGCTGTACTCCGAAAAAGGGGCCGTCTCGTGTTGACCGGTGAGCCGGTCCTCGATGCCGTGGCCGTAGAGAGCCACATGCTCCTTTACCCTCGGGGCCAGGGATTCGGCGGCGGCGATGATGGCGTCGTAGCCCTCTCGCATGGCCTTGGTGGAGAAGTTGGTGTGGGCGCCCGCACCGTTCCAGTCGCCTTTGACCGGCTTCGGATCCAAGGTGGCGGACACGTTGAAGTTCTCACCGATGCGGTAGAGCAGCCAGCGGGCGATCCAAAGTTCGTCGGCCACCTGCGGGGCAGCCACCGGACCCACCTGGAACTCCCACTGACCCGGCATCACCTCGGCGTTGATGCCCGAGATGTGCAGGCCGGCCGCCAGGCACGCATCAAGGTGGGCCTCCACCACGTCTCGGCCGTAGACCTCATCGGCGCCGACGCCGCAGTAGTAACCGCCCTGGGGGGCCGGGAAGCCACCCAGGGGGAAGCCATAGGGACGCCCCTCCTTGAAGAAGGTGTATTCCTGCTCAATGCCGAACCACATGGCCTGGGCGGCAAACTTTTCCGCCGCTTCGGCGCAACGGCGACGGGTGTTGGTCTCGTGCGGCCGCATGTCGATGTAGAGAACCTCACACATGACGAGGATGTTTTGGCCGCCGCGAATTGGATCGGGGCATTGGAACACCGGCTGGAGAACGCAATCGGATTTGTCGCCGGGGGCCTGGTTCGTCGACGAACCATCGAAGCCCCAGATGGGAAGGTCCGTCTTTCCGTCCTCCATGATCCTCGTCTTCGAGCGCAGCTTGGCCGTCGGCGCGGTGCCGTCGACCCAGATGTACTCAGCTTTGTACGTCATCTGGGTTCCTTTCCTCGACAATTCGGGGTGATGCGGGATGAGTTGAGCCGCCCGGAAACCGGGGGAAGCCAATGGATGCTGCCATGAGTCAGTTTCCCGGCTCTTTCCCGAGTGTGAACGCTATGTGAACCAGACCGCAAGCCGAGTGTCATCAGCCGCGCGTCCCTGTCATCATTGACGCACCATGGAACGCCAGCGTGACTACGTATTGCGCACGGTGGAGGAGCGAGGGGTCCGGCTGATCCGGCTCTGGTTCACCGACGTGCTCGGCCAACTCAAATCTTTTGCCATTTCCCCCGCCGAACTGGAGGGAGCGTTCGACGAGGGCATGCGTTTCGACGGCTCCGCCATTGACGGCTTCAGTCGGGTACAGGAGAGTGATGTCCTGGCCCGACCTGATCCGAACAGTTTCGAGTTGCTGCCCTGGGCTGATTCATACGGCACGTCGGCCCGAATGTTCTGCGACATCACCAACATTGACGGCACCCCCTTCGAGGGTGATCCCCGCCAGGTACTGCGCCGCAACCTCGACAAGGCCCGCGCCCGTGGTTTTACATTTTACGCCGCGCCCGAAATGGAGTTCTTCTACTTCGAGAGCGCCGACGCCGCCACCGCCCCCAAGCCCCTCGATCAGGCCTCGTACTTCGACCTCACCACCGCCGATGTGGCATCGGACCTTCGTCAGCGCACGATCCACACCCTCGAGGCGATGGGGATACCGGTGGAGTACAGCCACCACGAGGATGCCCCCAGCCAACACGAGATCGATCTTCGCTACACCGATGCCCTCACCATGGCCGACAACGTGATGACATTCCGGCTGGTGGTGCGGGAAGTGGCCTTCGAGGCCGGCGTGCACGCCACCTTCATGCCCAAGCCGCTCGCCGCCGTCCAGGGTTCGGGAATGCACACCCATTTCTCGCTTTTCGAGGGGGATACGAACGCGTTTTACGATGTGGACGACGCCCGCAACCTCTCCAAGGTTGCTCGTGGTTTCATCGCCGGGGTGCTCACCCACGCCCGGGAAATCGCGGCGGTGACGAACCAATGGGTGAACTCATACAAGCGTCTCGTGGTGGGGTTTGAAGCGCCGGTGTACGTGAGTTGGGCTCGCAACAACCGCTCGGTGGTTGTGAATGTGCCGCCCATCAAGGCCGGCAAAGCCGACTCGACACGGATCGAGTTCCGCGCCCCCGACCCGTCCTGCAACCCCTACCTGGCCTTTTCGGTGGTGCTAGCGGCTGGGTTACGAGGCATTGAGGAGGGCTACGACCTGCCGCCGGAGACGCTGGCCAACCTCTATCAGATGAGCGAGGACGAACGACGAGCCGAGGGGATCTCGATCCTGCCGGACTCACTCTCGGAAGCCCTCGATGAGATGGAGCGATCCGAACTCGTGGCGGAGGCACTCGGCGAGCACGTTTTCGAATGGTTCATCCGCAACAAGCGGGCCGAATGGCTCGAGTACAAGACCCAAGTGTCCCAGTTCGAGTTGGATCGCTACCTGCACCGGCTCTAAGCCGCTCCCATCATGGAACCGCTCCTTGTTTTTCCTGATCCGGCCGCCGACCTCGCTCAAGCGCTCGATCAGGCCGGCTACCCGTGGAACGGGGTTTCGGCGGCGTTTGGCCCGGTTCAGACGGAGCCGAGCGACGGTTGGTCGGGGGCGGTCATCGTGGCCGTCGAGGACCCGGAGGGCGCCTTTTCGGTGTGTCGGTCGCTGCGGCAGCGAGACGTGCCGTTGGAGCCGATCCTTTTGTTGATCTCCCCCACCCAGGCGGCGGATCTCGAGTTGCGGGACGACCTCTTCGATGACTTCTGCTTCTACCCGTTCCAGGGCGATGAGTTCGCCGCCCGGATGAAGCACCTGTTCTGGCGCACCGGTGGCGGCACCCGCCCCGAACTGGTGGAATACGGCGAGCTTCGACTCAACCTGGAGACCTACCAAGCCGCCATTGCCGGTAAGCCACTCGACCTCACCTACATGGAATACGAGCTACTCAAGTTCCTCGTCTCCCACCCGGGCAAGGTCTTCACCCGAGAGACGCTCCTCTCTCGGGTGTGGGGATACGAGTATTACGGCGGGGCGCGCACGGTGGATGTTCACATTCGTCGCCTCCGGGCCAAACTCGGCGAGGAACACGCCAACCTGATCCAGACGGTGCGATCCGTGGGTTACCGGTTCGGCCAGTCGCGCTGGGGTCTGTAGGCCCCGGTGCGGCTGCCCCCGACGGGGGCGAGCGAGTTAGGTGTTGAGCTCGATGAGTTCTGAGCCCTCGTGGGTGGCCTCGCCGTTGTCCTTCAGGGCCCAGCCCAGCCCGGCCGCCACGATCCCGCCGGTGATGCAGACGCTGACCGGAATGAGGACGAGCAGGACCACGATGATGATGATGGGACCGATCATCTCCTCATCCTGCCCCGACGTGGGCCCAGGCTTCCACCTCAACGAGGGCACCCAGGGGTAGTTCAGCGACGCCGATGGTGGATCGGGCCGGCCGATGGTCGCCAAAGATCTCCGCGTACACCACGTTCATCCGAGGGAAGTCGCTCGCCATGTGGCGCAAAAAGACAGTGGTCTTGGTGATGTCGCGCAGCGAGGCGCCGTTGGCTTCCAGGAGCGCAGCCAGGTTGGCGAGGGCCTGACGAAGTTCGTCCTCAAACCCCCCCCGGACCAACCGGCCCCCGACCGCGCCCACCTGCCCCGACACCACGAGCCACTCGCCCGCTCGCACAATGGGGGTGTAGGGACCTACCGGGGCTGCCATTTCCCCACCGTAGTCAGCGCCAGCGGGCCCCGGTGGGCCAGTCGGCCGGGCAGCCGAGGTGCAGCCAGGCGGCGGCGGCCACCGCCGCGAACACGGCGTCGCCACCCCGCACTGCCGGACCGGAGCCACGGGCCAGCTCCACGTGAATCGGTGGGGTGTCCACCGCCCGCAACACACCGAAAGAACGAATGGTGAGGTCATGCACCGTGCCCGAAGCATCCACCGCGATGCCCTCCGCACTGAGCCAAGACAACGCCATGTGAGCGGCCCCGGTGGCGTAGGACCGCAGGACCACGTCGTCGAGTATCTCGCCGGCATCAAGGTGCACGACCAGCGTGCCGTTGGCATCGATTTCCGCCTCGGCGATGGCCCCGGTGACCGGGTCGACCACTGGTTGAAGCGAGCGGCGGGCCCCGGCACACAACACGAGCGCTTCCGCCCAGCCCGCCGCCCGCAACCCGGAGGCGGTAGGGGGGCCAGCGAGGTCGACTTCCTCCACCCGCAGGGCGGGTGCCACCGACGCCACCGCGGCGGCGATCCCCGGCGTGCGGACCACCCTCAACACGCCCGCCCCGTGGGCATCGGCACCGCCGGCGACGGGAGGTCGCTTGGGGCCAAGACGCACCGTCGCTTCCCGGTTCAACAGCACCCGCACCGCCCGGCCGTGCTTATCGGCCAATTGTCGGGCGACGGCGGCCACGATGCTGGCCTGCTTGCCTCCGAACGCCCCACCGTTAGCCAGTGGGGTGGCGGGCTCACCCCCGGGTTCGCACCACGAGGCATCGGGCTCCAGGTAGGCCGGCTCCACCCACGAGGTGCGCAGCGTCGCCGACCACACGCCGGGCGGCAGCGCCAGCGGGGGGGTAGCGGCCACCGTGGTGCGGCGGCCTTGCACGTTGCCCGCCGTGGCGCGTGCCTCCGCCAGGGTCTCGCCCACCACCCAACCGCCGGCCCCGTCGGGTACCGCCACGAGGGCACCGGCGGGGGCCGTATCGTCGGCGAAGCCGCCATCCCCGAAGGCCACCGCCGCCTCCACCTTTTGGGGTCCCCCCCCTTCGATGGCGGCGCGAGTGGACGCGGCGCGGAGATCGCGGGCAGGTCCTGGGGTGCCACTCTGCGCCATGTCCCATGCGTCAAGCACCGTGCGCCACCCGGTGCAGCGGCAAAGGTGGGCCAGCAGCGCCTGTTCAACCGGAGCATGGTCGCCGGCCTCGACCCCCTTGGCCGCTAGGCCCTCGAGGCGGCAGATGATCCCCGGAGTGCAAAAGCCACATTGGCTGGCGCCGCTGGCGCAAAAGGCGTCGCCCCAGCGTTGGCGCCGGGCGGGGTCAAGACCCTCGAGGGTGGTGATGGCTCGTCCGGCCACCCGCCGAGTGGGGGTGACGCACGCCACCCGCGGCTGTCCATCGATGAGGACCGTGCAGCACCCGCACTGGCCCTGTGGGCTGCAGCCGTCCTTCACGCTGCGCAGGCCGAGGTGCTCTCGCAGCACGTCGAGCAACGTGCCACCGTCGTCGGGCACCTCCACCTGCTGGCCGTTGACCTCGAGTTGCAGAATGGGGTGAAGGCTTTCGACCATGCGGTCGAGGATAGGTTCAGAGGATGACCAAGCCGATCCGGCCCACCCCGATGAGTCGCCGCCGGTTCCTCGCCGCCGGGGGTGCAGGCGCGGGGGCCCTCCTGCTGGGGGCGTGCGGCGGGGGGCGAGAATCCGCCAACGGTGGCGCCTCCGACGCCCCGGCCACCGCGGGTGACCTCAGTCTGATCCAGTTCTTCGGCGGACCGGTCTTGGTGGCGGGCCGCCCGTCCCGGGCCCCGTTTGGCGTGGCCGACGCCGATGGTTTACTTCCGCTGTCGGCTACTCCCGCCCGGCTCTCGGTGGTCATCCTCGATGCCGCCGGTACCCCGGTGGGATCCCCCCTTACGGTGGAACGCCATGCGGCGGGTCTTCCCAAGGCCTACTTCCCCTTGCGCTTCAGCGTGCCCGAGCCCGGTGTCTATACCGCTCGGGCCGAGTTCGACCGCGGGCTAGGCGAGATGGCGATGCAGGTTGACGCGGCGGGCGCGGTGAAGGTGATCCAACCCGGCGCCCCGCTGCCGGGCTTGGCCACCCCCACCGAGCGCAACGCCGAGGGGGTTGATCCGATCTGCACTAGCGACCCGCGCTGCCCCCTTCATGCCGTGTCGGTGGCGGAGGCCCTAGGTGCCGGCGCACCGATCGCGCTGCTGGTCTCCACCCCGGCGTTCTGCCAGGTGACCATCTGCGGCCCCGTACTCGATGTGTTGCTCGGCCAAGTGGCGGCGCACCCCCGAGTGCAGTTCATCCATGCGGAGGTGTACGCCCACCCCGGATCGGACCCGGACCTCGCCGACTACGCCCCCACGGTGGACGCGTTGGGGCTGCACTTTGAACCGTCTTTGGTCTTGGCAGGGTCCAACGGTCAGGTGAGTGAACGACTCGACAACATCTTCGACGAAACCGAACTCGCCGCCGCTCTCGCACAACTGCGCTGAGGCCCGGGTGGCCAGCGCCGCCCGGAGCGGCGGGGGGCTAGCTAAAGGACTTGCCGCACCCGCAACTGCGCTGGGCGTTGGGGTTCTCGATGGCGAAACCGGCCCCTTGGAGACCGTCCTTGTAATCGAGCGTGGCCCCCTCCAGAAGCTCGGCGCTGGAGGCATCGACCACCACGCGTACCCCCGAGTAGTCCACGAGGTTGTCGTCTTCGGCCACGTCGGTGTCGAAGAACATCTCGTAACTGAACCCCGAACAACCCCCAGGCCTCACGGCCACGCGCAGGGCGAGGTTCGGCTCGCCTTCGGCTTCGATGAGGTCTTTGACCTTGGTGGCAGCGGTATCGGTGAGGGTTATCACGTCAAGGTCCTCCTAAAGGGACGAAGCGACTTCCATTGATGCTACCGGGGTGGGCACGCGATCTCGACTCCGGTGGGTGGATCGTCCCGCCGGAGCGGCTAGGCGGCCGCCGGGGTGGGCGTCGGAGCCCCTTCGAGGGGCAGGGTGAAGCCGGGCGGGATCGGGCCGAGAGATGTTGTCTCGCCGGCGCCGGTAGAATCCGGGGGTGCCTCATCCCCCTCTTCCGAGCGACGTCGAGGTGATGGCGGTTTTGCGGGGCGTGATCGATCCCGAGTTGGGCAGCGACATCGTGGAGTTGGGGATGGCGAAGCGGGCGCGGGTGGAAGAGGACGGCAATGTGGTGGTGACCATTGCCCTCACCACCGCCGGTTGCCCCCTGCGCGCCCAGATCCAACGAGATGTGCGCGCTCGGGTGTCGTCGCTGCCCGGCGTCACCCACGTGAAGCTCGACTGGACCGAGATGACCCAGGAGGAGAAGTCCTCGGCCATGGCCAAAGCGCGCTGGAACGTGGCTCAGCGGCCGGAGGACACCGCCTTGGCCCCCACCACCAAGGTGGTACTGGTGGCCTCCGGGAAGGGCGGTGTTGGCAAGTCGTCGGTCACGGTGAACCTGGCGGCGGCCCTGGCGGCAACCGGTCTCACCGTGGGCGTACTCGACGCCGACATCTGGGGTTTCTCGGTGCCGAGGATGCTGGGGGTTCAGGGGCGGTTGGCTGGCCGGGAAGACGCCGGCAAAAAGGTGATGGTTCCCCATGAGCGCGCCGTGGGCGCTGGCTTGCTGCGCATCATTTCGATGGGCTTCCTGGTGGAAGACGAGGAGCAGGCGCTCATGTGGCGTGGCCTGATGCTGAACCGCGGCGTCACCCACTTCCTGCAAGACGTCGCCTGGGGAGATGACCTCGACTACCTCTTCATCGACATGCCGCCGGGCACCGGTGATGTGCAGATGGGGGTGGCCAAGTTGTTGCCGCGAGCCGAGGTGCTGGTGATCACTACGCCAGCCCAGGCGGCGCAGAAGGTGGCCATCAGGGCGGTATCCATGGCCCGTAAGAGCTTCCTACGGGTGGCCGGGGTGATCGAGAACATGAGTAGTTTCACCTGCGATCACGGCGAGTCCTATGCGCTATTCGGTGAGGGCGGGGGGGCGCAACTGGCCGAGGACGCCGGCGTGCCTCTGCTCGGCCAGATCCCGCTGGAGGCCGCCGTCTCTCGAGGCGGCGACATCGGCGAACCCGTGGTGCTTGGCGACGGCCCGGCGGCCGACGCTTTTCGGGCCATCGCAGAAATCATCCTCACCGAGGCGATTCCGCCCGCCGAGATGGCCGGGTGCAGCGCTCGGATGCTCGATGCCGCGGTGGCTGCCCTCGACGCGTTGGATGAGGTAGCCGTTCAGCCCTGAGCAGCGGCCGCCCAGGGACCGTCTTGTTCCCCGCCCCGGGCTCGGCCCTCGTGCTCGAGTTTGCGAAGGTGAGCCCACACGGTGGCGGCCGCCATCGGACGTAACTCTTCGACGATGTGGGTATAGAGCGCTGCCACGATGGCATCCACCGTGGTGGGTGTGCTCCGCTCGAGCACCGCGAGAATCTGCGACTCCCGCTCGAGCCGGTGGTGAAGGTACTCGTCGATCTTGGCGAGCGGCTCCCGAATGAGGTGGCCGTGCCCCGGGGCGATCGCGTGGAGCCGAGGCCGATGGTCCTTGAGCCGCTCAAGGTGCTGGAGATAGACCGCCATGTCGCCATCGGGGGGGCGGATCACCACCGTGGAACCGTTCATGATGTGATCGCCGGAGAAGAGCAGGCGTTCCTGCTCGAGGAGGAAGCACAGGTGGTTCGAGGCATGGCCGGGGGTGTGCAGCGCCCGCACCACGAAATCGGCGGTCTTGATGCGATCGCCGTCGGCGAGGGGCCGGTCGATGGTAAGGCCGTCCCGGCTATCGAACGCCAGTACCTCCGCTCCGGTGCGGTCCTTCAGACCGGCCACGCCCGGGGCATGGTCCTCGTGGGTGTGGGTGCACACGATCCAACGGATCCGGTCGCCACCGCAGCCAACGATGGCATCGAGATGGGGGTCGTTGGCGGGGCCAGGGTCGATCACCACGATCTCGTCGATCCCGACGAGGTACGTGTTGGTGCCCGGCCCCGTCATCATCCCGGGGTTGGGGGCCACGATCCGGCGCACCCGAGGGCTGAGGGTGGTTGGCACCCCAGGCACGAGCGGCGGGTAAACCGGGGGATCGGCCGCGGTGGTATCGGTCACGCCACGCCTAGGTTCGCCCGGGTCGGCGGGATGGGTGGCCTAGCCATCAAGTCGTCGGTGGTGGCGAATCGGCCGATGTCTTCGAGGCAACTGATGGTTGGGAAAATCATGGCGAAGCCGCCCGCCTCGTGGCGGGCAAGGGCATCAGGGGGGCGCACCCATTCGCTGCTGATGAGCTCCTCGTTGTCGTGCGCGTAGACCTGACCGAGGGGCGCACGGGCCAGGAAGAACCGGGTGTCGTAACGCTTGGGCGCCCCCTCGGGGGTGATCCAGTGGGCCACGTAGTGCATGTCGCCCAGGTCGAGCACCAGGTCTTCCTGGTCGAGGATGGCCAGGAGCGACCGCTGCCCGGCGTGCAGAGCCACCCGATGTTCGGCCAACCGCGTCGCCAGGCCAGAGTGGAGGCGCAACCCGGCGCCGTCGGGATGGCAGGCCAGGAGCACCCCGGCTTCCTCGAAACTCTCGCGCACGGCGGCAATGCAAGAGGCCAGTCCCCCCTGGTGGAGGCCGAGCCGCTCCGAGGCTCCCTCACCCGACAGGCCTTGAACGCGCGCCGCCAGGGCAGGGTCGTGATCGGCGGCGTCGAGGACCCCCCCGGGAAAGACGTGCACGCTGCCGAAGGCCGTGCGCGGGTGGCGGCGCAGCATGAAGACCTCCAGGGGGCGCTCGGCGTGGTGACCGTCTCGCACGAGCATCACCGTGGCGCCATCGCGCGTGGGGACCGGCGGTGTCATGGGGTGAGCCGCGGCTGCTCGGGCGGGTCTTCCCAACCCTCCGCATCCATGACGGTGCCAGTGGCGGCATTGGGTTGCCGGCGTCCATCCACCAACCGGCTCAGGACGCTGTCGCCGGCGGCGATTTGTCGGAGCACAAGGGTGCGCACGGCGGCCCGAGTGGGGGGGAGCAACAGGAGGATAGCCAGGCCGTCGGAGATGAAGCCCGGGGCGATCAGCAAGGCGCAGGCCAGCAGCACGAGGGCGCCGTCAATGATCTCGACGGAGGGCACACCACCGGATCGCACCCGGGTCCTCAGACGGGCCAGCGTGCCGAGACCGGCCATCTTGGCGAACCAGACGCCCAAGAAAGAGATGGCGAGCAACAGCAGGAAGGTTTCGGAGATGCCGATGCCTTCGGCCACCCGCACGATCACATACAACTCAATGATGGGTGCCACGAGAAACACCAGCACCAGCACCAGAACCATCTGCTCACCCTACCGGCGAGGATTTCAGGGGCCCGCCGTTCGGTGCGGCTCGTCAGCGCTAGTTCAAGCGGTTGACGGCGTGCTTGCGCTCGGTCTCGCTCAAGCCACCCCAGATCCCGTGCGGCTCGCGGATGCGGATGGCGTAATTCAGACACGCCCGCTGCACTGAGCAGGTGGTGCAGATGCCCTTGGCCCGGTTCTCTCGCTCGAGCTTTTCTTCCTTGCGCTCGAAATGAGGCGGCGGGAAGAAAATTTCGGCTTGCGGCCCCCGACAGGCGGCTTTCATCTGCCACGTATTCTCAACGCTCTGGATGCTCACGTTTCCCCCTCGTCCTTCATCGACCCTATCCCTGGGGTATTTGGGCCATCAAGGGGAAATCTTCGCGAGCATTTCGCCACCTTTCGCGAGCAATTCGGTTGGAGGCCGGCGCCGTCAAGCCCGGCCGCCCCGCCCTGTGATCAGGGGGGGCCCGGAACAGCCGAGTCCCCGGCCCAGAAACCTGGTCGCTCCGGTTAGCGCGATCGGTCTGGGTGGGGTTGGTCGTCGGCGCTGAAAGGTTCAACTTCCAGGATCAGACCAGCGATAGCGACCACTCGAATCTCTTGGTTGAGCTCAATGGGGGTGGCCCGATTCGTGCGCGCCCGCCACGGCGCACTGCGGACCATCACAATCCCATCGGGAGCTATTCGGCTGGCGGCGGCGCCGAGTTCGCCCACCATCCACTCCCGACCGATGGTGGGGGTGGAGAACCGGGTGCGAATCATGGCGGGCATGCCGCCAATCATCGCGATGGATACTCCCACCACGGCCACCGCCATCGTGATCCACGACAGCGAGAGCCCGTCGTAGAGCAGCAGCGAACCGGCGGTGAGACACACCACGCCGATACCACTCCAGAAGCGGGGGACTCCCGTCTGCACGTCGATCGCGAAGCCGATCATGGCGAAGAGCAGCAATCCGATCCCGACGGGGTTGGTGGGGAGAGCGGCGAGGCCGTAGCAGCCGAGCAAGAGGCAGCCAGCCCCCACCATGCCGGCCACGCCAACTCCGGCGGTGAACAGTTCGAAGACGATGAGGGCGAGCCCGATCAAAAACAGCAGGTAGGCCACGGGGGGGCTCGCCACCGTATGGAGGAGTTGGCTCGTGAGGGGCAACTGCGCGAAGCGGGCCTGGGTGACGGGTTCGCGACGTCGGTCGCGTCCCTCACCCACGACCTTGGTCTCGAAGCCATCGAGGTCCAAGAGGAAGGCACCGATGGTGGGGGCGGCGTTGTCGGCCACCCCGACGTCGACGGCATCCCCGGCGCTGACCGTGTCCCCGACGGCCGCCTCTCCCCCAAGACCATCGGGACCGATGAGGGCGGCGGTGATCTCAACCCGGCTGCCGGGGGCTACTCCCACGGTGCGCGCCGCCGCCAGCAGGGCAGTGGACCCGCCGCGCGCCTCACTCCCCGAGGGGCCAACCCACACATCTACCGGGATGGTGGCGTCCCGGAGGCGAGCCACCAACTGGTCCAGTTGCGCATCGGACACCACGGCGCCGCCGCTGGTGAGTTGGAGGACGAGGGCGAGGTTGCCGTCGCGCTCGGCTTGGTCGATCTCAGTCGTGATGAAGTCGACCAGGATTTTGTCGAGGAGGCCACTCACCTCGATGACGGTGACAACACCACGATCAGCCCCCGCCGGTTCGGCATCCTGGGCGCTCGCCGGTTGGGCAACGAGGCCGATGAGCACCGCAACTTGCACCAGCAAGGCGGCGACCCTGGGTAGCGTCTTCGATCGTGGATCCACTGCGGTTCTTTCAAGCATCTCGGCTCATCATCGTGGCCGGGAAGGGCGGCGTGGGCAAAACGGTGGTCAGCGCCGTCCTGGCAAAAGCGGCAGCCCGACTGGGTCTTTCCACGTTGGTGGTGGAGGTAGAGGGTAAGTCGGGGCTGGCCACGATGTTCGGGCAGTCGGCCCTGGGGTACGACGAAGTGGTGCTCTCCGCCGGCGGTGGCCCCGGCGGGGAGGGCGAGGTACGGGCCCGCACGCTCACCCCCGACGACGCCCTGGTGGACTACCTCCGCGACCATGGGCTCTCCCGACTCTCCAGCCGGTTGGCGTCCTCTGGCGCCCTCGACGTGGTGGCCACGGCGGCACCAGGCATCAAGGACATCCTCATCCTCGGGAAGGTGAAGCAGTTGGAACGACAGGGGGCGGTGGACTTGCTCGTGCTCGACGCGCCGGCGGCCGGGCACGCGGTGACCTTCCTCCAGGCCGCCCGGGCTCTGCTGGACACGGTGAGTGTGGGGCCGATCAACGCCCAAGCCAAGGAGGTGGCCGCCATGCTCACCGACCATGCCCGCTGCCGGGTCGTGCTGGTCACGCTCCCCGAGGAGACACCCGTAAACGAACTGGTGGATACGGCCTTCAGCCTGGAGGACCGGGTGGGCGTGGGCCTGGCCCCGGTGGTGGTCAATGGGATCTACGACCCCGTGGCGGGCCTCGGCGGGGTACCGGCCGCGGCCGAGGCGGCCGGTACCACCATGACGAGCGACGAGGCGGCCTCGCTTTGGGCCGCGGCCGCCTTCCGCCAGGATCGGATGCGGCTGCAGGACGAGCAGTTGATTCGGCTGGCCGAGCGACTGCCGTTGTCGCAACTCCGGCTGCCGTTCGTCTTCAGAACCGACATCGGGCCGGTGGAGGTTGACCATCTCGCCGACCGACTCCTGGCCGAAATCGCTGCGCTGCCGGAGCCGGTCTGATGGCGCCCGCCGTCTCCCTGAGCGAGTTGCTCCAGCAGCGCCGGATTGTGGTGTGCTGCGGCTCGGGCGGCGTGGGGAAGACCACCACGGCGGCGGTGTTGGCCCTCAGCGCCGCTCGCGTCGGTCGCCGCGCCGTGGTCGTGACCATCGATCCCGCCAAGCGGCTGGCCGACGCCCTGGGCCTTGATGGCCTCACGGGCACCCCCATGCGCATCGAGGGCGACTGGCCGGGGGAACTCTCCGCCATGATGCTCGACACCAAGAGCACCTTCGATGGTCTGGTGGTGGCCAATGCGTCGAGTGCTGAACAGGGCCAGCGCATTCTCGACAACCGCTTCTACAAGAACATCTCCGAGGCGCTGTCGGGCACGCAGGAGTACATGGCGATGGAGAAGTTGTACGAACTTCACCAGCGCACCGACTTCGACCTCATCGTGGTGGATACTCCCCCCACCCGCCATGCCCTCGATTTCATCGACGCTCCACGGCGGCTGTCCCGCTTCCTCGATCACCGGCTGTTTCGGGTGGTCATCTCTCCGGGCCGCGGCATGATGCGGGCGGTGAACGTAGCCGCTCAGACGTTCTTGCGGACGGTGGCCAAGGTGGTGGGCGCGGAGGTGATCGACGACGCCGTGGCGTTCTTTCAGGCCTTCGACGGCATGGAGGAAGGGTTTCGGGAGCGGGCCGCCGCGGTGGCGGAACTGCTCTCCGATGACGACACCGCCTTTGTGCTGGTGGCCTCGCCGCGTCGCGACACGATTGAGGAAGCCCGCTACTTTGCCGACAAGCTCGCGGAGGCCGGGATCGCCGTGCGAGCACTGGTGGTTAACCGAATGCATCCGCGCTTCGGCAGTGGGGTGGTCGGCCGTGCCCAGGAGCAGGCCGACGCCCGGAAAGGCACCGACCTCGGGGGCCTCTACCAGAACCTGGCCGACTTCGAATTGGTGGCCTCTCGTGAAGAAGAACACCTCGCCGGTCTGGCCGACGCGGTGCACCCCGCCCCGGTGGTGCGGGTTCCTTTCCTCTCCAGCGACGTGCACGACCTCGATGGGCTGAGCAAGGTGGCCGAGTACCTGCTCTGAGGTGAGGGGGTCCTCAGGCGGGCGGGGGTTGGGCTTCGGCGAGGGCATCGGCGGCCTCGCTCACCGTCTCGGTCACCGACACGACGCGATCGAATCCCGTGGTGTGAAGCAGACGCGTGAGGGTGGGGCGGCTGCAGGCCACCGCCACATCGCCGCCGGCCTCCCGGGCGCGGCGGATGCCACCAATGAGCGCGCCGAGGCCGGCGGAATCCATGAAGGGCACCTTCGAGAGGTCGATGAGAAGGTATTTCTCTTCAGCGAGGGATCCGAGGGCTTCCCGAAAGGCGCTCACCGTGTAGGCGTCGAGCTCTCCGAAGGGGCGACAAAGCGCGTAGCCGGGCTCATGTTCCACCTGGACTTCAAGCACACAACCTCCCCCAGGATGCCCGGGGTGATCGTAGCCGAGTTTCTGCTCAGGTTGGCGGGCCGCCGGCGGGGATGGAGCGTGGAGGCGGCGCACAGGTAGGTTGGAGAGATGCCCCTCGTTCTGATCGCCACTGATGCCGACGCGGTGTATGCCGAGGTGGATGCGGCCCTCGCCGATGAGACCACCACGGTGGCGCGGGTGCGGGCCGGCACGGAGGTGGGACCAGCGGTGGCTACCGGGACCCCCGATCTGGTGGTGCTGGATCTCCAGATCGGAAACATGGGGGGTATCGCCACCTGCCTGTATCTGCGTCAGGAGGCGGAGGAGCAGCGCCTGCCCGCCGTCAAGGTCCTCATGCTGCTTGATCGGGAGGCCGACGTCTTCCTGGCGCGGCGTTCGGGAGCCGATGGATGGCTCGTCAAGCCGCTCGACGCCTTTGCGTTACGAGCGGCGGCCACCGCGATCCTGGCCGCTACGCCGGCCACGGCTTAGGAGCGTCCGGGGTCATGCACTAGCGTCATTTCTCCCCACCGGGTGGTGGCTCAGCTTGGCAGAGCGCTGCGTTCGGGACGCAGAGGTCGGGAGTTCAAATCTCCCCCACCCGACTCAAGTATTCTCTTTTCGGCGGATCGGTGAGTCTTGGCCCGCCTCCGGCCCCCACCGCTTTTTAGGCCTGTTCTCGAGGAGGGTGGTGGATTGTGGGGAGGGCCGACGTAACGTCCAGTGTGATCTTGGTGGTGGCCGCGCTCGTATCAGGACTCTCGTTTCTGTATTACGGATTCAGGGTGTTGTTTCAGGATGCCGCCAAGGGAGAATTCGAGCGGTACGGCATGCCCGACGTTCGCCAAGTGGTTGGCCTCTTGGAAGTACTCGGCGGGACAGCAGTCATCCTCGGCCTTGCGTTCGCGCCGCTGGGAGCTTTCGCCGCGGTCGGGCTCACGACGCTGATGGTCCTCGGGCTGATCGTTCGGGTCAGAATCCACGACCCAGTGCGTCTTATGGTCCCCGCCGCGTTACTCGGCGCGCTGAATGCCGTTCTAGCCGTGCTCTTTCTCTCGGCTTGACCCGTCGGTCAGCGGCTCTTGCCGTTGAGTACGGCTGAGATCGAGGCGAGGGAGAAGACCGACAGGGCGGGTAGGTATTGCTTCACGGGGTCCCCGACCTTGATGTGCATACCGATCGCCCCGACCATGAAAGCGGCGAGGCCAAGCGAGGCGGGTCGGGTGAGCCGTGGCGCGGCATGCCCCACCAGCATCGCCGTGGCCAGGCCCACCTTTGCTGCGCCAACGGCGTGCATCTGCGTCTCGGAGAGCCCGTACACCTCAAACTCTTCCTTCATGTTGGTGGCGTCACCGCCTCGATAGCCGGTGTCCTTATTGAACCGGACGAACCAGACATCCAAAATCCAAAGAGCGGCCGCCGTCTGGGCGAGTTTGCCAATTACCTGCATGGACCAATTCCTTCCACTAGCGATCAATCTCCTAGGATAGGGGTTGCTTGGCCTTTTGCCGCCGGCCGAGCGATGAGGATCGATTCGGCCGATGACTCGGTAGCGTTGGCGGGAGACACAAGGAATGTCCAAAACGAAGGAGACCTTAATGCGGGACGCATTCGAGTTAACCGCGGGCCAGTTTGACCTTGTCTACAACTCGTTTTCACTCACAATCGCCGCCATGGGCGCATCGCTGTTGTTCTTCCTTCTGGTGCGGGATCGGGTGCGCCCCGAGCACCGCATGGCCGTCACCATCTCGACGGTTGTGGTGGCGATCGCCCTTTACCATTACCTGCGTATCTTCTCCTCGTGGTCGGACGCCTTCGTCTACGAAGATGGCACCTTTGTCCAGCGAGGTCGGCCGTTCAACGAGGGGTATCGCTACGTTGACTGGCTGTTGACGGTCCCGCTGCTTCTCGCCGAACTGATCATCGTCCTGAAGCTGGCCAAGGCCACCACCCGAAGCCTCATCATCAGGCTCGGCATAGCCGCCGTGGCCATGATTGCGCTCGGGTACCCCGGTGAGATTGCGGCTCCAGACTCGGCTACCAGGACGCTGTTCGGCGTCCTCGCCACGATCCCGTTCCTCTACATCCTCTATTTGCTGTTCGTGGAACTTGGCCGTTCGCTTGACCGCCAGAGCCCGGAGGTGAGCAAGATCGTCCACGGTCTCCGCTTCTTGTTGCTGGCGGTGTGGGGTGTCTACCCCCTTGCCTTCATCGCTCCGTCGGTGATCAACGACCCCGCCGTGGCCGAGGTCGTTCGACAGGTCGGCTATTCGATCGCCGACATCCTCGCCAAACCGCTCTTTGGCCTGTTCATCCTGGCCATTGCCCTGATCAAGTCAGCGGACGAATCCGCTAGCGAACCCGGTGGTTCTCAGCGCAACTCCGAGGAGCGGGCGCAGGCCTGAGCCGGGCCGGGGACAGCAGCCACCTCCACCGCCGACGGCCTGACCCCGAGGCGGGGGGGTACGGGCATCTCGCGCCGGGGTCAGCCTGAAATGAATCAGCGGAACGAAAATACCTTGGCCGGGCCGTTGTCGAGCGGAGGCAGGAAGCCGCGTTCACGGAGAATCGGCATCACGCCCTCGCCGAACCAGTAGGCCTCTTCCAGGTGGGGATAGCCCGACATGATGAACGCATCGAAGCCCAGTTCGTGGTACTCGATGATCCGGTCGGCAACGGTTTCGTAATCTCCCACGAGGGCGGTGCCCACACCGCCGCGCACCAGGCCCATGCCGGCCCACACGTTGGGGTAGATCTCCAGCCGAGACAGGTCGCCGCCGGTGAGTTCGGCCTGGCGCCGCTGGCCCACCGAAGCGGTGTTGGCAAAATCAGCCCGTGCCTCGGCGATGGCGGCGGGGGGGATGCCGGCCAGGATGTCGTCGGCGGTCTGCCACGCCGCCGCGCTGGTGGGCCGGGTGATGGTGTGGAAGCGAATGCCGAAGCGCAGCGAGCGACCGAAACTGGCCGCTAGCGCTCGCATACGGTCGAGTCGTGGCTTCACCATGGCGGGCGGCTCACCCCATGTGAGGTAGACGTCTACGTGCTCGGCCGCCACGCGTTCGGCGGCGTCGGAGGCACCGCCGAAGTAAATGGGTGGAACGGGATCTGGAACTTCACGGGTGGTGGCGTCGGCCACGTCGAAGAACTTGCGATGTTGGGTGAGCGGCGCACCGCTCCAGGCCCCGCGTAGCACCTCAATGAACTCGCCCGTGCGTTCGTAGCGGGTTTCTTTGTCTTCGGTGATGCCGAAGCGCGCCAGCTCGGCTTGCTCGGCCCCGGTGACGATGTTCACGAGGAGTCGTCCGTCGGACATTCGTTGGTAACTGGAGGCCATCTGCGCCGCAAGGGTGGGGGTGAGCAGGGCGGGGCGAAAGGCCACGAGAAACTTGAGACGCCGGGTGAGGGGGATGAGCGACGCGGTGGCCACCCAGGCGTCCTCGCACCCCGTTCCGCACGGCGTGAGCACCGCATCGAAGCCCAACCCGTCGCACGCTTGGGCGACCTGGGCCAAATAGGCGTGGCTGGGGGCCCGGGCCGGCGAATGGCTGCCGGGAAGGACATCACGCGAGTCGCCCCCGGTGGGGAGGAACCAGTTCATCTCGATCATCGCCCGCGAGCCTAAGCAGGTTCGACTCGCCTGCCTAGCGGGTCAGCGAGCGGCGACGCGCCGGGCGGTGCGGCGGAGAAGGAGAGCAGGGATGATCACCCCGGCGCCCAGCGCGGCGAGCCACACGATGACCGTGGCGAGAATCCAGGTGGTGAACCCGGTGATGGCGATGCCATCGGAGATCATCGTGGTGACCAGCAGCCCCAAAAAGGTAGAGAAGAGGGAGGTCCCGCCCGAGAGCGCCGTGGCCCGGGTGCGCACGGTTCGTTCGAGGAGGGCATGAATGACCGACTCGATCACCGTGAAGATGGCCACGGCGATGAGAAACGTGCGCCAGCCGATGGTGAGGTCGTCCAGAACCACACTGGCCACAAACAGGCCGATGGTGTTGGCGGCCAGCAGGACGACGACACGGACGAGACGAACTCTCATAAGCAATGCCTGTCCTCTGCTGATGAAGTGATGGTGGTGTCGCCCGCCGCGGTGCGTTCCGCGGAGCCTTCGAACAATACCCGCTGGCCGCCGCCGGACATGGCCCCCCCTCTCGGGACGGCCTCGCCGGCACCCACCGGTGGCTCGCCACCCCCTACGGTGCTCGGATGGAGCTTGGAGATCTGCAACGGCTCATGGCCGACACCTATGGCGAGCAGGACCGGGAGCGCGGCATCCCCGCCACCGTGGCCTGGCTCACCGAGGAACTTGGCGAACTGGCCCAAGCCGTGCGCAAGGGCAGCCCGGCTGAACAACTCCACGAGTTGGGGGATGTGCTGGCCTGGCTGGCCTCGCTGGCCGAGCAATTGGGGCTCTCCTTGGAGGACGCGATGGCGCGTTACGCCCATGGCTGTCCCACATGCGGGTCGATCCCCTGTCGCTGCTCATCGGGGCCGTGAGGGTTCACAACGCCCGAGAGTATTAGTGCGGGTAGAGCGCTTCGGCGATCTGGATGGCGTTGAGGGCGGCGCCCTTGCGAAGGTTGTCGCCGGAGAGGAACAGGGCCAGGCCCCGCCCATCGGGAACGGTGGAGTCGGCTCGGAAGCGACCCACCCGGGTCACGTCGCCGCCCGCCGCCGCCAGGGGCGTGGGCACGTCATCGAGCACAACACCGGGGGCAGCGGCGAGGAGGTCTTTGGCCTGCGCCGGGGAGAGAGGCCGCTCGAAGGTGGCATTGATGGCCATCGAGTGCCCGGTAAATACGGGCACCCGCACGCACAGACTGGACACCTCCAGATGGGGCAGGCCGAGGATCTTGCGGCTCTCATGCCGGAGCTTTTGGTCCTCGTCGGTTTCGCCGAGCCCATCCTCGATGAAGGTTCCGGCGTGCGGGACCACGTTGAAGGCAATGGTCTGCGGGAACTGCTGGGCGGGCGGAAAGTGAATGGCGGAGCCATCGTGGGCCAACGCGGCGGCTTGCGATGCCGCCGCCTGCACCTGCTCGTCTAGTTCGTTCACCCCGGCCAGACCCGCTCCCGACACGGCTTGATAGGTGCTGACCACCATTGACTGCAGGCCCGCCTCGCGGTCGAGCGGCTTCAACACCGGCATGGCCACCATCGTGGTGCAGTTGGGGTTGGCCACGATGCCCTTGGGGATCGACTGCAGGGCCTCAGGGTTCACCTCGGCCACCACCAGGGGAACCTCTGGGTTCATGCGCCACGCCGAGGAGTTGTCGATCACGATGGCGCCGGTGCCCGCCACCCTGGGGGCGAGCGCCAGGGAGGCCGTCTTGCCGGCGGAGAACAAGGCGATATCGAGCCCAGCAACATCGGCCCGCTCGGCGTCTTCCACGGTGAGGTCGTGGCCTTGCCAGCGGATCACCCGCCCCGCTGAGCGGGCCGACGCGAACAAGCGGAGGTGCTCCACCGCCACGCCGCGCTCATCGAGCAACGTGAGCATGACCCCACCCACCTGACCGGTGGCCCCAAACAGTCCGACTCGCACCTGCTGAGGCTATCTCCCTCTCCTGTGCACTCACGCGCCTATTGCGAGCGGGCCGGACCGCCGGTGGGCTAGAGCCCAAAGGCGGTGTGGAGTTCTTGGACGGCCTGCTCAACCTGTGACTGGCGCACGATGCAGGAAATCCGAATCGCCGACGTGGAGATCATCTCGATGTTGATGCCGGCGGCGGCGAGAGTCTCGAAGGTGAGGGCGGCCACGCCGGGATTGGACTTCATTCCGGCCCCTATAAGGCTCACCCGAGCAATGCCCGCATCGCTGCTCACCCCGCTGGCCGAGATCTCCGTCGCCAGGGCCGTGGTGATCGCCTCGCTCTGAGGGAGGTCGTCGTGCGGCACCGTGAAGGAGATATCGGTGATCCCGTGCTCCGAGGTGTTCTGCACGATCATGTCGACGTTGACCGCGGCATCGGCGAGGAGCCGGAACAGGCGGGCGGCGATACCAGGCTGATCGGGCACACCGCTCACGGTGACCTTGGCTTCTGACGTGTCATGCACGACGGCGGAAACGACGGCTTGTTCCATGGAGGGCTCCTCCTCTTGCACCCAGGTGCCAGGCTCCCAGGTGAACGCGGATCGGACGTGCAACTTCACGCCCCAGGTACGGGCAAATTCAACGGAGCGCATCGCCGGCTTCGGGCAGCCTGAGGCGGTCATCTCCAGCATCTCATCGAAACTGATGGTGCTCATCCGCCGCGCACTCGGCACGAGGCGCGGGTCGGCGGTAAAGACCCCCGGCACATCGGTGTAGAGCTCGCACGAATGCGCGCCCAGCGCATGGGCGAGGGCCACCGCAGTGGTGTCGGAACCACCCCGGCCGAGAAAGGTGACGTCTCGATCGCTCGACACGCCCTGGGCCCCACCCACCACCGGGGTGCGGCCATCGCGCAGGGCGGCCTGGAGCCGCTCGGGCCGCAGTTCGAGAATCTTGGCGTTGGTGTGGGTGTTGTCGGTGATGAAGCCCGCCTGGCTTCCTGTGAAACTGTCGGCGGGAATACCGAGGTCGTGGAGAGCCATGCAAAGCAAAGCGGTGGCCTTGCGCTCGCCCGCGGTGATGAGCATGTCCATTTCCCGGCCGGGTCGCACCTTGGACACCGCTCCGGCGAGGCGGATCAACTCGTCGGTCTCTTTGCCCATGGCGCTCACCACCACCACCACGTCGTCGCCGTGGCGCCTCGTGCGGGCAACATGGTCCGCCACCTCACGGATGCGCTCGGGATCCGCGACCGACGTCCCGCCGAATTTCTGGACGATCAAGGACACGAAAAGCGACGTTACCGCTGAGATGCCGGACCTTACGAACTAGTTGGCCCTGGATCGGTCTCTTCGATCAACGCGCCCCACGTGCGCAGCAGGTGGATGGCATGGTGTTCGGTGACCTTCAGCAGAGCGGACATGGCCCGCAGATCGTCATCGCGGAGCGACAATACCTGGCCGCCGTGATCCCCTCGCTGGGCGAGGATGGCGCGGAGGAAGCGAAGCATCGGCTCAGCGTCGGGGTCCGCCGGAAGGGCCTGGAGGTTGATCATGATCCGGGCGGGGCCAGGGCTCTCCGGGAGGGGTGGCGCCCCCAGCAGATCGGCGGTCGACATGCCGTAGAAACTCGCCATGGCATGGAGCTGAGTGAGGTTCAGATTACGGGTGCCCTGCTCGTAGGCCTGAAGGGTGGCGGCCGTCCAGCGCCCGGAAGACGATTTCTCCACGTCATCAAGGGAAAGGTGGCGGGCATGGCGTATCGCCCGCAACCGCTGCCCGACCTGCGTCGACAAGTCCGCATCATCAGGGTGGTTGTCGTCGGTCGTCATGCAGGCACTCCCTGGCCGCCGCCTCCCATGGAGGGGGACTCTACGCGATAACCGCCGCCCCGGGTTCGCCCGCCGCGCCGCCGAAATCCGAGGGCTGGCGGACTGGCACTAAGGTTTTCTCTTATGCCGAGCGAGAAAAGACAGCGACAAGACGAGGGGCGCCTCGAGCGCCTAGAGGCCGAGCGGGCCGCCACGAGCCGATCGCACCGCTCCCGCCAGTTGCGAGTGGTGGGTGGGCTCGTGGGGGCCGTGTTGTTGGCGGCCCTGGCGGTCTCGGTGCTCTCGAAAGATGACCCGCCCACCGCTACCACCGCCACCACCACCCCCCCGAGCGGAGGTGACCCGGCGATCGGCGATACCGCCTGTCCGCCGGCTGATGGCAGTGGTGAGCGCACCACCTCCTTCACCTCCGGTCCGGTTTCTTGCATTGATGCCACCAAGACCTACACCGCCCAGGTGGTCACTTCGGCGGGCGACTTCACCATCGAACTGGATCCGAGCAAGGCGCCGAAAGCCGTGAACAACTTCGTGTTCCTGGCCCGGAACCACTACTACGACGGCGTGTCCTTCCACCGGATCATCCCGGGCTTCGTGGTGCAAGGAGGGGATGCCACCGGCGAGCCGCCGGGTACGGGCGGTCCTGGGTACAGCTTTGCCGACGAACTGCCCACGGACGGTCCGCCGTACTACGAGGTGGGTTCTCTGGCGATGGCGAACTCAGGACCGGACACCAACGGAAGTCAGTTCTACATCGTCACCGGCGAGCAGGGAGTGAACCTTCCGGCGCAGTACTCCCTGTTTGGGGCGGTCACCGAAGGCCTCGACGTGGTGAAGGCGATTGAAGCGACCGGGACGGCGGAGGGCACCCCGAGCAGTTCGACCACCATCACCTCGGTCACTATTACTGAGTCCTAGCCCGCCGCCGAGAGGCCCGGGGGGGGCCCTAGGGGAGAACGGAGAGGTCGGCGGGCAGTCCGTCCACGAATACCGTCACCCGGCCCGCCCCCGCCGCCTGCCAGGTGCCATCGCCATGGCGCAGCAAGGCCGTGCGACCGTCGATTCCCACGATCGGCAGGCCCTGGGGGGCGATGTTGAGCGTGCGCTTTTCCTTGTCGTGGCTCCAGGTGTCGTGGTGGGGAATGAGGGCCATGCGCTCCTGCAGGCCGAGGCCGAGTGTGAGAGCCCCTCCGCGGGGGTCCACCATCGGATCGCAAAGCACCATGGCCCCGGATCCCGAGCCAGCCAGCACCGCTCCGTCACGCCAGGCGGCCACGATTGCGTCCCATACCGGTGAGTCTTTCAGCACCGACCGGAGGTGCATCGGGGAGCCGTCGGCCAAGTAGATGAACCGGGCCTCGGCGAGGCGGCCGATATGGGTTGGCGCGAGCGCATCAGGTCGCGTCAGTACCGGCAGTGACCCTACGGTGGCACCCAGCGAAGCGAACCACGCCTCGGCAGTCTGAATGGCCCGTTCGGGATGTTCATAGGCCGCCGCGGTGGCCAGCACCACCACGTGGGTGCCTCCGCTGGCCACGAGGAGGTCCTGATCGAAACTGCAGCCCGGACGCCACTCGTCACCACCAACGAG
This sequence comes from Actinomycetota bacterium, assembly GCA_009886035.1. GTDB lineage: Bacteria > Actinomycetota > Acidimicrobiia > Acidimicrobiales > VFJN01 > VFJN01. Next base: position 35,596 of record VFJN01000006.1, read on the forward strand.
GGCAAGGGTTCCCGGCATAGCGCACAGGCTATGCGGGGCGAGCCTTCTGGACCGCACTCGTGGTCCATCGGTAGCGTCGGACTCTATGAGCATCTCCAAGCTAGGGATCGTCGGGTCGGGAATCATGGGGTCGGGAATTGCCGAGGTGGCCGCCAAGGCTGACATCGAGGTGGTGCTCCGTTCTCGTCAGCGGGCCAGTGCCGATGCCATGGTGGCGGGGCTCGCCAAGTCGCTGGCCAAGCAGGTGGAGCGGGGCAAACTAGACGAAGCCGTGGCCGCGGAAATCAGTGCCCGCGTGAGCGCCACCGATGACCTCCACGACCTCCAGGACTGCGACCTGGTACTGGAGTCGGTGGTGGAAGATCTCGCCGTCAAGAAGGACTTGTTCGCCAGCCTCGACAAGATCGTGAAGCCCGGTGCCATCCTGGCCACCAACACCTCCACCCTGCCGGTAGTGGAGTTGGCAATGGCCACCGAGCGTCCCGACCTCGTGGTGGGCATCCACTTCTTCAACCCCGCTCCCCTGATGAGCCTCGTGGAGGTCATCGCTCCACTCACCGCCAGTGAGGCCACCGTGGCCACCGCAAAGGCATTCGCGGCCGGCTGTGGGAAAGACGTCGTGGAGGTGAAGGATCGCGCCGGCTTCATCGTGAACGCGCTGCTTTTCCCTTATCTGAACAACGCCGTGCGGATGCTGGAGTTGGGTACGGCCAGTCGCGACGACATCGACACCGCCATGAAGGGTGGCTGCAACTTCCCGATGGGTCCGCTGGCCCTCCTCGACCTCGTCGGCCTCGACACCTCGTTGTCGATTCTCGATGCCCTCTACGATGAGTTTCGCGATCCGAACTATGCGGCTTTGCCGCGATTGCGTCGGATGGTGGCGGCGGGCCAACTCGGCCGGAAATCGGGCTCTGGCTTCTACGATTACGCCAAGAAGTAGGAGGACACCACCCCATGACTGCATCTGAACTGTTCGACATCGCTGGCAAACGAGCGGTGGTCACCGGTGGTGGCAGTGGCATCGGCACGATGATCGCCTCGGGGTTGGTAGAGGCAGGGGTGAGCGTGATCATCGCCTCTCGCAAAGAGGATTCCCTCAAAGAGGTCACCGAGGCGCTCGCCGAGCGGGGCGATTGCTCCTACATCGTGGCCGACCTCTCGACCGAGGGGGGCTGCGAGGGCCTCGGCGCGGCGGTGGCGGAGCGCTGGGACTCGCTCGACATCCTCGTGAACAATGCGGGCGCCAACTGGGGGGCTCCGCTGGCCGAACAGAACAGCGCCTCCTGGCACCGAGTGCTCGATGTAAACGTGGAAGGCGTATTCCACACCACGAAGTTTCTGCTGCCCCTCCTGCAGGCCGCCGGCCGTGACGACGATCCGGCCCGGATCATCAACATCGGGTCGATCGACGGCATCCAGGTGCCTGGCTTCGAGACCTACGCCTACTCCGCCTCCAAGGCGGCGGTGCACCAACTCACCCGGCACTTGGCCAAACATCTGGCCCCCCAGATCACCGTGAACGCCATCGCGCCGGGGCCGTTTCAGTCGCGGATGATGAAGGCCACCCTGGCCGCCGCCGGCGATGGCATGGCGAAGATGGTGCCGTTGCGACGGATCGGGCAACCACAGGACATGGCCGGTCCGGCCATTTTCCTCTGCTCGAAAGCCGGGGCGTATCTCACCGGCGCCATCATCCCGGTAGACGGCGGCATCGCCACCACCAAGTAGATAGCGGTGCCGCTGGAGCCTGCTCCCACGCCCTGGAAGTTTCCTCCGGCCACCGATGCCGACGACGACGGTGTGGCCGGAGTGGGGGCCGACCTCGAACCGGGCACGCTGCTGCATGCCTATCGTCATGGGCTCTTTCCGATGCCGCTCGGCCGTGACGGACCGATGGGATGGTGGTCGCCTGATCCACGCGGGGTGCTGCCTCTCGATGGTCTCGTGGTGAGTCGCTCGCTGGCGCGTTCACGCGCCCGCTATGAAGTGCGGGTGGATACGGCCTTTGCCGACGTGGTGGAGGCCTGCCGCGATTCGCGACGACCGGGGGGATGGATCAGCCCTGAGATTCACTCGGCCTACCAACGGCTTCACGATCTGGGCTGGGCCCACAGCATCGAGGCCTGGGACGATGAGGGTCTGGCCGGCGGTCTCTACGGGGTGGCGGTGAACGGTTTGTTTGCCGGGGAGTCGATGTTTCACCGGCGGGTCGATGCCTCCAAAGTGGCGTTGGTGGGCCTGGTGGATCTCTTGCGCCAGGATGGCGAACCCGCCCGCCTCCTCGACGTGCAGTGGGCCACCGACCATTTGATGCGGCTGGGGGCGGTGGGAATCCCCCGTTCGGACTACCTCGATCGCCTCCGCCGCGCCTTGCGGGTAGGGCCGGCCCCGGCCCTGAGGTGAGCCCTCGGCCGGGGCATGCCCGCCGGCGATCGGGTCATGGGGTTTGTCGCCCTGATCGGGGCGGGGGATCATAGAACCCATGACGCCCACCCACCTGGAGCAACCGGATCGTCCCTGGATGATTCGCACGTACTCGGGTCACTCCACCGCCAAGGCCAGCAATGAGTTGTATCGCTCCAACCTGGCCAAGGGGCAGACGGGTCTGTCGATCGCATTCGACCTCCCCACCCAGACCGGTTACGACCCCGACCATGTCCTGGCCAAGGGCGAGGTGGGCAAGGTGGGCGTTCCGGTCGTGCACTTGGGCCACATGGGCGAACTGCTCGACGGCATCCCTCAGGGCGAGATGAACACCTCCATGACCATCAACGCGCCGGCGGCGTGGCTGCTGGGGCTGTACGTAGCCAACGCCGAGAATCACGGCGTGGCCAGTGAGGACCTTCGCGGCACGACACAGAACGACATCGTCAAGGAATACCTCTCCCGGGGCACCTACATTTTTCCGCCGCTGCCGTCGCGTCGGCTGATCGTGGACATGATCGCGTTCTGTGCCGAGCGGGTGCCGCGATGGAACCCGATGAACGTGTGCAGCTATCACCTGCAGGAGGCGGGAGCGACTCCAGTGCAGGAACTGGCCTACTCGTTAGCCACTGCCATCGGGGTGCTCGACGCCGTGCGGGAATCGGGTCAGGTTGAGCCAGAGGCGTTCCCGCAGGTGTTTGCCACCATCAGTTTCTTCGTGAACAGCGGCATCCGCTTCGTGGAGGAGACGGCCAAGATGCGGGCGTTCACCCAGCTCTGGGATCGCATCGGTCTCGAGCGCTACGGCGTCACCGATCCCAAGGCCCGACGGTTCCGCTATGGGGTGCAGGTGAACAGCCTCGGCCTCACTGAGGCCCAACCCGAGAATAACGTGCAGCGCATCGTCCTCGAAATGTTGGGAGTGACCTTGTCGCGCGGGGCGCGGGCGCGTTCGGTGCAGTTGCCGGCCTGGAACGAAGCCCTCGGTCTGCCCCGGCCGTGGGACCAGCAGTGGGCGTTGCGTATGCAGCAGGTCCTCGCCTACGAGACCGACCTCCTCGAGTATCCGGATCTGTTCGAGGGGTCGGTGGTGGTCGAGGCTCTCACCGCGGAATTAGCCGAAGCCGCCTGGGCCGAGTTGCAGGAGGTACTCGATCTGGGGGGCGCGTTCGGAGCGATCGAACAACTCAAGGGGCGGCTGGTCACCAGCCATGCCGAGCGCTTGCGCAAGATCGAGTCGGGTGATCTCACCGTGGTGGGCGTCAACCGCTTCACCGAAGCCATGCCGTCTCCGCTGGCCGGGGAGGGGTCCATTCTCAGGGTCGATCCCGACGTTGAGGCCCTCACGGTGGCGGGAGTGGTGCAGTGGCGGGCCCAACGAGACCACGATGCGGTGCAGCGGGCGCTCGACGAACTGCGGCGGGTGGCGATGTCGACGGAGAATGTGATGCCCGCCACCATTGATCTCGCTCACGTTGGGGGCACGACCGGGGAGTGGGCGGGCGTCCTGCGCGAGGTATTCGGAGAGTACCGAGCCCCCACCGGAGTGGCCGCCGCCGCCGGGGCGGCGGGAGGCAGCGCCGGTCTTCGGGCCCTGGCCGAACGGGTGAAGGCCCTGCCGGGCGGACCACCCCGGCTTCTCGTGGCCAAGCCGGGTCTGGATGGACACAGCAACGGTGCCGAACAGATCGCCGTGGCGGCCCGTGACGCCGGGCTCGAGGTGATCTATCAGGGGATTCGGCTCACCCCCGAGCAGATCGCGTCGGTAGCGCTTGACGAGGATGTGGATGTGATCGGCCTCTCCATCCTCTCGGGCAGTCATCTCGACTTGGTGCCCGAGGTGGTGCGTCTCTGTCGCCAACGGGGGGTGACGGCGCCCGTGGTGGCCGGCGGGATCATCCCGGAGGAGGATCGGCCGCGCCTGCTGGCGGCGGATCTCGCGGCGGTCTACACCCCGAAGGATTTCAACCTCACCACCATCATGGGTGAGATCGTGGATCTCGCGGTGGCTCACCGGGGCTGACCGAGCCGCCCGTTTCCTGGGGTTCGGGGGGAAGGGCCCACTCAGGTTCGTCGGCCCCGAGGGCGCGACCGGGCCAGCGGATGTGCCCGGGGGTGGCGGAGAGATGGGCCACGAGGCCCTGCATGGGTACGCCGTCGACCGTGACAATGGATTGGCGCGCCGCGAAGTGCGGGTCGTTGGCGATGTCGGCCATGTCATGGACGGGGGCGGCGGCGGCCTCGGCATCGTCGAAGGCGGCCAGTACCTCGTGGCGGGGACGGGTGGCACAGAACGCGCTCAGGCAGGCATCGATCTCCTCGCGGGCAGCAATCCGTCCGTTGAAGGTCTGCAGGTCGGTGCGGTCGCCCAAGCCGATGAGGGCCATGACCCGCGCCGCCACCGACTCGGCCGAGGTGGACACCGCGATCCAATGTCCATCACCACAACGCCATGTGCCGCGGGGAACCGAGTACGGGATACCCGAGCCCAATCGGGGCTGCAGATAGCCCGAGGTGGCATAGGCGCCCGGCAGGGGGCCCATGCACTGGAACAGCGACTCCAGCAGGTTCACATCAACCACCTGGCCCACCCCGGACCACAGCGCGGTCATGGTGGCAAAGGCGCCCACCAGGGCGGTGATCTCGTCGGTGAGGGCGATGGGGGGCAGCAGGGGGCCTCCGTCGGGTTCCCCGTTGAGGGCGGCGAAGCCCGACAGGGCCTCGGCGATGGTGGCGAAGCCGGCTCGGCGGGCGTAGGGACCGTCCTGTCCAAATCCGGTGACTCGTAGGATCACCAAGGCAGGGTTGCGGGCGAGGAGTACGTCGGGGCCGAGCCCGAGTCGTTCGAGCGTGCCCGGCCGAAAGTTTTCCACGAGGACATGGCCGTCTTCGACCAGGCGCAGGATGGTGGCCCGGCCTTCCGCCGTTTTGATATCCACCACCGCGCAGCGTTTGTTGCGGGACACCATCTTCCAATACAACGAGGTGCCATCGGCGGGGTGCGGGAGCCCCATGTTGCGAGTGGTGTCGCCGCTCCCAGGGCGTTCGATCTTGAGGACGTCAGCCCCATAGTCGGCGAGGTAGCGGGCGGCACCGGGTGCGGCAATCACCGTGGCGAGATCGAGCACGCGGATCCCCGCGAGGGGACCGCTCATCCCGGCATCATCGGGTGGTAACGGCCATGGCAAAACAGCGATCCCGGAGGTGGCCGAGGGCGTAGTCGGCGTAGGCCCCGCCGTACATGTGCCGAGTTTGCTCGGTCCACGCCAGGGCCTCAGGGCTGGAGATCCGGCGGTGCACCTGAAGGATGCCGCCCTCGAACACGCGATATTCGGCCCAGGTGCCGGGGTAGTCCTTTACGCAGGCCACCTCGGCCCAGGGCCGGTCGCCGGTGGTGGATATTCGGCGCACCCGATTTCGATGGGTGTGGCCGGCGAAGTAGCCGAGGATGCCGGGATGGCGAGCCACGGTGGCCACGAATTGTTCGGAGGGGTCGGGGAGGATTCCAAAATAGCTTTCCGGTCGCGCCGCGCTATCGGGGTTCCACACGTGGTGGTGGCCGAACACGAGCACCGGTCGGTCGGCGCTACCGGCGAGATCGTCTAGCCAGGCCAGTTGCGACGACGTGACCCGTCCCGGGGTGTGGCCGGGATCGGTGGTGTCGAGGACAGCGACGGTGACGCCCGGCAGGTCGACCCGCTGGGTGGCGGTGGCGGCGTACTGGCCGCCGTAGTAGCCGTCGTGGTTGCCGCGGACGTGCACCAGTCTTTCGCCGAAGGCCGGCTCGTAGGCCGCCCGGAAGGCGGCGTATTCCTCCAGCGTGCCCCGGGCGGTGAGGTCGCCCTTCACGATCACGAGATCGGGGTCGAGGCCCTTCATCTCCGCTATGGCGGCGCGATTCATCACCTCGGGATACGGATCAGCCCCCGGTTCAGAACTGAAGACCGGTCCCATGTCGAATCCCTCGATCACCCCGCAGGTGGTCTCCCCGAAGTGAACATCGTTGACGGTGGTAATGGTGGCGAGGCGCTCGCCAAGGCGGGGCAGGGTACGAAAGGCGAACCCGTCGATCTGATGATCGGTATCAGGAGCGAGGCCGTCGAATACCCGCGTCTCGGTGCCGTCGTGGATCACGGCCTCGTCGTCGGCCACGGTGGTGAGTTCGGCCATCAGCGGGGGCGGCGTTGGTGGCCCGCTAGGCCTTAGTCACGACCGCCGTGGCGGTCTGGTCGTACCCGCACTGGCTCCGAGGAGCCGGCGGCATGGAGAGGGAACTCACCGTCGCGAGGATAGGCAACTTCCTGGCCCGGAGGAGGATCACCAGGGCCGAGCGCGGCGGACGGGGATTGGCTTGGACCACCACCGGCCGGCGAAGCGCCAACGAGGCGACTCGATCCCGGGGGCCTGCGCCACCGCGGGTGGCGTCCACAAGACCTCCATGGCCGCCGCGATGGCGGCCGCCTCTTCGTCGCTGGGGAGGGGAGTGATGTCCATCAGCGGGCCATCACAGGGGAACGTTGCCGTGCTTGCGTTTAGGAAGTTCTTCGCGCTTGGAGCGCAGCAGTTCCAGGCCGGCGATGAGCTTGATGCGAGTGTGGGCGGGGTCGATCACGTCGTCGACAAACCCACGTTCCGCCGCCACGTACGGGTTGCAGAACCGTTCGGTGTACTCCTCCACGAGTTCGGCCCGCTTGGCCACGGGATCCTCGGCGGCGGCGAGTTCCTTGCGGTACACAATCTCCACGGCGCCCTGCGGACCCATCACGGCCAACTCGGCACTCGGCCAGGCGAAGGCGAGGTCGGCGCCGATGGACTTCGAGTTCATCACCACATAGGCGCCCCCATAGGCCTTGCGGGTGATGACCTGGATGCGCGGCACGGTGGCTTCGCAGTACGCATAGAGGAGTTTGGCGCCGTGACGAATGATGCCGCCGTACTCCTGGTCGACCCCGGGGAGGAATCCGGGCACATCCACGAAGGTGATGAGGGGGATGTTGAAGGCATCGCAGGTGCGCACGAAGCGGGCCGCTTTCTCAGCGCTGTTGATGTCCAGTACGCCGGCTAGCACCATCGGCTGGTTGCCCACGATGCCTACGGGGTGGCCGTCGAGACGGGCGAAGCCACAGGTGATCGAACCCGCCCAGTGGGGGAAATACTCCACATAGTCGGCATCGTCCATCACGGCGCCGATCACGGATTTCATGTCGTAGGGGATGTTGGGACTCGCCGGCATCAGGTCGCGGAGTTCGGGAGTCTCCCGGTGCGGGTCGTCGGAGGGTGTGATCGCCGGCGGCACTTCGAGGTTGTTGGACGGGAGGAAACTGAGGAGGTAGCGCACCTCGTCGAGGACGATCTGTTCGGTGTCGCCGACGAAGGTGGCGACCCCCGATTTCGAGGCGTGTGACATGGCACCCCCGAGTTCCTCGAGAGTCACTTCTTCGCCGGTCACCGTCTTCACCACCTCCGGGCCGGTGATGAACATGTGCGAGTGCTCTTTCACCATGAAGATGAAGTCGGTCATGGCCGGGGAGTACACCGCACCGCCGGCGCAGGGACCGAGGATCACACTGATCTGAGGGATCACTCCCGACGCCTGCACGTTGCGGTGGAAGATGCCGCCGTAACTCGCCAGGGAGACGGGACCTTCCTGGATGCGGGCCCCGGCGCCGTCGTTCAATCCGATGAGGGGGGCACCCACCTTGATGGCGAGGTCCATGACTTTGTGGATCTTTTCAGCGAACACTTCACCTAGCGCGCCACCGAAGACGGTGAAGTCTTGGCTGAAGAGAAACACTTTGCGGCCGTGGATCGTGCCCCAACCAGTGACCACGCCGTCGGTGTAGGGACGCTCCAGCAGACCGCTGTCGTGAGCGCGGTGCCGGGCCAGCATGTCGAGTTCATGGAACGAGCCGGGGTCGAGCAGGAACTCGATCCGCTCTCGGGCGAGCATCTTGCCCTTGCTGTGCTGGCGGTCGATGGAGCGATCGGATCCGGCGTGCAACGCCTGCTCCTTGCGCTCGGCCAAATCGGAAAGACGCTCGCTCATCGTGTGCTCGGTCACCCCTGCACGGTAGCGGCGGGCCAGCGGCGGCGGAAACTATGTCGTTGATCCGAGCCTTCTAACGATTGATGATTAGATTTCGGCACGAGATATTTCCGGACGCGCCGAACGAGGAGACGCGGAAATGCATGAACTGGTGATCCGGGGGGGAAGCGTCGTGGATGGCACCGGTGCTCCGGCCATCACGGCCGATATCGCGGTGACGGATGGCCTCATCACCGAGATTGGGCGGGTGGATGGTGGCGGCCAGCGCGAATTGGCCGCCGATGGCCTCGTCGTGGCGCCGGGGTGGGTGGACATCCATACGCATTACGACGGTCAGGTGACCTGGGATCCCGAGCTCACTCCGAGCAGCTGGCACGGAGTGACCACCGTGGTGATGGGCAACTGTGGGGTGGGGTTCGCTCCCGTGCGGCCAGACGGAAAAGGTTTCCTTATCGAAGTGATGGAAGGGGTGGAGGACATCCCGGGTACGGCCCTGCACGAGGGCATCGACTGGGACTGGGAGAGTTTCCCCGAATACCTCGACGCGCTGGAGAAGACGCCCCGCACCGTCGACGTGGCCGCCCAGGTCCCCCATGCGGCCCTGCGGGCCTACGTCATGGGGGAGCGGGCCCACGAGCAGGACGCCACGGCCGAGGACATCGTGGCCATGGCCGAGCTTGCCGAACAGGGCCTGCGGGCCGGGGCGTGCGGCGTGAGTACCAGTCGCACCATCCTGCATCGCTCGAAGCACGGCCTTGTGCCCGGCACCGAGGCTCTGCCCGTCGAACTGTTGGGGCTAGCCGAAGCGATTGCCCGCGCTGGCCACGGCGTGTTCCAACTGGTGTCGGATCACCAGGGCGGTGCCGGTGACCGGGACTGGCTGGTGGATCTGGTGGATCGCACCGGGGTGAAGGCCACCTACACCCTGGCTCAGGCGCCCTACGCCCCGGATCGCTGGCGCGACGCCCTGGCCGCTACCGATGTGGATCTGCGGGCCGGTCGGCGAATCACCCCGCAGGTGGCCTGTCGCCCCACCGGGATGCTTTTCGGTCTCCAATCCTCGCTCCACCCCTTCTCCACTCATCCCAGCTACCGGGCGGTGCAACGCCTCTCCCTGGCCGAGCGGGTGGCGTACCTCGCCCGGCCTGAGGTGCGAGCCGCGCTGGTGGCCGAGGAGCCCGCCACCGATAACGTCATCGCCCTCGCCCTAATGCAGCGCTGGGACCAGATCTTCCCGTTGGGTGACCCGCCGGACTACGAGCCGCCCCGTTCGGCCAGTGTGGCCGGGGTGGCGGAACGGGAGCGTCGTGACCCCCAGGAGGTCGCGCTCGACTGGCTCTTGGAGCGTGAGGGCACCGCTTTGCTGTTCGCTCCGCTGGCCACCTACATGGACCACGACCACGAGGTGGTGCGGGAGATGATGACCCACCCCAATACCGTGCTTGGCCTCTCCGACGGAGGCGCCCACTGCGGGCTCATCTGCGACGTAAGTATGCCCACCTATCTCCTCACCCATTGGGTGAACGGGCGTGAGCGCGGACCCCGCATCGGGTTGGAGCACGCCATCAGCCTCCAGACGTCGCGTACCGCCGCCGCCTATGGCTTCACCGACCGGGGGGTACTCAGTCCGGGGATGCGGGCCGATATCAACTTGATCGATCTGGAGGGCATGCACTTGCGGGCCCCGGAAATGGTGTTCGACCTGCCGGCGGGCGGCCGGCGCCTCATTCAGAAAGCCGACGGCTACGTGGCCACCTTGCTGGCTGGGCAGGTCACGATGGAACACGGCGAAATGACCGGCACGCGCTCGGGGGGCCTCGTTCGCCTCTGAGCGAGCGGTGGCGCCGACGGGGGGCAACCCCCGGCGACGGGTGGCGACGATCGGGGGGCCGGGCGGCTCCGTCAGCTCTTGGGCAGGTCGCGCCAGGGCTGTCCTTTGAGGGGGTCGGGCTCTCGCGGCAAGCCCAGCACCCGCTCACCGAGGATGTTGCGCTGGATATTCTCGGTGCCGCCGCCGATCCGACTCGACCACTGGAAGAGGAAGACGTCCTGCCAGAAGCCGGCGTCGGGGGCATCGTCGTGCCACAGGGTCCCGGTGGCTCCCATGATCGACATCACCACTGAGCCGGTCTGTTCCACCTGATAACTGTTCAGGAGTTTCAGGACCGAAGCCTCCGGCCCGGGCGGTACTCCCTGGGCCACCGCGGTGCGGACGCGGTAGACGAGCCACCGCTGAATCATTTCCCGCGTGGCGAGGCGGGCGAGTTCCTGGCGCAGCACCAGGTCGTCGTTCACGGCAAAGAGGCGGGCCAACGCCACGATGTCGCGCCATCCCGTCTGGCCACCGCCGCCGATGGAGGTACGTTCGGCGGTGAGGGTGGTCATGGCCACCCGCCACCCGTCGCCCACATCGCCCACCACGTTGGCCTGGGGCACCCGCACGGCGTCGAGGAACACCTCATTGAAGTGGATGGCCCCGTCGATCTGGCGCAATGGACGCACCGTCACCCCCGGCGCGTGCATGTCCACCACGAAGTAGGTGATGCCTGCGTGTTTGGAGACGTCAGGGTCGGTGCGGGCGAGACAGATGCCCCAATCGGAACTATGGGCGGAGGATGTCCACACCTTCTGGCCCGTGATGACCCACTCGTCGCCGTCGCGCTCCGCTCTGGTGCTGAGCGAGGCCAGATCGGACCCCGACCCGGGTTCGCTGAAGAGTTGGCACCACACTTCCTCGCCCCGCAGCATCGGTGGGAGGAACCGCTGCTGCTGCTCGGCGCTGCCGTGGGTCATGAGGGTGGGCCCGGCCATGTCGATACCTACGACAAAGAAGTTGGCGGCCACGTCGAAGCGGGCCTCCTCCTCGGATACAACGCCCGCCTCGATGCCCGACCGCCCTTGCCCGCCGTAGTGGCGTGGCCAATGGGGTGCTGCCCACCCGGCGTCGAACTTTTGTCGTTGCCAGGCCTTGGCCATCTGGAGTTGCGCAATGTCGGCGTCGTCGGTCTTGGCCCGAAAGGCTTTCCAGTGGCCGTCGCCCTCGCCCCGGATCTTGGCCACCGATTCGAACCAGGCGCGGGCCTCGGCTCGAACGGCCGCTTCGGCCGGGGTGTCGTCAACGTCCACTAGAACAGGTTCTAGTTCGGGGGAGAGCCCATCGTCGATCTGGCCCCGCCCGGGCGAGCGGCCTCAGGGTGCGATGGGATCGAGGGCCCCGGCGGTGTAGCGCACCCTCGGGTTCCACAGCAGGAACCCCTCTACGCCAAGGGCCGCGGCGCTGTCGATCTGGGCCCGCACTTCGGCATCGTTGTACGTCACGCCGTAGAGAGTGAAGTCCTGCAGCCACGGCAGCAAGCGCACGCCGGTGCCCTCGGTTATCCGCTGGAAGTCGGCGAGGGACGCCGCCACGATCTCGCCGGGTTGCTTGATTGGGTTGGCCACCCGATACATGCCCGCCCCCCAGTGGGATGGGTAGAGCATGGGGGCGAGGTAGTCCACTGCGGTGGCCATCTTCGGCACGTCCTGGGCAATGCTGTCGCCGGAGGCCGCCGCGATGCCGAACACCGAGGCTCCCTGGTAGGCACCCTGCTCACGCAGCGACCCATGGGCTTCGGCGAGGAAACTGGCCACCGAATCCGAACTGGGTCCAACGAGGCCGGGCACCACCATGCTGACAGGGTCGCCCTCCGGTCGGCGGATGTAGTCCCAGAGGATGTCTTTCACACCGAGCGACACCGCTTCGAGGGCGATATCGAGGTTGTAGTTACGAACATTGACGTGGGCGTAGTTGGTGAAGCCGCCGTACGCGTCCAGCATCTCGCCCTCGGGGGTTTGGAGGACCTCTTCCTGGCGGTCTTCAGACCAGGCGGCCTCGGCATAGACCGGATCGCGGAACGCCACGAGGCGACCTACGACGCGCACGTCCTTGGCGGCGAGGGTTCGCACCACTTCGGCCAGGTCATAGTCGCCGGAGACAGCCCCGATGCGTATGGCCTCGGGGTTCTTCGAGCGGTAGCCGACCATCCCGGACTCGTCTTTGATGTCGAGCTCTACGGTGTCGATGAGACCGTCGTCGATGAGGGCGAACACGCCAGCCCGCAGCTCGTCGTTGGCCCACGCCGCCGCGCTCATGTGCACGCCGCGCGAGGCCTCCGGGTAGGTCACTGGTACCACCGTGGCGGCGGCGGTCTGGTTGCCCGCCTTATCGGTGGCCTCGAAGCGCAGGACCCCGACGGGGGGGCGATCGAAGGTCACCGTGAAGCGGCCGTTTTTGGTTGCCAGCGGTTTACCGGCGAAGGTGAGCGAAGAACCTTCTTCTACGGTGCCCTGCACGGTCACCTGCTTGTCGATGGGCACCGGTTTGAGGCTGGGCGGCAGGTCGATGACCGGGGCGATGCTGTCTACCGAGTAACGCCAACTGAAGTTCGAGTTGCCGAGGAGGAACCGTCCGACGGACACCTTGATCTCGTGGTCACCCTCGTCGAGGGCATGGGCGACGAGTTCCGAAGTAACGAGTTGTTGCGGGCTGATCCGTACGGTCGCACTGGCATCGTCGGCTGTCGTGAGATCTGGCTTCACGTCGACACCATCGAGGGTGAGGGTGCCGCGGAAGAGCTCGTCGGGCGAGGCGAAGGCCAGGGCGATGTCTAGGGCGGCGGCGTTGGCGGGGGTGAGAGCCTGGCCGTTTTCCACCCCGGTGACGGTGACGTCGATGCGGGTGGAACTCCAGAACGTGTGCCCGATCCAGGCCGCCACTGCGACCGCCGCCAGTCCCAATGCCCACACGAACAGATCGACCGGGCGGCGCGATCGTTGGAGGCGACGGCGCTGGGGGCGCCGGTCCGGCAGTGGCCCCGGCGTGAAGTCGAGCGAGGGGCGGCGCGCCGGTTTGCGCAGGCCGCGAGGGGCCTGACGGCGGCGGGGCTGGTGGGCCCCGGGGATGTCGCGAAGAGAAGAGACCATCAGAAGGTGGCCACACAGGGCGGGCCGGGGAAGATTCTGCCCTCTCCACTCCCCTCGGGGCCATCGCGACGACGGCCATGAGGCCAATCGAGGCGGTGCTCGGGGGCGAGCGGATCGGGTGGGGCGGTCCATTCGGCCCCGCCACCGGCGGCCGCCGCGCGCGCTGTCCGATCGTTCCCGGGCCAACTTGACCCGCCGGTCAAGTTGGGTTTCTACTGGACACATACGCCCACCACCCACGCTGTTCCAGGGGGACCGATGACCGACACCACAGAGCGCCCGATCCACGCCAACGAGGCCGTTGAGGCCGTAAACGCATGGTTGACAGAGAACTGGGACCCCGACCTCACCGTCGCCGAATGGTGGAACCGCCTCGGCCTGTCGGGCTGGGCGGCCCCCGGGCTTCCGGCGAACGCTTACGGCAAGGGCCTCAACCGCAACGACAGCGTGGCGGTGCAAAACGCCATCGTGGAATTCGGCGCCCTCGGAGCCCCGGGTGGGCTCGGGCTGCTCCTCGCCGCTCCGACCATCGCCAGTCATGGCACCCAGGAGCAGATCGACCTGTACGTGCGAGACATCGTCACCGGTCAGAAAGCATGGTGTCAGCTCTTTAGCGAGCCCGGGGCCGGCTCCGACCTCGCTGGTCTGCAGAGCCGGGCGATTCGGGACGGCGACGAGTGGATCGTGACCGGTCAGAAGGTGTGGACCTCCGGTGGCCAGGTATCCGACCTGGGCATGCTCATCGCTCGCACCGATCCTGATGTGCCGAAGCATCAGGGCATCACGTACTTCGCTATCGACATGCACCAGAAGGGGATCGACATTCGGCCTCTCGTGGAGATGACCGGCCACGCCCTGTTCAACGAGGTCTTCATGGAAGAGGCGGTGGTGCCCGAGGGCGCCGTCGTGGGTGGTCTGAACAACGGGTGGGCGGTAGCCAACACCACTTTGATGAACGAGCGCGCCGGGCTGGGTTCCGGCGGCGGACACGCCGCCGGAGGTGCGGCCACCCCCGGGACGGTCGTGAACGATCTTGTGCGCCGCGCCGGCGACTTCGTGCCCACCGGGGGCGGTCGCCGGAAGCGCGGCGGCGGCGGTGGCGGGATGTTTGGTGGGTCCTACAACCTCTTGGTAGATCTGGCGAAGGGCAACGGCAAGATCAACGATCCCAGTATTCGGCAGGATCTGATGAAACTGCACACCCTGAACGAACTGGGCCGCATGCACAGCATGCGAGCCAAGGCGGCGAAGGCCATCGGGCAGGACGTGCCGGGGCTTCCCAACATTTCCAAGCTCTCGATGAGCGAGATCGTGCGCCAACAGCGCGATCTCGGCCTGCGGATCCTCGGCCCCCTCGGCATGCTGCACGGCTACACGCCCGACCAGCAGGCAGCACTGAACGAAGCCACCGGCAACCCTTTCACCGGAATGATTACCGGGATTGCCCTTTTCGCCCAGGCCCCGCCCATCTACGGCGGCACCGACCAGGTGCAGAAGAACATCATCGGCGAGCGCGTGCTCGGCCTCCCCAAGGAGCCCAACAACGACAAGACGGCGGCTTTCCGGGATCTTCCCAAGAACGCCTGACTCCCATCCGGGGTGGGCGGCTCAGGGCTCGGCGAGTCGTTGAGCGCGTTCGGCGAGTCGGCTGTCGCCGAGGTCTCGGGCCACGGTGGTGAAGTCTTCCTGTGGGCCTGTCCAGCGCCATTGGTCAACGGTGCCCACCGCCGCAGTGGTCACCACCGTGGCGATGCGCCGGAAGAGCACAGCCAAGTCGAATTGCTCCCGCAGAGTGGCGCTGAGTCGGGTGGCGCCGCGCACGTTGGCGTCCCAGTGGGCGGGATCGTGGGGAATGTCCTCCAGGTGACCCCAGCGGTCGAGGATGGCGGCGGCCGATTTGGCTCCCCACCCCGGGAGGCCGGGAAAGCCATCGGCGCTATCCCCCATGAGGGCGAGGAGGTCCGGCACCGACGCCGGTAGCACCCCTAGCCGGGCGCGCACGCCCTGCGCATCAAACCACTTGTCCTGGCGACGGTCCCACTGCCACACCTTGCCTCCCACGCACTGCCCCAGATCCTTGTCGGGGGTACAGATCACCACGCGCTCCACGCGCTGGTCAGCGGCGGCCACCGCCGCCCCCGCCGCCAGGGCATCGTCGGCCTCTTGGTCCACCATGGGCCACACCGTGAAGCCCGCGGAGCGCAGGGCGTCTTCCACAAGAGGGAACTGGGCCTGCAGGGCCGGTTCTATGTCGGACCCATTCTTGTACCCGGCCCACAGGGCATTGCGGAAGGATTCGACAACGTGATCGGTGGCGACGGCCACGTGGGTGGCCCCCTGCTCAATCAGGGAGAGGCACGACCCCACCACCCCCCGGGCCGCGCCGTTGGCATGGTCGGTATTGCCCGGTGAGTAGTGGTAGCGGAATAACTCGTAGGTGCCATCGACGAGGTGAACCTGCATCGTGTCACCCAGACCAGGGTTCGGGTCAGAGGCCCATGGCGCTGAGGGCATCGGCCGCCCGGCCAATGGTGGCGGCGAGGGATGGATGCGACACCTCGAAGCGCTGCACATGATCGCGAAGTTCGTCGACCACGCCCTCGGGGTCTTGTTCGCCGAGGCGGCGTTCGACCTCGCGGGTGAGGGCGGCGATCTCCGCCTGGTTGTCGGCGCCCTCCTCGGCGGCGGCGGTGGCTTCCTTGAGGTGGGTGAGTAGCTCTTCTAGGGGCTCGTGCATACCTCTACAGCGTAGACCGACGGTAGGTTCATCTTTACCGTGCTGACGAATACCCCCTCTTCCCGGGCACCGATCCGTCGCGGGAGGAGCGCCCTCGCGTTGGGTCTTTTGCTCGTCCTCGGGGCGTGTGGGAGCGACAACTCGGCCCGGGGTCCCGCCGACGGGCCGGGGGAGCGCGGTGATCGGTCGAATCGGGGGGTTTTGCCCACCATCGCCGGCGGTATCGAACTGACGGCGGTGGATCCCGCGGCGGTGCTGGTGGCCGATGGCCTCACCTTCGGGCAACCCTTGCCCAGCGAGCAGGCCGCCGCCGACGCGTTTGCGGAGGGACCAGAGGTAACGGCGGCGGCGGCCCGCCGAGTGCTGAGCGCGGCGACGACCCGGCTCGTGGCGCGGGTCATAGTGCTCACCCTGGACGGATCCGAGTTTTTTGATGCGGGGTCGCTCGACGGCTTTGTGAGCGGGTTGATCGAGTCCTACGGCGGGGGCCCCATCGAGGAGGTAGTGGTGGGCCGGCAACGTACGTTCCGATCAGTGGGCGTGGATACCACCGCTCAGGGATTCGTGCTGGGAAACCTCTTGGTGCTGGTCACCGCTCCGGTCGGTGCCGACGCCGCCCTGGTGGTGGAGCGACAACTGGCGGCGCGGGCGGCGGGGATCGTGGGCACCACGGTGCCGGTCACGCCGATGCTCCCCTTACCGATCGAGGCGCCGTTCGTCGCCGTGCCGAGTGTGTCGTTTCAGGCCATTGCGCCGCCCGAGATCGAAGTGCCGCCGACTCCTCCGGCGGTGGTCGGGGCGACGGGCGTGCTGGGTCGCTACGGAGTGGTGGCGGGGGAGCGGCGCACGGTGGTTTGGTCCGTCACCGTAGATCCGGTGCGGTACCCCACGGCCGAGGCACTGGATCCGGTCATGGCGGCCCTGGCTGCCACCCGGGCGGGCGGCGCCGCCGCCGCCGTCACCGAAGTGATGGACCGCGTGGTGTGGGCCGCCGATGCCGCCCCGGGGGTAAAGGGTGCGTGGGCGGCCCGGGTGTTCCGTTACGGATCGCTGGTGGTGCTGGTGGAGGGCACCGATCCTGTGCAGGTAGATGCCGTGGTGGGCGATTGGATCTCGACGCTGGCGGGCTGAGTCCTATTCCTGCACGAGTTCGATGAGGGTGCCGAAACTGCCCTTGGGATGCACAAACGCCACCGTGGTGCCCCTGCTTCCCGGGCGGGGCACTGTGTCGATGGCGGTGGCCCCGGCGGCGATCATGGCGGCGAGAGCCGCCGCGCAATCGTCGACCCGATAGCCAACATGGTGGAGGCCTTCGCCCCGCTTCTCGATCGATTTCGCGATAGGCGAGTCGGGGCGGGTGGCGGCGGTGAGTTGAATGAAGGAGTCGGCCACTTTGATGAGGGCTTCCTCCACCCCGTCGCTCTCTACGATCTCGCGATGGTGGACCTCGGCCCCGAAGGCCTGCTGGTAATAGGCAATGGCCGCCTCAAGGTCGCGCACGGCGATGGCGATGTGGTCGATTTCGGTGAGCAGTCCTGAGGTCATCAGAGTTCTCCGCCGGCGTGGCGCTGGAACAAGGTGATCTTGTCTTCACCGATCTGCTCCCGCTTTTCCGGGTCCTGGATGCCGAGACCGGCCGTCGGCGCGAGGCAACGCACGGCCAGTTTTCCTTCGGCCTCGTTTCGATGGACGGCGCGGGCGGCCTCGCCGACCTCGGGGAGGTCGTAGGCGGCCGACATCACCGGCTGGATCTTGCCGGCCATGATGAGGCGGTTCATGTCCCATGCTTCTTGATAGTTGGCGAAGTGGGAGGAGACGATCCGCTTCAGTTTCATCCAGAGGTGGCGGTTGTCGTATTCGAGCATGAACCCGGAGGTGGCGGCACAGGTCACGACGGTGCCCCCCCGCTTGGCGATAAATACCGAGGCCCCGAAGGTGGAGCGGCCAGGATGCTCAAACACGATGCTCGGGTCCTCACCGATGAGGCTGCGCACCTTCTTGCCGAGTCGCCGCCACTCGCCCTCGTCTTGGGTGTGTTCGTCCTTCCAGAACTGGTAGCCCTCGGCAGCCCGGTCGATGGTGGCCTCGCAGCCCATCGCCTCGAGCAACTTGGCCCGCTCGGGGCTCGACACCACCCCCACGGGGGTACCGCCACCGTTGAGGATGAGTTGAATGGCGTAGGCACCGATGCCGCCGGTGGCGCCCCACACGAATACGGAGTCGCCCTGACGCATCTGGGCGGCATGGCGGCCCACCAACATGCGGTAGCTGGTGGAGGCACAGAGGCCGTTCACGGCACTCTCCTCCCAGGTGAGGTGCTCGGGCTTGGGCATGATCTGGTTGGCCTTCACCACGGCGAGATCGGCGAGTCCGCCGAAGTTCGACTCGAAGCCCCAGATGCGCTGGTTGCTGGCGAGCATGGAATCGTCGTGGGCGGAGGGGTCTTGGTCATCGAGGTAGT
This sequence comes from Actinomycetota bacterium, assembly GCA_009886035.1. Lineage (GTDB taxonomy): Bacteria > Actinomycetota > Acidimicrobiia > Acidimicrobiales > VFJN01 > VFJN01. The sequence continues at coordinate 54,229 of VFJN01000006.1, forward strand.
TGCAGTGCACCACCACCCGGTCGCCGGGCTTCCAATTCCGCACCGCCGATCCCACCCGGAGCACCACGCCCGAGGCGTCGGAGCCCACGACGTGATGATCAAGGGCGTGGCGTTTGCCCCACGCCGACTCCTTGCCGAGTCGGTCGAGGAAACCGAACGTGGACATGGGCTCAAAGATCGAGGTCCACACGGTGTTGAAGTTGATCGAACTGGCCATGACCCCGAGGTACACCTCGTCGGGGGCCAGTTCGGGGGTAGCCACCTCGCCCACATGGAGCGATTGGCGCGGGTCCTTGTCGGCGGACGCCACTCCCTCCCACATTGTCTGCTCACTGCGCAGCACGTGGGCGCCGCGGTAGCTGTCGGGGATCGGGATGGCGGCGATGTCCTCTCCGGACGCGCCGCCTTCGATGGCTTCGAGGAAGTTCTGCATGGCGGAAACCTAGCGATCCGGCACCGACAGCGGCGAGCCGTGTCGTTCCGGCTCTCGCGGGGGCCTCAGGCCATCAGGAACGACCGGAGGATCTTTTCGGTCGTGGCGGGTTCATCGCGATGGGTGCCGTGGCCCGCACCGTCCACGATCTCGAGCCGACCTACGCCCTCTGGGAGCAGAGAGAGGATCTCGATCGAGCACTCCGGTGGGGTCATCGGGTCGTCGCGCCCGGCGAGCACCAGCGTGGGGGCCTCGATGAGGGCGACGTCCGAGCGGAGGTCCATGGTGAAGAAGTCCCGGTGGAAATGTTGGAGTACTCGGTGATTTTCCCACGCCCGGCGGGGCCCAAAGCCGCTGGGGTGATTGTTGTAGAGCGGCAGGTTCAGCCGGGCGTAGTCGGCCCAGGCTTCCGGGCTGGTGTCGCCGTCGCGGTAGACCCGCAGGTAACTAGCGGCGGCGGTCTCCCCGCCCCGCTCGGCGAAGCGCGCCGCGCTGAGTGCGGTATCGCGCCGAGCGAGCGTGCTCGAGAGGACCACCTGGGAAGGGTGCTGAGGGTGACGGGCGGCGTAGTGAATGGCCACGAACCCGCCGAAGGAAAGCCCGAGCACGGCGGGGCGGTTGATCTCGAGTGCGTCACATAGCCGCACCACATCGTCGGCCCAGGTGTCGAGGTCCCATCCCGACGAGTCGCGGCGTCCGTCGCTGCGTCCCTGCCCGCGATGATCCACGTAGAGCACGTGGTGACTGTCAGCGAAGCGGTCGAAATACGGCCGGAAGGATGCGTGGTCAGAACCGGGGCCGCCGTGGAGGCACAAAAGGGTGGGCTTGGGCACCATGGCATCGGCGGTGGGGCGCAGAGCCGATCCGACGCTGTCCACAAAGAGGCGAACACCGCCGCCGATGTCTACGCGCATGGCGCCAGGTTACCGGCGTCCCGCCGGTGGGCTAGAGAAGTGGTCCGTCAGTAGGGGCGATAATGGCGGGGAGGGCAGTGTCGCCCATGAGGTAGCGGTCTACCGCGGCGGCCGCGCTACGGCCTTCTGCGATCGCCCACACGATGAGGCTCTGGCCGCGCCCGATGTCGCCCGCCACGAACACCCCGCCCACACTGCTGGCGAAATCATCATCGCGGGCCACGTTGCTGCGCGCATCAAACTCCACACCGAGTTGGTCGAGCAGGCTGTCTTTTTCCGGTCCGACGAACCCCATGGCCAACAGGACGAGTTGGGTGGGGAGCTCGCGTTCGGTGCCCTCCAACTTCTCGAATCGGCCGTCAATCATCTCCACCGCGTGGAGGCGTAGGGCCTGCACGTGGCCGTCGTCGTCGCCGAGGAAGCATTCGGTGTTCACGGCGTACACCCTTTCGCCGCCTTCCTCGTGGGCCGAGGTGACCTTGTAACTCATCGGGTAGGTGGGCCACGGGTTGGCGTTGGGCCGACCATCCACCGGACGGGCCATGATCTCCAGTTGCGTCACCGAGCGAGCACCATGACGGTGGGCGGTGCCGAGGCAGTCGGCGCCGGTGTCGCCGCCACCGATGATGATCACGTCTTTGTCCTTGGCCGTGAGCGGTAGGTCGGCCAGGGTGAGGTCACCTTCGATGGCTTTGTTCGACCACGGCAGGAATTCCATGGCCTGGTGCACACCGGTGAAGTGGCGGCCGGGCACCGGAAGGTCGCGCCAGGCCGTGGCCCCGCCGGCGAGCACCAGGGCGTCGAAGTTGGCGCGTAGTTCGTCGACGCTGATGTCGACCCCTACGTTCACTCCGGCCCGGAACTGGGTGCCCTCAGCCTCCATCTGGGCGAGGCGACGGTCGAGGTGGCGCTTTTCCATTTTGAACTCGGGAATCCCGTAGCGCAGCAGGCCACCGATTCGGTCGGCCCGCTCGAACACGGTCACGGCGTGGCCGGCCCGGGTGAGTTGTTGGGCGGCGGCGAGCCCGGCGGGGCCCGAACCAATGACCGCCACCTTCTTGCCCGTGATCACCGAGGGGGGCACGGGGATCACCCAGCCCTGGTCCCAGGCGTGGTCGATGATCGACACCTCGACCTGTTTGATGGTCACCGGGTCCTGGTTGAGGCCCAACACGCAGGCACCCTCGCAGGGCGCCGGGCAGAGCCGGCCGGTGAACTCGGGGAAGTTGTTGGTGGCGTGCAGGCTGTCGATGGCATCGTGCCAACGATCCCGGTAGACGAGATCGTTCCAGTCCGGGATGAGGTTCCCGAGCGGGCAACCGTTGTTGCAAAAAGGGATGCCGCAGTCCATGCAGCGCGAGGCTTGTGTTTGTAGGTGGTCCTCGGGGAAGGGTTCGTTTACTTCTTTCCAGTCCCGCAGCCGAACGGGCACGGACCGGTGCTCGGGAAGTTCCCGATCGTGCTTCATGAACCCTTTGACATCACCCATGGGACTGATACCTCGTAACGAAGGAGCGGGCCGGGGGCGGGGATGGCTGCCGGCGAGAGGGCGCCGGGCCGCGGCCCGGGTCGACCGGTGACCGGGTGGGTGCCGGATGCCTAGCCATGAGCCGCCGCCATGATCGCCGTGTCCACGTCGAGCCCGGATTCTTCGGCGATCCGGGCCGCTTCGAGGACCCGCTTGTAGTCGCGCGGCATCACCTTTTTGAAGCGACGGACCTCGCTATGCCAGCGCTCGAGCATCTGGTGGGCCCGGGCCGACCCGGTGGCCTCCTCGTGGGCCCGCAGGGTCGTCCGAAGCCACTCGCTGTCATCGGGGTCGAGGGGCTCAAGTTCCACCAACTCGGCGTTCAGGCGCCGGAAAAAGGTGTCGTCGGGATCGTGCACGAAGGCCACCCCACCCGACATGCCCGCGCCGAAGTTCCGACCGGTGGGACCGATCACTACGGCTCGTCCCCCGGTCATGTACTCGCAGGCATGGTCACCCACGCCTTCCACCACTGCGGTGGCGCCGGAGTTGCGCACGCAGAACCGCTCACCCACGATGCCACGGGCAAACAGCTGGCCTCCCGTGGCTCCGTAGAGCATCACGTTGCCAGCGATGATGTTGTCTTCGGCCACGAAGGAGGGGTGCGAATTTTCCGGTGGTCGGATGATGATGCGGCCCCCCGAAAGGCCCTTGCCGACGTAGTCGTTGGCGTCACCTTCGAGCCGGAGGGTGATGCCGCGCGGCATGAAGGCCCCGAGGCTTTGGCCGGCTGAGCCAGTGAGGTTGATGGTGATGGTGTCGTCGGGGAGGCCTTCGCCTCGGTAGCGCTTGGTCAACTCATGGCCCAGCATCGTGCCGACGGTGCGATGGATGTTGCGGATCGCCATGGTGATCTCTACGGGCTCGCCCTGTTCGAGAGCGGGGGCGGCTTGGCGGATGAGTTCGTTGTCGAGCGCATGCTCGAGGCCGTGATCCTGGGTGCCGGTGCAGTGGCGGTCCTGGTCGAACGCGGATTGGGGCTGGTGGAGGATCGGCGACAAGTCGAGCCCGCTCGCCTTCCAATGGTCCAGCGCCGCGCGCGTGTTGATGCACTCAACGTGACCGATGGCCTCAGCCAGGGAACGGAAGCCGAGGGCGGCGAGGTGCTCTCGCACTTCCTCGGCGATGAACTGGAAGAACGTCTCCACGAACTCAGGCTCTCCGGTGAAGCGGGCTCGTAACTCGGGATTTTGGGTGGCGATGCCCACCGGACAGGTGTCGAGATGACAGACGCGCATCATGATGCAGCCCGAGACCACCAGGGGTGCGCTGGCGAAGCCGTACTCCTCGGCACCGAGGAGGGCCGCCACGATCACATCACGGCCTGTTTTCATCTGGCCGTCGGTCTGCACCACGATCCGGTCGCGCAGGCCGTTGAGGAGCAGGGTTTGTTGGGTCTCGGCCAAACCGAGTTCCCAGGGGGCCCCGGCGTGCTTGAGCGAGTTGAGAGGGCTGGCCCCGGTGCCGCCGTCGTGACCGGAGATGAGCACGACATCGGCTTTAGCCTTGGACACTCCCGCCGCCACGGTGCCCACGCCCACCTCGGCCACCAGTTTCACGTGCACCCGAGCGCTGGGGTTGGCGTTTTTGAGATCGTGGATGAGTTGCTTCAGGTCCTCGATCGAATAGATGTCGTGGTGGGGGGGCGGGGAGATCAGGCCAACGCCGGGGGTGGAATACCGCGTCCGGGCGATCCAGGGGTACACCTTGCCGCCCGGCAGTTGGCCGCCCTCGCCCGGCTTGGCGCCTTGCGCCATCTTGATCTGGATGTCGTCGGCGGTGCTGAGGTACTCCGATGTCACCCCGAAGCGGCCGGAGGCCACCTGTTTGATGGCACTCCGGCGAGCCGGGTCGTAGAGACGCTCCGGATCTTCGCCGCCCTCGCCGGTGTTGGATTTACCGCCGATGCGGTTCATGGCGATGGCCAGAGTCTGGTGGGCCTCCATGGAGATAGACCCGTAGCTCATGGCTCCGGTGGAAAAGCGCTTGATGATGGCGCTGGCGGGTTCAACTTCGCTGAGCGGGATGGCCGGGCGACCCTGCCCATGCAGTTCGAACAAGCCCCGCAGCGTGGCGAGTTGGCGGGCTTGATCATCCACGAGGCGGGTGTATTCCTTGAACACGTCGTAGCGCTTGGTGCGGGTGGCGTGTTGAAGCTTGAACACCGTCTTCGGGTTGAACAGGTGCACTTCGCCCTCGCGCCGCCACTGGTACTCGCCGCCGGCCCACAGTTCGCGATGGGCGGCTTCGGTGGGGCGGCTGAGATGGGCGAAGCGGTGCCGTCGGGCCACTTCCTCCGCCAGCACATCAAGGCCCACTCCGCTGATGCGACTGGCGGTGCCGGTGAAGTATTTCTCCACGAGGTCCTCGGAGAGTCCGATGGCCTCGAAGGTCTGCGCCCCGGTGTAGGAGGCCAAGGTGGAGATGCCCATCTTGGACATGATCTTGAGCACACCCTTGGTGCTCGCCTTGGCGAAGTTTTTCACGGCTTGGCGCTTGGTGATCCCGGTAATCACGCCGTTATCGATCAGATCTTCGATGGTCTCGAAAGCCAGGTAGGGGTTGATAGCGGCGGCGCCGTAGCCGACCAACAGCGCCATGTGATGCACTTCGCGGGCGTCGCCACACTCCACGACGAGGCCAACTTGGGTGCGGGTTCGCTCCCGGATCAGGTGGTGGTGCACCGCCGAGGTGAGTAACAGCGACGGGATCGGGGCCAGTTCTGTGGAGGAGTAGCGGTCGGACAGCACAATGAGGGTGGCCCCATCAGCGATGGCTGCGCTCACCTTGGCCCGCACCTCCTCCAGGGCCCGCCGCAGGCCCTCGCCGCCTTCGGCCACGCGGTACAGGCCGTCGATGGCGAACGTTTTGAATCCGGGCATGTTGTCGTCGTCGTTGATGTAGAGCAGTTTCGCCAACTGCTCGTTGGAGATGATCGGGTGGGGGAGCACCACCTGGCGGCACGAGCCGGGGCCGGGACGGAGCAGATTGGATTCGGGACCGATGGTGCCGCCCATCGAGGTCACCAGTTCCTCGCGGATGGCATCGAGGGGTGGGTTGGTGACCTGGGCAAAGAGTTGCTGGAAGTAGTCGAACAGCAGGCGGGGACGATCGGAGAGCACGGCGACCGGGGTGTCGGTGCCCATCGAGCCGATCGGCTCGGCGCCGGTGCGGGCCATGGGCGCGATGAGGATCTTGAGCTCCTCGGAGGTGTAGCCAAACTCTCGCTGGTGGGTTACGACCGAGGCGTGTTGGGGCGTGAGGAAGGCGCGGCCGGGAAGGTCATCGAGGTGCACGAGCCCGGCGTGGAGCCACTCGCTGTAGGGCTGCTGGGCGGCGAGGGCTTCTTTGATCTCGTCATCGCCCACGATGCGTCCGATCTTCGTGTCGATGAGGAACATGCGCCCCGGCTGGAGCCGTCCCTTTTGCACCACGGTGGCGGGGTCGATTGGCAAGACACCAACTTCCGATGCCATCACCACGAGGCCGTCTTCGGTTACCCAGTAGCGCGACGGCCGCAAGCCGTTGCGGTCGAGCACGGCGCCGATCACCGTGCCGTCGGTGAAGGCGATCGATGCCGGGCCGTCCCACGGCTCCATCACCGAGGCATGGAAGCGGTAAAAATCGCGCTTCCAGTCGGGCATGGATTCGTGGTTTTCCCAAGCCTCGGGGATCATCATCAGCACGGCATGGGGGAGCGAGTACCCGCCGAGGTGCAGGAGTTCGAGCACCTCGTCGAAGCGGGCGGTGTCGGAACTGCCCGGCGTGCAGATCGGGAACGCCCGGTCTAGGCCCTCGATGAGATCAGATTCGAGCAGGGCCTCACGAGCCCGCATCCAGTTCTCATTTCCCATCACGGTGTTGATCTCGCCGTTGTGGGCGACGAAGCGATAGGGATGGGCAAGAGGCCACGACGGAAAGGTGTTGGTGGAGAAGCGGCTGTGAACGAGAGCGAGGGCCGACTCGACCCGCTCGTCGGCGAGGTCGGTGAAGAAGGCCCCGACCTGGTACGAGATGAGCATTCCCTTGTACACCATCGTGCGCGCCGAGAGGCTGGGGAAATACACCGGCCCACCCTCGAGGGCGAGTTCGTGTTCCACCCGCTTGCGCACCACGAAACACTTGCGATCCAGCGCGATGTCCGCCAGCGGACGATGACCTTCGGCCACCGCCAGGAACACCTGGCGGAACGATGGCTCCACCTCGGCCGCCTGCTGGCCGATCATGCTGTCGTCGGTGGGCACGTCGCGCCATCCCAAGACCTGTAACCCCTCGGCTACGGCGATCTTTTCGATGCCGGCCATCGCCGCCGCTTCCACCTCGGGGTCCTGGGGGAGGAACGCCATTCCCGTGGCGTACGACCCGGCCGGGGGTAGCTCAAAGTCCACGACGTCGCGCAAGAAGCGATCAGGGATCTGGATGAGGATGCCCGCCCCATCACCGACGTTGGGCTCGGCATTGGTGGCCCCTCGGTGATCAAGGTTGCAGAGGGAAGCCAGGCCGAGGCGCACCATTTCGTGGCTGGGACGGCCGTGAAGGTCGGCCACGAAGGACACTCCGCACGCGTCATGCTCGAAACGCGGGTCGTACAAGCCTTGTTTGGTGGGCAACATCAAGTTCGATTCCCCCGGGGAGCGGTGGATCAGCGATCAGGTCCAGAGCTCTGCGGTGGGACGACGATGGCCCGCTGCAGCTGTGGTCACCTTATCGTCAGGTGGGGGCTTCGGGCCAGCCGTTTCAACTCCGGGGGTGGATCCGGGCCGAGCCGAGGGGTGGGGACGGGGCCGAGACGACGTCGTCTGGCCGTCGCGGTCGGGTGATCGGTACGCTGACGTGTTCGTATCTCGATATCTCTATGGGGGGAAGTTGTATGGCTGGTTCCGTGATTCTCGCAGGTGCTCGCACACCCATCGGCAAGTTGTCGGGTGCTCTGGCGGGGTTCTCGGCGGCCGAACTTGGCGGCTTCGCCATCAAGGAGGCCCTCATCCGGGCGGGTCTCACCGGCGAGCAGGTGGATTACGTTTTTATGGGCCAGGTGCTCCAGGCCGGGGCCGGTCAGATCGCGTCACGTCAGGCCGCCGTGCATGGCGGTATCCCGCTGTCGGTGCCGGCGAGCACCATCAATAAGGTGTGCCTCTCGGGCCTCAACACCATCCATCTCGCCGATCAGATGATTCGCTCGGGTGAGGCCGACATCGTGGTGGCCGGTGGCATGGAATCCATGACCCAGGCTCCCTATCTGCTCCCCGGTGCCCGCGCTGGTTTCCGCATCGGTGATCAGAAGGTGGTCGACTCGATGATGTTCGATGGTCTTTTCTGCGCCTTCGATCAGGTGGCGATGGGGGCCGGTACGGAGAAGTACGCCGCGTCAGCGGGCCTGGCTCGGGAGCCACAGGATGCGCTGGCGGCGATGTCCCACGAGCGCGCCGCCCGGGCAGCCAAGGACGGCCTCTTCGACAACGAGATCGTGAAGGTAGAGGTTCCCCAGCGCAAGGGTGATCCGGTGATCTTTGATACGGACGAAGGGGTGCGGGGAGATACCACCGCCGAGTCGCTTGGCAAACTGCGCCCGGCGTTCGACAAGGCCGGCAACATCACGGCGGGCAACGCTTCGCAGATCTCCGACGGCGGTGCTGCGGTCATCGTCACCTCCATGGCGATGGCTGAGAAACTCGGGAGGCAGCCCCTGGGTGAGATCGTGGGCTACGGCCAGGTGGCCGGCCCGGACCCGTCGCTCCTCACCCAGCCCGCCCGCGCCATCAAACAGGCGGTGGAGCGGGCCGGGAAGTCGGTGAGCGACATTTCGTTGTTCGAACTCAACGAGGCGTTCGCGGCGGTGGGTCTAGCCTCGATGGCTGATCTCGGCATCAGCGACGACATCGTGAACGTGAACGGCGGGGCTATTGCCCTCGGTCACCCCGTGGGCATGTCGGGCACGCGCGTGGCTCTCACGATTTTGTTGGAACTCGCCCGCCGGGGTGGTGGCCTCGGGGCCGCCGCGCTGTGCGGCGGAGGCGGTCAAGGCGACGCCATTCTTCTCCAAACCCTGTAGTCCTCAGCGCATCCTGCGGGGGGTTGGTACCGGCCCCTAAGTGGCCGAAACCACCCGGGAACCGGGGGGTTGTTTGACAAGGTGGCAGGGGTTGGGGCCAATGTTGCGCCGTGGCAAAGCCGCTCGTGATCGTCGAATCCCCAGCCAAAGCGCGAACCATCGAGGGTTTCCTCGGCGGTGAGTTCACCGTTTTGGCGTCGATGGGACACATCCGCGACCTATCCCCCAAGGGCCTTAGCGTCGACGTCGACAACGACTTCGCCGTGGAATATCTGGTGCACGCCAGCAAGAAGGACGTGATCGCCAAGTTGCGGAAAGCGCTGAAGGGCGCCGACCAGCTCTATCTCGCCACTGATGAGGATCGTGAGGGCGAAGCGATCTCATGGCATCTGCTCGAGGTGCTCAAGCCGACGGTGCCGGTGAAGCGCATGGTGTTTCACGAGATCACCAAGGCGGCGATCGAGCAGGCCATCGCTGAGTCCCGTGACATCGACTACGGCCTCGTCGACGCCCAAGAGAGTCGTCGTATTGTGGATCGCCTCTATGGCTATCCGCTGTCAGAGGTGTGCTGGCGCAAGATCCGCCAGGGGCTTTCCGCCGGTCGGGTGCAGTCGCCCAGCGTCCGCCTTGTGGTGGAGCGGGAACGAGAGCGGATGGCGTTTGTGGCGGCCAGTTATTGGGATCTCAGCGCCGCTTTCCCCACTGATCCAGCCTTCACGGCGTCGCTCGCCACCATCGACGGCCACCGCGTGGCCGGCAGCCGCGACTTCAACGCCCAGGGCGGCACGAAGCGCGACGACATCGCCATCCTCGACGAGGTGAGCGCGGCGCGTCTCCAGGGCGGGTTGGCGGACCAGGCCTTTGCCGTGGCGAGCACCGACACGAAGCCGTACAGCTCTCGCCCCAAGCCGCCCTTCATCACCTCAACCCTTCAGCAGGTGGGCGGTTCCCGTCTGCGGATGAGTAGCCGCCAGGTTATGAGCCTGGCCCAGGGACTCTACGAAGACGGCTACATCACCTACATGCGAACCGACAGCACCACGTTGTCCGGTACCGCTATTGCGGCCGCCCGAAAGGTGATCGGGAGTCAGTTCGGACCCGACTACCTCACCGACACGCCTCGCACCTACGCCAAGAAGAGTAAAAACGCGCAAGAGGCCCACGAGGCCATTCGCCCGGCGGGGGACACGTTCCGGACCCCCGATCAGTTGCGGGGGGAACTCCGTGGCGATCAACTGCGGCTCTACGAACTCATCTACCAGCGCACGGTGGCGAGCCAGATGCCCGACGCCCGGGGCAACACCGTCACCGTTCGCATCGGTGCCAGCACGGCCGATGGCGTGGCGACAGAGTGGACGGCATCGGGCCGCACCATCACCTTCCCCGGGTGGCAGGCGGTGTACGGATTCAAAGGCGAAGACGATGCCGAGGAGAGTGGCGACGACACCGCCAGACTTCCGAATCTGGAGCAGGGCCAGGCGTTGCCAAACCCCTTGGTGGAGGCTGCCGGTCACGCCACCCAGCCCCCGTTCCGCTACACGGAGGCCACTCTGGTGAAGATGCTGGAGGAAAAAGGCATCGGCCGTCCCTCCACGTACGCCTCGACGATGGACACCATTCAGGCTCGGGGCTACGTGTGGAAAAAAGGTCAGGCTCTCGTGCCCACCACCGATGCCTTTGCGGTGGTGAAACTGCTGGAGGACCACTTCAGTCATCTGGTGGACTACGAATTCACCGCCCGTATGGAAGACGATCTCGATGAAATCGCCGGCGGTCGGCAGGCTCGCCTTCCGTGGTTGACGCACTTCTGGTTTGGCGACGACGGCCAGGGCGTGAAGGGCCTCAAGGACAAGGCTCTCGAGGAGGCCGATGCGGAGGCCATCAACACGATTCCGCTGGGGGTCGACGACGACGGTGTCCCGATCGTTCTGCGTAATGGTCGCTACGGCCCGTACCTCCGGCGCGGTGAGGAAACCGCCTCAATTCCTGATGATCTGCCGCTGGATGAAGTAACGATTGCTCGCGCGGTGGAGATCCTCTCCGCCCCCAAGGGTGGCGAACCGCTCGGCGAGGACCCCGATACAGGCCTGCCGGTGTTCGCCAAGAGCGGGCGGTTTGGGCCGTACGTGCAACTGGGCGACGCCGACACCCTGCCTCCCGACACCAAGCCCAAGATGTCGTCGCTTTTCCAGACCATGTCGCTGTCCACCCTCACCCTCAGCGACGCGCTTCAGGTACTGCGATTGCCGCGGCTGGTGGGCGCTCATCCCGCCGACGGGGGCGAGATCATCGCCGCCAACGGCCGTTTTGGGCCGTTCGTGAAGTGGGGTGAGGAAACTCGCAGCGTGGACAGCGAGGAGCAACTCCTCGCCATCACCGTGGACGATGCGGTCAAGGTGCTGGCTGAGCCAAAGAAGTTTGGGCGTCGAAAGACGGCGCCCGCCCCGCCGCTGAAGGAACTCGGGAACGACCCCGTGTCGGAGAAACCCGTCGTAGTGAAGGACGGGCGCTTCGGACCGTATGTCACCGATGGCGAGACCAACGCCAGCCTGCGCAAGGGCGACTCGGTGGAGAACGTGACGATTGAGCGGGCCGCTGAACTCCTGCAGATTCGTCGCGATGCCGGCCCCGTGAAGAAGACGGCCCGGCGTGGAGCCACCAAGAAGAAGGCCACCAAGGCCACCAAGGCCACCAAGAAAGTCACCAAGAAGAAGGCCACCAAGGCCACGAAGAAGGTCACCAAGAAGGCGGCGGTCACCAAGGCGGCCCCCGCCATTGCCCCGCCCGTCGACGCCTAATCGCCCGGCGACGGACGCCTGACCCCCTAACGTGGAGGAAATGGCGGAAGCGCGCCAGGTGCCGTTGCCCGGGCTTGAACCCTCGGGTAACGAGGTGCCCACCGATCCCAGCCTCGGCACCGGTCCAGGCGCAAAGGCCGGTTTCCGCGTCCGGATATTCGGCTCGCCCCAGTTCTTCCACCTATGGCTCACGCAGGTGGCCTCCGCCACCGGCGACTGGCTGGGGTTCCTCGCCATTGCGTCATTGGCTGCCCATATCGGTGGTCAGAAGGGCGCGGCGGCGGCGGTGGGGTTGGTGATGTCGGCGCGCATCATCCCCGGGTTCTTTTTCGGGGCGGCGTCGGGGGTCATCGCCGATCGATTCGACCGCAAACGGGTGATGGTGTGTTGCGACATCGGACGAGCCGCCGTGTTGGTCACCCTCCCCTTCGTAGACACGGTGTTTGGTCTGGTGGTGGCCTCGTTGGTGCTGGAGTGCTTCACCTTGTTGTGGACCCCGGCGAAAGAAGCGTCGGTGCCCAATATCGTGCCGGCCAGCCACCTCACCGCGGCCAATTCACTGTCGCTGGTGGCTGCCTACGGCACGATGCCCATTGCGGCGGCGCTGTTCTCGCTGCTCGCCGGTATCAGCGGGGCCCTGGGCAAAGTCGACGCCTTTGACGCATTCCGCACCAATCAGGAGGGCCTGGCCTTCTACGTGGATGCCCTTACCTTCCTGCTCTCGGCCTTCATGATTTCCAAACTCACCCTCCCGAAGAACGAGCGCAAGGCTTCGGCGGACGGGCGGCGCATCGATTTCGGCCAGGCCTTCCACGAACTCAAGGAGGGGTGGAAGTTCATTTTCGTGAACCCCGTAGTGCGGGCAGTGAACGTGGGTCTCGCTACCGGACTGGTGGGTGGGGGCATGTTGGTGCCGCTCGGTCCCATCTTCGCTGATCAGGTACTTGATGCCGGCACGGCGGGCTTCGGGCTGTTGATCTTCGCGCTCGGTTGCGGCGTGGCGGTAGGGGTGGTGCTGCTGTCGGTGTTCCAGAGTCACATCCCCAAGGCGAGGGTCTTCACGCTGTCGGTGTTCGGCGCCGGCACGGCCCTCATCCTGGCGGCTTCGATGTCGGCGCTCGGCACGGCCTCGTTGTTCGTCGGCCTGATGGGGGTATGTGCCGGGTCGGTGTACGTCCTGGGGTTCACCCTGTTGCACGAGAACGTGGACGACGAACTGCGTGGCCGGATCTTCTCGGCGTTGTACACGCTGGCGCGCTTCTGTGTGCTGATTGCCTTTGCGGTGGGCCCGTTCCTCGCCGCCGCCTTGGGGCGGTTGAGTCAGAACTTGTTCGGAGGCACGGTGGATATCGGCTCGGTGAGTGTGGCCATCCCCGGGGTGCGCCTCACGCTGTGGCTGGCCGGTGTGATCATCCTGGGGGCGGGGGTGCTGGCGGTGTTGTCCCTCCGGGCCGGACAGACGTACCACCCGCCCGTGCGCGGCCAATCCCCCACCGCCCTCGACAACTTTCTGCTGCAAGAGGGGGTCGATCTGGTTTCAGGTCTGACGGCTCCCATTACTGAAACTCGCCGGAGTTACGAGCGCGAGGCGATGGAACACGAGGCCGAAGAATGAGCGGCTACCTGATCGCCTTTGAGGGCGGAGAGGGGAGTGGAAAGTCCACCCAGGCTCGCCGCTTGGCCACCCGGCTTGGGGCCGGCGCGCTCTTTACCTTCGAACCGGGCGACTCGGTGCTGGGCGCGCAACTGCGTCAGTTGCTCCTTGATACGGAGGCACTCGAGATCAGCGATCGGGCCGAGTCGCTGCTGATGGCGGCGGATCGCGCTCAGCATGTGGTGGAAGTGATTCGTCCGGCGATGGCGGCCGGTCGCACGGTGATCACCGATCGGTACGCCGGTTCGTCCGTGGCCTATCAGGGTTACGGCCGCCAACTTCCCGCCGGCGAGGTGGAACAGCTTTCGCGGTGGGCCACCGATGGGCTCTGGCCCGATCTCGTTTTTCTCCTTGAGGTAACGCCGTCGGCGGCAGAACAGCGGCTCGTCCGGGCCAAGGACCGGGTGGAGTCGGCGGGGGCGGCGTTCCATCAGCGGGTGCACGACGGCTTTTTGCGGCAGGCCATCGAAGACCCAGATCGTTGGGCGATCATCGATGGTACGCAGGATCAAGACACCGTGGCCGAGCAGATTTGGCAGGTCATCAGCATCCGTTTTCCCGACCTGGTCTGAACGTTGGGCACGGATCGCTGGCTGGCTGGCATGCTTTCGGAGTGACCACCAGCGCTGAGATGGATGTGTGGGCCGATGTGGTGGGGCAGCCCCAGGCCGTGGCCCACCTGAGTGCGGCGGCGGAGGCGCCGGTGCACTCGTATCTGTTGGTGGGTCCATCGGGGTCGGGAAAACGAGCGGCGGCCCGGGCCTTCGCCGCCCTCCTGCTCTCCGCCGATTTCACCGGGGAGGATGCCCACCGCCATGCGCGACTGGCGCTGGCGGAGAAGCACCCCGACCTGCACATTTTCGAGGCCACGACGGCCCAGGGGCGCATTGATGTGCCTACGGCTAAGGCCATCGTGGCTAGGGCGGCCCGCTCGCCCGCCGAGGGCAACCGCAAGGTTTTGGTGTTGGAGGACTTTCATCTCATCGACCGGTTTGGCGCCATCCTCCTGAAGTATGTGGAGGAGCCGCCGGCGTCCACGTTCTTCGTGATCCTGGCCGAGGACGTGCCCCCGGAGTTGGTAACGATTGCGTCGCGCTCGGTGCGGATTGATCTGGGCCCCGTACCACTCACGGCGGTGGTGGAGCGTCTCGTGGCCGAGGGCATTGCCCCCGATCAAGCGAGAGAGGTGGCCGCCGCTGCCGCCGGTGACCTCGATCGCGCCCGCCTGCTGGCGACCGACGCCCGTTTCGCCGTGCGGGCGGCGGCCCTCGCGGGTATGCCCGCTCGCCTCAACGGCACGGGAGCCCGGGCGGCGGAGATGGCGCTGGAGGTCAAGGGGTTGATCGACGATGCCCAGAAGGTGATTGATCAGCGTCACGAGCAGGAAGCCGTCGAACTGCAGGAACGGATCGAGCGCTACGGGCAGCGGGGGAGCGGAAAGAAGGAGCTTGAGGATCGCCACAAGCGCGAGGTGCGGCGTCATCGCACGGCCGAACTCCGTTTCGCGTTGGCCACCTTCGCCGGCGTGTACCGCGACGCGCTGGCGGTGGCCCGCCACGCCGACCAGGTGGTCGCGGCCATTCACCGCATTGAGCAGGCCGCTCTGGCTCTGGACCGGTTCCCGAATGAGACCCTCCTCCTGCAGGCACTGTTCGCCCAACTGCCGGCAGTGGACCGGTAGCGCCTTGTTGGTGGGCCATCGGCCTCGGGTAACCTGTCGGATCCCGCCCGGGTAGCTCAGTTGGTAGAGCAACGCACTCGTAATGCGTAGGTCAGGAGTTCGACTCTCCTCTCGGGCTCAAGGTAATCCCTGGTAGTGGCC
>VFJN01000030.1 GCA_009886035.1 Actinomycetota bacterium
CAGCTCCGCCTCACCACTGTTGGTGACCGCAAAGTCGTAGGTGATCTCATCACCACGATGAGCCAACGCAGGCCCGTCTTTCTCCAGGGTGATGTCCAACGGACACAAAACCTCGGTGGAGGCGTCCGCCGAATCCCCTGGACCGTTGCTCAACGAGACCGTCGCCTCGTTGTCATACCGCCCACACACCTCCGGTATCCCCGAGGTTCCCGCCACGATATGCACCGTCAAGGAGGCATCCGCAGCCAAGTCCACCGGGCCACACGAAAGCACGTTCAACTCAGTAATGAGGCAACCCGCACCCTCGGGTTCTACGACGGTGCTCGACTCGATCGTCCATTCCACGCCATTCGGCAGCGGGTCGTTCAACGTCACGCCCCGAGCCGTGCCCGGACCGCCATTGGTCACCACCATCGTGAAACCAATGTCGGAACCCGCATCCACCACAGCCGCATCCGCCACCTTGGTGATACTGATGTCAGGGCACTGCACCGACACGCGGGCCGAAGCCTCCACCTCAGCATCGTTGGTGGCATCAGCCACCGCCGTGTTATCCAGCGTCGCCGGCGAGCAAACCTCACCCGAGGGTTGGGTTCCACTCACCACGTGCACAGAGAACGAAGCACCCGTCGCCAAGTCCTTCGGACCGCACGACAAGACCTCCTGCCCCACGCCTCCACTCACCGCACAAGAAGCACCACCGCTCTGAGACGCAACCGTCCAATTCACCCCATCACCATCCGGCAACGGGTCATCCAACGTCACGCCCCGAGCCGTGCCCGGACCGCCATTGGCCACCACCATCGTGAAACCAATGTCGGAACCCGCATCCACCACAGCCGCATCCGCCACCTTGGTGATACTGATGCCGGGGTAGAGGATGGCGACGTTGAAGATGTCGAAGGCCTCGACCTGGCGACCCAGGTCGTCAACCCCCGCCGCTCGGGCCCGATTGGGCAACGGATTCGGGTCTCTGCCCGTCACCACATGCGAGCACTTCCAGATGAAGCGGTCACCCGCGCTGAGGAACCCATCCTCTTCTCCGGTTGAACCCGCCGCGTCGAACGCCGGAGGGGCGTCACAAATGTCAGCGTAGGTCACTCCGCCAAACGCCCCCGACCACTCAGCCAAGGAAACGTCATGTAAGCGTGGCCCGGTGGTGGTGACTGTAAAGGTGTAGTTCACGGTGTCGCCGATGCTGGCGCTGTCTTTGTCGCCCACCTTGTCCAGGGCGATGTTCAGGGGACTGAGCGGGTTGTCATAGGTGACCGCCACCGTCTCGCCGGCCGTGGTGATCGTCACCGAGGGTGAAATGCCCACAAGAATCCCACGGGGCCCGCTCGGGTTCAGTGTTTCCACGATCTGGTAGGTGCCCAACCGCATCGACGAGACCGTGCAATTACCATTTCCAGCCGCGATGGTGCACGTGGCATCGACCCCGGCCGGGTGCGTCTTGGAAGTTATACCGTTCTGCTGCAACGTGAAGATGATGCCGTCGAGATCGGCCATGTTGTCGGGGATCACCTGCTCGCCCGGATCGAGAACGCCGTCGTGATCGTTATCGCTGAAGAGACGCTTGGTGATCGTGACGTTGCCGACCGGCACGTTGTTCACGAAGGGCGTTCCGGACAGATCGAGCGTGCCAAAGGGTTCAAGCTGAGCAGCCGTGACGGCGCGGACCTCCGTGGAGGGCAGGAGCCCAACCGGAGGACTGATCTCGGTGATCCAGTAGTCCCTCTCCGGATCAGCGTTGACCAGCTCGCACGTGCCGTTGGCGATCGTGGAGCAGGTCGAGACGGCGGCCGCGATCGCTTGAGCTTCGGTCTGACCGGCCACCGCCTGGGCCTTGGCCACGGTGTCGTAGAGACCGTAAACCGCGCCAGCGGTGGCCACCGGCGGGCTCGAGTTGTCGACCTTCTTGATCTTGACCTTCGCACAGTTGGACAAGTTGAACGGGATGGTCGCCAAGCGATCCTGGAGGTTCGAGTTGAACGACTGGCCGGATGACCGGCTCCGCACCTGCATCCCGCCATAGCCCGGGCAGCCGAGCACACCGCCGCCCACGAGGTCACCGAGAACCTCAAGGTTGAGGCTGAACTCGCCGAACAGGCGACCGTCGAAGGTGTCCCCGGCAATCGGATCTTCGACGCCCACGGCGTTGCCGGCCGAAGCGGCGGCTCCGCCCAAGGGCGAGGGCAGATTCTCATCGGCGACTCGGCTCCAGTTGTCACCATCCCACGTGTAGACGTTCACCACCGCGGGCTCGCTACCGCCGCCGTAGTCGTACCCGATCAGGAGGTCGTCGATGCTCCGGTTCAGGAACGGGCAGGGGCCGGCGTAGCTGGCGATCTCGGCGGGAGTATCGACGCCAGCGGGGAAGCCATAGCCCGCAGTGGAGAGGCGGTTGAACTCGAAGTTGAGGTGGGTGTTCCCCTCGCTCTTGGTGCGGCGGTACGCAAGATCGAGGAACGGGTCAACGCCGGCACCGATCCGGGCGCGACCGTAGATGCGCGTGTAGTCGTCCTTCGGCGGGCTGGCGCCTCCGACGTTGCACGTGTAGCCCTCCGGCTCGTTCTCCTTTCCCTGCACGCCGGAGTCAGCAGTGTCGTCGACCAGGTCGACGAGCTCGGCGGCGGGGATGTCGACCCAGTCGGTGGTGCCACCCGGCTGGCTCAGGAGATCGCCCTCGATCTCGAACCCACCGGTGTTGACTCCGTTGGGGTCGGGTGGGACGTTGACCGCGGCGGCGACCGTCGTCAGCAGGCCGCTGACCAGCGCGGTCACCATAAACATCATGCCGAACTTCGTTCGCACCGAGGGGCTTCGCCCAACCGAGACAGCCTGATCCATCACTTCGCCTCCACAGCGTTCGTAGTGATGGGGTCGGTTTCACGCTCGCTCCACCCTGGGCATCCGTGACCACATTCGCCCAGGGTTTCAGTGCTTCCCCACTGTGCGTGTTGCTCACGCACAGTGGTGATCATAAAGCGGCGGGCGCACCACAAGCAAGAGGATCTTCTGCGCCCCTCACGAAAAGGCCCAAAATTGGCGCTTGTGTCGCTAGGTCAAACGACCCCTTTTCTGGGGACGCGAGCGCCACAACGCCCCTTCAGCTCGCGGCGCGAACCTTCCGAGCCCTTGAGGCAAAAACGATGGCCCCCGCGGCACCGGCAGCAGTGGCGGCCGCCAAACCGCCGAGATAAGCCGCCTTATGGCCATGGATCATCGAACGGATGGCCCGGCGCTCGC
>VFJN01000119.1 GCA_009886035.1 Actinomycetota bacterium
CAAGCAGGCGTCGATCTTGGGGATCATCCCGCCCTTCATGGCTCCGGCGGCCACCAGTTCGGCCAACCCGGCCGCATCGATCCGGCTGATGAGGCTGCCCGGATCGTCGGGATCGGCGAGGAGGCCCTCGACGTCGGTGAGGTAGATGACCTTCTCGGCCCCCAGCGCCTCCGCCAGGGCTCCGGCCACCGTGTCGGCGTTGATGTTGTAGGTCTGCCCGTGGGCATCCGCCCCCATCGTGCTCACGACCGGAATGAGATCTTCGGCCAGAAGGCGTTGGAGGATGGCCGGGTTCACGGACTGCACATCACCCACGAAGCCGAGGTCGGGGTGGCGGGCACCGGCCACGATGAGACCGGCGTCCTCCCCGCTCACGCCCACGGCGAGGGATCCGTGGCGATTGATGGAGGCCACGATCTCGCGATTGACCTTGCCCACCAAGACCATGCGGGCGATGTCCACGGTCTCGGCATCGGTCACGCGTTGACCGTCGCGAAACTCAGGAACCTTGCCGAGCCTCGTCATCAGGTCACTGATCTGAGGACCCCCGCCGT
This sequence comes from Actinomycetota bacterium, assembly GCA_009886035.1. Classification (GTDB taxonomy): domain Bacteria; phylum Actinomycetota; class Acidimicrobiia; order Acidimicrobiales; family VFJN01; genus VFJN01. The sequence goes on from VFJN01000119.1 coordinate 555, forward strand.
GGACCACCACGGGCCGCAGGCCAACGGAGCGCATGAGCACCACATCGGCGGCGAAGGTGGCCGCCAGCGCGGGATCCACCATGGCGTTACCGCCGTACTTGACCACCATGGTGCGGCCATGGAAGCGCTGAATATACGGCAGAGCCTCGATGAGGAGGGCGGCCCGGGCCTCGGCCGCCTTCCGGGCGGTGGGGACAGTCGGCATCATGAGGTACCCATGTTCTCGTCGATGTAGGCGTGGGTCAGATCGTTGGTGAGGATCTGGGCTCGGCCATCGCCGAGGCCGAGGTGGGCGGTGACCTCGATCCACTCCTGGTCCATGTAGGCGGCGATGGCGACGGGGTCCACCGCGGCGGTGACGCCTCCTTCGGCCACGATCAACTCGCCGTAGCGAACCATCAGGCGTTCGGGTTCGAAGACGATCCCGGCCGCCCCCAACTCACTGGCAATCCGGCCCCAGTAGGGGTCCTTGCCGTACCAGGAGCACTTCACGAGTTGGCTCTCCGCCACCTGACGAGCGCCGGCGCGCGCATCGTCATCGGAGGCCGCTCCCGTGACCTTCACGCGCACCACTTTGGTGTGGCCCTCGGCGTCGCCCACCATCTGGGTGGCCAGGTCGAGACACACCTCGGCCACCGCGCCGGCGAACGCCGCCCTGTCGGTGGGCGGACCGGCGAGCCCCGAGGCGAGGAGGATCACGGTGTCGTTGGTGGAGGTGCATCCATCCGAGGAGATGGAGTTGAAGCTCGCCGCCACCGCCGCCCGCAGCACCTCGGTAAGGGCGGGCGCGGCGAGGGCGACATCGGTGGTGATCACCGCCAACATTGTGGCCATGTTGGGAGCGAGCATGGCGGCTCCTTTCGCCATCCCCCCCACCACGAACCCCGGCCCCCGCACCACCGCTTCTTTCCGGTGGGTGTCGGTGGTGCAGATGGCTTCGGCGGCGGCTATGGCACCGGCGGGGCTGGAGTTGAGTCCGGCGACGAGGTCCACCACGCCGCCCGCGATGGCCTCCATGGGCAGCGAGTAGCCAATGAGGCCGGTGGAGCAGACGAGCACCTCGTGAGGTGCGCACCCCAACTCCGCCGCCACCAACTCGGTCATGCGTTCGGCATCGGCAACACCGGGCGGGCCGGTGGCGGCGTTGGCACATCCGCTGTTGAGCACCACCGCGGCGGCCTGCCCCCCGGACAACAGCAGGTGGGCACTCGTGGTAATCACCGGCGCGGCGGTCATCTTGTTCTGCGTGAACACGGCCGTCGCGCTCACCGGCATGCCGTCGTGGGTGGCCACGATACTGAGATCGAGTTCCCCTGATTCCTTGATGCCACAGGCCATCCCGTGGGCCCGGAATCCGGCCGCCGCGGTCACACTCATAGCCAACTCACGATCTCTACCGACGGGGGGATGGGTTCCGTCCTCCACCGCAGCCCGGCGTTCATGGGTAGACCCCGGCGATGGGAAGGCCGGTGGTTTCGGGGAGGCCGAGGAGCAGGTTGGCGCACTGAACCGCGGCCCCCGAGGCGCCCTTGGTGATGTTGTCGAGGGCGGCGATGGCCAACACGTACCCGCTACGCGGGTCATAGCGCGCCGTCACGTGGGCACAGTTGGAACCCAGGGTGGCTTTGGTAGACGGCGAGGTTTCGGTGACCACCACGAAGGGCTCGTCGGCGTAGGCCTGACGGAGGAGATCCAGGAGCGCCACCGTGCTGGTGGTGCCGGTGGGCCGGGCGTAACAGGTAGCCAGGATGCCGCGGTTCATCGGGGCCAAATGGGGGGTGAAGAGAACGGTGGCTCCGAGTATCTGCTCCATCTCGGGGGTGTGCCGATGGTCGAGCAGGCCGTAGGCCGTGAAATCCTCGTCCACCGCGCAAAAGGTGGTGGACGCTTTCGGGGGGCGACCGGCACCGGACACTCCCGAGGCAGCGTCCACGATGATCCCCTGCGGATCGATGACCCCGGCCTGCGTGAGCGGGGCGAGGGCGAGGGCCGCCGCGGTGGGATAGCACCCCGGGGTGGCCACGTGGGTGGCGGCGAGGATGGCGGGGCGGAACAGTTCGGGGAGGCCGTAGGCGAAGTGCGGCAGCAACTCAGGGGAGGTGTGGGCCTCTCCGTACCACTGGGGGTACAAGCCGGCGTCTTGGAGACGGAAGTCGGCGGCGAGGTCCACGAGGTGACCCACCTGGCCCATGAGCTCGGGCACGATGGCCTGACTGGCGCCGTGGGGCAGGCCGAGGAACACCACATCAAGACCGGCCACCTCGGCCGGGTCGTACGTCCGGTAGACAAGCGACGGATAGGCGGCGGCCAAACTGGGGTAGAGGTCGGCGGCCCGGGACCCGGCTTGGCTGTCGCCGGTGGCGACACGGACGTCCAGGTCGGGGTGGGCCGCGATCAAGCGCAGCAACTCGGCGCCGGTGAAGCCCGACGCCCCGATGATGCCTACGGAAACCATCCGTGAATCATGCATTATCCTGCATGATCATGCAAGCACCCTCCGCCATCAGGCCCCCTCGGCCTCCTCCCCGTGGTTTCTCCCCGCCGCGGGGAGCCGTTATGTTCTCGCCTTATGGTTGTCCCGTCGCACCCTTCGGTCACCACGATCGACCCCGACCTCGACCGCCGCACCGACGAGAACCTGTCCACCGCCTCGCCCGAATCAGCCCACATCGTGAGGACCGAACCGGGCGAATCAGCGGCGGCGAAAGTGACCGAAGCCCGCATCTTCGGCTATCCCCTGGAGGCCCTGTGCGGGAAACGCTTCGTGCCCCAGAAAGATCCCGGCAAACTCCCCCTCTGTGGCATCTGTCAGGAGATCTACAGCCTCTACCGACAGATGGGCGACGGTGGCCTCAACGAGACCCCCGGCAGTTAAGGGCGGCCGCGGGGCCTAGGTGCGCAACGTGGCGGGCAGGCCCGATTGCACGGCGTCGATCACCCCTGCGCGCGCGGCGGCCACATCGCCCTCGGTGAGGGTGCGCTCGGCCGCTTGGAAACGGAGGCGGTAGGCGAGGCTCCGGCGACCCTCGGCCACCCCTGGTCCGCGATACACGTCGAAGAGTTCCACGCTCCACAACAGGGGACCACCGGCGGCGCTGATGGCGTCGTGCACGGCCGCCGCGGGGACCTCGTCGTCCACCTCGAAGGCGAGGTCGATGTCGCTGCTCGGGAAGAGGCTGAAGGACCGGTAGGCGGTGCCCCCGTGGGGCTGGGCAAGGAGGGCATCGAGATCGAGTTCGAGGTAGCCAACCCGCTCCGCGATGTCGTGGACCGCCAGGACCTCCGGATCGATTTCCCCGACGGCCCCCACCGTCAGATCGCCGCACCGCAACGAGGCCGAACGGGTGGGATGGAGGCCGGGTCGAGGCTCGTTGTGCAGGCCCACATCCCTCAATCCCAGGGCCTCTGCCAACGCCTGCCACACGAGGACGGCGTCGGGAGCCGCCGACCCCGCCAACACCACCCCGAGCACCTCTCGTTCATCGGGCAACACCGCCGTGGCCTCGCCGGGACGGTTGAAGGTGTGGCCGATCTCGAAGAGCCGCACGCCGTGGTTGCGGTGCGACCAGTTGTAGGCCACCGCCCCCACCAAACCCGGCAGCAACGAGGTGCGCAACACGGATTGTTCGGCCACCAGGGGATTGGCAATGGTGATGCCGTCGTCGGGTAGTCCACAACGGGTCAACTCCCCCGGGGCCAGAAAGGGCATCGGCATGGCCTCGGAGATGCCCCGACCCACCAACGTGGCCCGCAGGCGCCGCCGATCCAATTGACGCGCCGACAAGGCCCCGGTGGTGGCGGCGCGGGGAAGGGTGCGACCCAGCGCCGTGTAGCCGTGGTGACGGGCGACTTCTTCGATCACATCGATCTCGGTGGCGGAGTCGTAGCGCCACGACGGAATCTGCACCTCGAGATCCTGGCCCACGGCGATAGCCCGGAAGCCGATGGGATCGAGCACCTCCGCGATGCGGGCTGAACCCAAATCCGAACCCAACAACTTGGCCACGCGAGCGGTGCGCAGGAGCACTGGAGGCCGATCGGGCAAGGTGCCGGTGGCCCGCACCGAGGCGTCTTCCACCCCTGCCCCGAGCACGTCGGCAAACCGGCGCATGGCGAGATCCACGATTTCGGGATCGGTCCCCTTCTCAAAGCGAGCCGACGCTTCGGATCGAAGTTTGTGCCGGCGCGAGGATTTCACGATGCCGATCGGGTGGAACCAGGCCATCTCCACGAGGACATCCTGAGTGCTCGCATCGATCTCGCTGGCCGATCCCCCCATGATGCCCGCCAGGCCCACGGGTACATCATGGCCGTCGCAGATCAGAAGGTCCTCGGGGCTCAGAGCCCGCTCGATGCCATCGAGGGTGACGAGCGCTTCCCCGTCGCGCGCCAGACGCACCCGCAGGCCTGGGCCCGCCACCTTGGCGAGGTCATAGGGATGATTGGGCTGCCCTAGTTCGAGCATGACGTAGTTCGACGCGTCCACCACGTTGTTGATCGAGCGCATTCCGAGCAGCGCCAAGCGGGTGGCCACCTTCGGATCGCCCGGGCCCACCGCCACCCCTCGCACCACTCGGGCTTCGAACAGGCCACACCGTTCGGGGGCCAAAATCTCCACCCCGACCGAGCCAATCGCCGCCGCCGGGAGAAGGACCGGGGTGGGGTCGGGAAGACGGAAGGGCAGCCGCAGCCGCGCCGCGAGGTCGCGCGCTACGCCGGCGATCGACATCGCATCGGGTCGGTTCGGATTGATCTCGAGGTCGTAGAGGACATCGGCCGAAATGCCCATCGCCTCGGTGAAGGGCGTCCCGGGAGTTAGGTGGCTCGGGAGGAGGAAGATCCCGCCGGTATCATCCCCCAGGCCCAGTTCGGAGGCTGAGCACAGCATCCCGTTCGACCATACGCCGGCCATCTTGCGACGGCTGATTTCCATGCCGCTGGGCATGGTGGTCCCGATGGTGGCCAGCGGGACGAGATCGCCCACCTGCATGTTGAAGGCCCCGCACCCCACCTCGAGTGGCTCGCCGTCTCCGGCGTCGACGGTGAC
>VFJN01000144.1 GCA_009886035.1 Actinomycetota bacterium
CATGTGGAGTTGATTCATCCGATTGCGATGGACGAGGGCCTGCGGTTTGCTATCCGTGAGGGTGGCCGTACCGTGGGCGCCGGCCGCGTCACCAAGATCATCAAGTAGCGAAAAGAGACAACCATGGCCAAGGCCGGAGCAAAACGCATCGCCGTCACCCTCGAGTGCACGACGTGCAAGCGCCGCAATTACATCACCACCAAGAACAAGGTGAATGATCGCGAGCGTGTCGAGATGAAGAAGTACTGCCGGTGGGACCGGGAGCACACAGTCCACAAGGAGACCCGCTAACCCCCCTGCCCGCCCCCGCACGGGGACGGGCGGTAGATTTTTGTTCTTTTCGGTAACCCCCCAGGACCGAGAGGAGTCGAACCGTTGATGCCACACGAAGTGGCCGACTTGGTGGCCGCCGCTTGCGAGGGCGACCGAGCGGCATTCGACGAGTTAGTTCGGATCACCTACGCCGATTCGTACACGCTCGCGCTTCGCTTGACGGGGAACGAGGAGGACGCGAGAGACGTGGTACAGGATGCCTACCTTCGTGCTTTCCGTGGCCTCAAGGGCTTTCGGGGCGACGCTCAGTTCTCTACCTGGATGTACCGAATCACGGCTAACTGCGCCAATACCCACCTTGGGAAGCGGAATAAGCATCGGCACGAGGAGCTCTCTGATGACGCGCCGATCGCCGATGATCACCCGTCGTCTGATCCGCAACTCCAGGCGGATGCGGGCGCCTTGCGCGAACGCCTCGGCGTGTCGTTGGCGGCGCTGCCCCCGAAACTTCGTCAGGTCGTAGTGCTGCGCGACATTTACGACTTGCCCCATGAGACCATCGCAGCGGAGCTCGGAATCTCTGAGACCGCTGCCAAGGTCCGTCTTCATCGAGCTCGTAAGAAGTTACGGGAGGACCTGTTCCCCCCCCGGTTGGAAGAGGATGCTCATGCAGTGTGAAGACCTCGCCGATGATCTAGCCGGCACTGCCGACGGTTCGGTCCTACTCGACCGGAGCGAACGCCGTCATGTCGAAGGGTGCTTGCGGTGTCAGGCGGAGCTTGTGCAGTACCGCCGGGTCCTGCGGGCCATGCGGGCCATGCGTACCGAGGTGTTCGAGCCAGCTCCTGGACTTCTCGCCGACGTGTTGGCGAATCTGGAGGCGGCCGGCGAGCGCCGGGCCATCCGTTCGATGATCCATGGCCATAAGGCGGCTTATCTCGGCGGTTTGGCGGCCGCCACTGCTGCCGGTGCCGCGGGGGCCATCGTTTTTGCCTC
>VFJN01000069.1 GCA_009886035.1 Actinomycetota bacterium
AACCCGCCCTCGCCATCGCTGTCTTCGGCCAATTTCTGAACTTCGGCGAGCCACTCATCGGACAGGAACTGGTGGGCCATTAGATTCTCCCGGGTCAAGTGGGGAACGGGCGTTCCGCGGCAACATGCGACGGTAGCGCGTACGGGCACCCTCCCGGTTCCGGCCCCTCCTCCAGTGGGCTTGCGCTCCCGGCCATATGCAGCAAGATTGATATCTATGTTTATTGATGTGCCGGCGTCGCCGGCGGGGCTCCTCAAACTCCTCGGGGAGCCGATCCGCTGGAGCATCGTGCAACGCCTGGCCCGCGAGGAATTGTGCGTGTGCCATCTCGTGGACGATCTCGCCCTCGCCCAGCCCTTGGTCAGTCACCACCTTCGCGCCCTGCGCCAGGCGGGCGTGGTGCGAGCCGAACGGTGCGGTGCCTTCACCTACTACGTCCTGGACCGCGCCGTACTGACCGAGGCGGCCAGCGCCCTGGGGCAACTGGGCAGCGCGCCCCCATCCCCGTCTCGGCGGCCCTGCCGGTGAGCACTTCCCATCACACGTTGGCCGCTCGCCTTTTGGCGGAAGGGCTGGGCACCGGGTTGCTCGTCGCCGTCGTCATCGGTTCGGGCATCGCCGCGCAACAGCTGTCACCCGACCAAATCGGACTTCAGCTGCTCGAGAACTCCACCGCCACCGTGCTGGCTCTCGTTGCGCTCATCTTCACCTTCGGTCCCGTATCGGGCGGCCACTTCAACCCGGCGGTCACCCTCGCCGAGTTCGTCACGGGCAAGACGCAGCGTCGCCTCGTCGCTCCCTATCTGGGCGCCCAGATCGCGGGTGGGTGCCTCGGCGCGATGGTGGCCAACGTGATGTTCGAGCTTCCGCCGGTGGTGCTGTCCACCCACGATCGTCTCACCGCGGCCACGTTCCTCTCGGAAGTGGTCGCCACCTTCGGGCTGCTCACCGTGATCTTCGGGGTGGTGCGGAGCGGTCGGCACGCCGCCGTCCCGATCGCGGTGGCGGGCTACATCGGCGCCGCCTACTGGTTCACGTCGTCCACCAGCTTCGCCAACCCTGCGGTCACCCTGGCCCGCACCCTGACGAACACGTTCGCCGGCATCGCCCCCTCCTCCACCCCCGGCTTCATAGCCGCCCAGCTCATCGGCGCAGGCCTGGCCGTCGCGGTCGCCCGGGTCCTGTTCCCCGAGCCCGAACCATCCCTCCAGGAGACCCGCGATGCCGGACCGTGAGCCGCCCACCGTCTTGTTTCTGTGCGTGCACAATGCCGGCCGCTCGCAGATGGCCCTGGGCTGGTTCACCCACCTGGCCGGCGAGCAAGCCACCGCGTGGTCCGGCGGCTCCGAGCCCGGCCCCGAGGTGAACGCGGCCGCGGTAGCGGCCATGGCGGAGGTGGGGATCGACATCGCCCAGGAGTACCCGAAGCCCTGGACCAACGAGATTGTGCAGGCGGCCGATGTCGTCATCACCATGGGCTGCGGGGATGCCTGCCCGCTGTTCCCGGGCACGCGCTACGAGGACTGGGAGCTGGAGGACCCCGCCGGGCAGGACGTCAGTGCCGTTCGCCCCATCCGCGACGAGATCGAACAACGGGTGCGAGCCCTTCTGGACGATCTCGGCGTGCTCACCGACCGCTGACGGGGCTCAGGAGGCGAGGGCCGCCCGCAGGGCATCGAGGCGCTCGGGCACCACGGTGCAGTTCACCCCGCGCCCGGGCTTGACCTTGGTGATCAAGCCCGCGTCGGCCAGCACAGAGAGGTGGTGGCTGACCGTCGACTGGCTCTTGCCCCCCGGTGAGCGGGGGTCGGACCAGGACCCCACCATGGTGGTCAACGGCTGCTGCTGAGGTCGCAGAGCTCCCCGTCGAGCATCAGCCGGAACCCGACACCGCGCACCACCACGATCCGGCGGACCCCCTCAGCCGCCTCGAGCTTGCTGCGCACCGAGCGGACGTTCGAGTCGAGCAGCTGAGCGTCTCTCCGGTCGCGGCCCAGCCCCGCGAGCTGGTCACGGGTGACCACGCGGCCGGGTCGCTCGAGCAATGCGTGCAGGATCTCCGCCTCCCGGACGCTCAGCTCGATCCGGGTTCCCCCGACCGTCGCCATCCCCGAGACGCGATCGAGCTGAATCGAAGCCACATCGTGGGGGAGGACCGAACCCCGGGGGCTCGGCGGACTTCTTCGCAGCAGGGCCCGGACCCGAGCGAGCAGCTCATTGGCGCCGACGTCCGGTCGGACCAGCTGGTCAGCCCCCGCCGCGTACACCTCCAGGATCGATAGCTCGCCGAGTCCGAGCGGCGCCACCGCGATGATCGGGATCGGGCGACGCCCGCGTACCAGGGCGAAGACCGATGCCGGCGAAGGCCCCGAGGACATCAATTCCACGATCGCCAGATCTAAGGGCGCCTCCGGTTCGTGCCAGCCGTCCGGATGCGTATCGACCCGCAAGGCGTAGCCCTCCGCCTGGAGGAGACCCGCCACTTCGTCGCGCCAGGCGCTTTCGCTCACCAGCCAGATGCGGGTGGCTCCCTCGCTCCCCCCCGGCGACCAGCCGGCCCCGTCGGCCGGGGCTGTCTGAGTCGGACCTTCATCTCCTGCCCACATCAGTCGAAACGCTATGGGGGTGAGGTGGCGCACCCGTGAACGGGCGATGACCGCTAGACAACACCTTCCAGTCCCGCCCTCACAGCGCGTCGAGCAGGGCCTCCGCCACCGGCTGTCCGACCGCCAGCCCTCCGGCCGCCACGGTCACGCCGACGAAGTAGTCCTCGCCCTGGGCGAGGAACAGCCCCGAGCCGTCACCGAAGTCCTGCCATAAGGCCGCCACCCCGACGTCGTCGATGTCTTTGAGGGTGGCCCCGCTGGGTGACGCGCGGATGAGATCGACGGTGCCGCCGAACCCGGTGCCGACCTCGACGGCCAAGCTCAAGCCGGAGTCGAACACGCACACCTTGCGTTGGTCCGGCGCCAGCGCCTTCGCCTTGCCCCTGCCCTGCTCGGATCCGGTGAGCTCGTCGAGCGTGCTGGAGTCGAGCAACTTGCACGGGTCGGGGGGAGGCGCCACCGAAGCCGCGCCATCGCCCTTGCCGCTCGCGGAGTCGTCGGCTCCCGTGCACCCCGTGGCCACGAGCACGACGACGAACAGCAACGTACCGAGGATCTGCCTTATCTGCACCGTCGCACTCCGATCAGAAGGCCATGCGGCCCGCAAGCGCGCACCCTACCCAGCCCACCGAACGCCACCATGGCCGGCAGGTGAACACCGTCGGCCGGCACGGTCATGCCACCGGCACGAGGGGCCGCTCCTCCACCAGCAGGGGCGCCGCACCCCCGACGGGGCCGCCAACGCCGAGGACGCCGCCATCGTCGTCGCCCCCGGCATCCTCACCGCGCCGCCGGGCCAGGCGACGCCAGATGATCGCAACGACGTCCACGGCGAACACCACTCCCAGCACAATGAGCCCGAGGGGGAACGCCCTGACGGAATCCTCCACCGTCACCGTGGGGCCTGCCCCCGCCGCGACGGCCTGAACCACGAAGGTCCCGATGGCCGGGGCCGGCACGGTGGGACGGGCCGTGTACGCCCAGGTCTGACCGGGCTCGAGCGGTCCCACGGCCGGGAGATCGAGCCCGGCCACGTCATCGTTGCGGGTCCGACCCACGGTGCCGGCCACCACCACCCCCGACAAGACGTCGGTCGTCTGGTTCGTCACGGTGACGGTCACCTCATAGGAGGTCGGGCCACCGAGCGTGGATCGCACTGGCCCAACCAGGCCACCGCTCGCTCGGCGAACCTCGAGGGTGAGCACGATCGGGATCTGCGTTACCGACTCGATGATCGGCCCGACCGGATGACCCACGAGGTCCAAGGGGGCGATCGCCTTCTGCTCGTTCCGGGTGCTGGAGGCCAAGACGACACACGGGCAGGGCAGGGTCGGGCTGCTGACCATCAGGTCCGTGACCGTGGCCGAACCATCGCGGTTGAGCGGCACCCCTTGGCTCGCCGTGAGGTTGCAGTCCATCGAGCCCCGCGCGGCGCGGTTCCCGCACACCGAGAGCGTCACGGCTCGCCCTCGCCATCCCGTCAGCGTGATCGTGACGCGCTCTCCCGGGGCGGCGACGGCCCGATCGAGGGCGATCGTCGGGCCGTCGGAGACGGTGCCGACGTCCTGCGCCCCCGCGCCGGTCGTCGTCGCGACAACCACGACGAAAGACACCGCCAGCACCCACCGGTGGCCCGGACCGATCACGTCGCTTCGGCCTCCACGACTCCCGGATCCTGGTGTCGGGAGTAGGCACGCTTAGCTCGCCGCGCCAGCCACACGGCCAGCCCGCCGATGATCAGGGTGAGGGGCGGGGCCAGCGTGAGGGTGCTCCGGCCATTGGACGGCAGATCCTCACCGTCGATCGTGGCGGGCTCCAGACGCACCTTGGTGGTGGCCAGCCCGGTGGCGGCGACGCCGTTCAGCGTCACCCGGACGGTGTAGTCCTCACCTGGGAGGAGCTCCGGCAGGTCCTCCGAGGGAGTGTCCTTTTCCGCCAGGCCCAGCAGCCCACCTACGGACACGTTGTGGGTCCCCTGCATCCGCACGTTCCCGCGGTTGCGGATGCGATAGGTCACGTCCGCCGTGCCATTGAGCGGGTTGAGGCTCGGCTTGTAGGTTGTCGTGACGCCCTCGACCACCAGCTCGGGGGTGAGCGGCCCCTCGACCCGCAGGTACACGCGTGCACCGGTGCGTCGATCGAGGTTGACCACCTTCCCATCGGCGCCCGTGCCCAGTGCCACCGACGAGGCCAAGACGGCACCGACATGGTCGCCGGCGCTGGCGTCGGCGGGAACCTTCACGGTGACGGGAACGGTGGCCTGCGAGCGCGCCGGCAGCGTGATGTTCTCCTGGGCTGGCGTGATCCACGAACCCACGTCCGTCGGGGCCTGCTCACCGGGCAGCAGGCCGAAGGCGCCATCCTCGTTGTTGAAGGCGTCGGTGGCGTAGAGGCGGAAGTTGAGCTGCACGTTGCTGTAGTTGAAGAGGGTGACCGCGTCGTCCAGGGTGGCACCCGGCGCAACCTCATAGGTGAGGGTCGCCCGGTTGCCGGGCTGCGACGGATCGGTGGAGCCGGCCGGTGCGAGCGCCCAGCTGTGGACGACTCCGTCCTCGGAAGGTTGGGCACCGGGGTCGACAGGGTCGGTGGTGCCCGTCGGGCCGTCGGGTGGCGGCGTGCCCTGACCCCACGAGGAGGGCGTCAGCACCCCGAGGATCACCATCGCCGTGATGGTCGCCAGCAGCGCACGTCGCCAAGCTCTCATTGCGTCAGCTGCCTTGTCTGTCGGGAACGCGGTGAGCGGTGCGAGGCGGCCAGGCCGCTTCGCACCGCTCAGGCGCAAGGATTGGGTGTTCGGTTGACTTACTAGATGCTGGTGATGCTCAGGATCCCAGAGTAAACACCGCTGTTGGCGGTCACCGGGATCAGCAACTTCAGGCGGGCATCGAGCACGCCGATGCCGAGACCCGAGCCGCCACTGGCGGTCCCGAGCGACCGGCCCGAGCTGAGGCCGGAGGCGTTGGCGGTGTTCGGAGCCACGCCGGTCCCGGGCAGTACCACCTGGTCGTAGGCGGTACCGTTCGAGTCGGTGAAGGCATCGGAATCGTCGGTCACGACCGGCGTCCAACCGAGCTGGCTGCCACTGAAGGTGTTGGCACCCGAAGTGAAGGCGCTCATGGTGCCGTTGACCGTCCAACCGAGGTCGGCGTCACGGGTATCCACCACGCTGACCTGGTTCAGCACACCGCTGGCCCGGAAGAACTGGCCGCTGCCGAGCCCGCTTGTCACGAGCTTGGCGATGCCGAGGTCGATGCCGCAATTGGTCGGGTAGGTCGCGTTCGGAACCCCCGTCACGTCATCAACCGGATACGGGTACTCAGCGAAGGTCGCCGAGTCCTGCTGGACCGTGCCGGGCCAGTTGGTGAACGGAGCTGAGCCGACCGTGTCAGCCGCCACGGCGGGGAGGGTCCCCGCCGGGAAGCCGAGCTGAGCGGCCTCGACGCCGAGGGCACCGTTGACCCCACAGACCTGCGTCAGCACGAGGGCACCCACCGGGCGGGTGACCGTGAGCTGCTGCTGCAGGATCTGAGCGCTGAGGGGTGTGGCCTGCACCGATGCGGGCGTGGCGAAGTTCGGTGCCACGTGCGTCGGGGTGACCGTGAAGCTGTAGAGCGTGCCGGCGGTGAGACCGGTGACGTTCTGGCTGGTAGCGGAGGCCCCAGGGGTGAAGGGGCCAGCATCAGCGGGCGCCACGGTGACGGAGTACCCCGTGGGAGCCGGACCGGTGGGGCCGGTCCATGACACGAGGACCTCACCGGCCGCGCCCGGCACCGCGGTCAGACCAGTCACCGGGGGACGGGCCGCAATGGCCGGTGTCCCGCTGATGCTGTTCGACTCGGTGCTGTTGCCGGCGGTGTTCGTGGCTCGGACCGTCACGGAGTAGGCGGTGCCGTTGGTCAGACCCGGAATCACGATGGGCGAGCTGGCGCCCGTCGCCGTGATAGCGGGGCCCGACGGCGGGGTGGCCGTGGCCGTGAAGCTGCTGGTGGCCGGGGTGGACGCCACCGGGGTGAAGGCCGCCGTCAGCTGGCTTTCACCTACGGTGACCGCCGTCAGGGTGGGGGCCGTCGGAACCGCCCCGACGTTCCAGGTTACCTGGGCCGTCCCGCCGGTGGCCACGTTGGTGGTGACGGTGACGGGGATGTTCCAGTACCCCCTCATCTGGGTCGTGCTGGCCGCACCGAGGGTGCAGGCGATGCCGAGGTTGTAGGCACCGGCCGGGATGTCGCCGGGGCTGAACACCGCCATGTTGAAGTCCGGGATGTTGACGATGGGTCCCGGACCCGGGGGAGTGGTCGCGTTCGCCGTGTTGGCGTTCACGTAGCCGCTCGACGCCGTGGTGAACAGCGGCTGACTGAAGGAGGCTCCGAGTCCACCGGGCGTGGGTCCGGCAGCATTGAACTGCAGGGTGCTCGGGTCGACGCTGGCTCGGACCATGTAGCTCTGGACCCGGTAGCCGTCGTTGGCGCTGTCACCAGTGCAGGCGGCGCCGTTCGGGAGCCGGAGCGTGAAGGTGGTGTCGCTATTGCCGGTGTTCAGCACGGCGGCACCGCCGGCGTTCCGGACCTCTGCGGCACCTTGCAGGACGCCCGCCGCGTTGGCCACGGAGGGGGCGAGGAGGGGCAGGAGGACGGCGGAGGAGGCCAAGGCCGCCACTACCGACCATGCCCTATTTCGGCTTCGCTTCATTGGGTTTTTCCTTTGTTTGAGGGGTGAGAATTCAGACGGTCGGGAGATCGGTCCGCTACGCAACGAGCGGTCCTTGGAGCGTGGTCGAGCCGCAGCCGGCGACACTCAGGAAGCCGAAGGCGTTGGTCGTGACCGCAGCGGCGGCGGAGCACATTGACGACGTGGAGCCGACGAACATGGTCTTGTAGTCGTTGTTGCCGAGGCCACTGACGATGGTCGTCGGAAGCACGTTGTAGACGTCCCGACCGAAGGTGGTGCTGGCGTAGAAGGTGCTTGATGGCACCGTGCTCGGGGCGGTTCCGGAGTAGGGCTTCCCGAGGTTGGTGGCACCGTCCACGATTTCACCGAGGTCGACACCGGCCGCCAGCTGGCTGGCCGCCACGCCGTTCGACTGCGAGATGAAGTTCGCGGCGGAGAACCCGATGATCACCTGGGTGTTGGCGAACGTCGCGCCCCGGGCAGCCAGCCCCGCGGCATCGTTCTCCTGGATCGTCGCCCCACACGTGGTGACGGCGGACGCCATCTGTGCCGCTGTGACACCCAGAGCAGTGTTCCAGAAGGCGTAGGTGCCCGAACCCACCTGGATGCCGCACGGGACGATGTTCACGCCGCCGATGGTGGCGGGGCCGGTGGTGAACAGGGACGTGAGCTGCGCCTTGGTGAGCGACGTCACGGGGGTGACACCGTTGGCAAAGTAGGCGAAGCTCAACGCGTCGCGGCCGAAGGGAATGTAGGTGAGATCGGTGCCTGTACCGCTGGGCCCGGCCGACGAACGGGCGAAGTTCACGAGCCCGGACACCACCTTGTTGCCACCGCAGTTGGTGTTATCCCCGAAGGTGGCACCATCGATAGCTCGGCTGAGGGCGCGGCGACCGACGGTCGAGCCGTTGGGACGCAGGAACGTCGCGCCCGGAGCCTGGGTCGTGATGCACGTGGTGGCAATGGCGTCCCACGAGGCGATCTGCCGCTTGCCGGAAGCCGTGCTGCTCTGCAGAGGGGTGTAGTTGAACGCGTTGGCGCTGCCGCCGAAGGCGTTCAGGACGTCCTGGGTGGTGTCGGAACCGACCCCCACCAGGGCCGTGAACTGCTTCGGGTCGGCGGAGGCGGGACCGCCGCCCACGGCCAGGCTGGAGAGACCAAGCGCGGTCAGGACGACCGCGGCGGCCACCTTCGCTCGCTTCGGCCGGAGAACGGGTGTGAGTCTCAAATTCGCTCCTTTTGATTGTCGCCCGTTGCGTCGCTCGCCCGGACGGTTGGGTGGCTCTTGCCCCCCACGACAGTCACGATGCCAGGGCAATTCGTCGGCAACGTGTCCCCTAAGTGAAGAGTTCCGGGGCTAGCCAAAGCGACCGTTCACATAGTCGTTCGTACGCTGGTCCTGGGGGGCGCTGAACATCACCTCGGTGGGTCCGTGCTCGACGATGATCCCCGGGGTGCCCTGCTCCGCCAGGAAGAACGCACAGCGGTGCGATACCCGTTGAGCCTGCTGCATGTTGTGGGTGACGATCACGATGGTGACCTCGGACGCCAGCTCCAGGATCGTTTGCTCGATACGCCGCGTGGACGTGGGATCGAGGGCCGAGCACGGCTCGTCCATCAACAACACGCGCGGCTTGATGGCGAGGGCCCGAGCGATGCACAGCCGCTGCTGCTGCCCACCCGAGAGGCCGCCTCCGGGTTGGCGAAGACGATCCCGCACCTCGTTCCAGAGCCCCGCCTTGCTCAGGCAGGTCTCCACCATCTCGTCCTTCTCGGAGGAGGTGGCCTTGGTCCCCGTGAGCTGGAGGCTGGCGATGACGTTGTCGTAGATCGACATGGCCGGGAACGGGTTCGGCTTCTGGAAGACCATGCCAATCTCGCGACGGGCATCCGTGCGCTTGCGATCCGGGTCATAGACGTCGTGTCCATCGAGCAGCACCTCCCCAGCCATAGCCGCACTCGGGATCAGCTCGTGCATGCGATTCAGGATGCGAAGGAACGTCGACTTGCCGCAGCCTGACGGGCCGATGAGGGCCGTCACCTCCCCCGCCGCCATGTCCAGAGACACGCGGTCGAGCACGTTGTGCGTCCCGAACCAGGCGGAGAGGTCCCGGGCCTCGAGGCCCGCCAACCGGCTCGGTTCCACCCCCTCGTCGACCACAACGCTCGGCACCACGGCGGCGCGAGTTGATCGCCAGCGCCGTCGACCGCGAACGGCGGCTGGAGTGGACGGGTCGACTGACTCCTCCGCCCTCTCGGATGGCCACGACGCGTGGACCTCAGGTTCCGCCAGCACAGCCGGGCCAGCCGGCCAGGCAGGGGGAGGAGTTGGCCGCGGGTCGAGGTCGGCCGCCGGCGACGCGCCGAGGTCGATCACCATCGGTTCGTCTGGCTCCTCCCGCAGGTCGAGCCGAATCGGCTCCGGGGCCACCGGTGGCGGTCGAACCTGCGACCCGAGGGGTACGGCACCGTCGAGCGCCGCCCCGGCCCGCAGGGTGTCGAGGAGGGAACGGAACGCCGCCACCTTTTCCGCGGGCACGGCCACCCCGTAGTCAGCCACGCCCGGCACGACCAGGATCGACCACAGCCCGTCGGGGGCGTGGTGCACCTCCTCGAGGTCGCTCACCAGCCAGGACCACTCGATCTCGCCGTCGATGGCGACGACACGATCGCGGGTGACCACCACCGTGGCGGAGTGCAAAGGCACAACGAGGGCCTGCGCGCTCGATGGATCTCCGGCGATGAGCTGGACCACCGAGGCGTCGGGGAAGGTCGTGCCGGCGGGTGGGCGCTGCCCCGCGTCTCGGGCCGACGATGGGGTCAGGTCATGAGTGGACATCAGCAAGGGCTCCCGGGAGTCACAGCAGGTTGGGCATGAGGCGAGCGGCTTCGCCGGCTACGGCGAGTCCGACGAGGAGAACAGGCGGGAGGAACACGACCCATGACTCGGCTCGGCCCCACCGGTGCCAGGCCCACACGGCCGCCACCAACAGGACCGTGAGGACCTGCAGCCAGAGGGCCAGGGCCCAGAGAGTGCGAGCGTCGGCGCCCATGATCTCCTCTTCGGCGGGCAGCCCGCTGGCGCTCACCAGGGGGGCGGGTCCCCCGACCGCATCGGTTTCGAGGTCGGCGTCTACGCGCAGCACGCCTTCCGGCATGAACTGTCGACCCGCCGCCGTCGCCAGCAGGAGACGGCCCCCGCCGGCGGCGGTGGGCCGTGGCACCGGGTCACCCTCCTTGCGCACGCCGATGACGCGATAGTCGAACTCCCCCTGCCCGGTCGTCACATGGATGAGTGCGTCGGGACGAAGTTCCTGGATGCGGGCGAACGGTCCGCCAAAGGCCGCCCGGCGACCCAGCACGACCGCGGCTCCCGCCTGCCCGGGAAACGGCGAGTCCCGCCGGTGACCCGGTCCGCTGAAGAGGGTGGCCGGCGACGTTCCCTCGAGGATCACCTGACGGAGACCAATCGAGGGGATCTCGAGGTAGGCCACCGGCGTACCGGGAGCCAGGGGGACGCCGCCGGCATCAGTGGGCCCGGTCGGGGCGGTTCCCAGCGCAAGCTCGCTCCGGAACCGGTCGTAGGCCCGCTGCTGCGCGGCTCGCTGCTGCAGGTTGCTGGCGAGCAGCATTTCCAGCAACAAGGTGAGGGAGAGGACGAACACCCCGAGGAGGGCGGCACGAGCCATCTGTTGTCGGCCGCTGAGCGGCGGGAGCTGCGCCGCCACCGCCGATCGGCGGGCGCGCCAACCGGGACGGGCGTCGGCGGTTACCGCGGTCATGGCGTGGCAGGACGGATCCGCGGTGGACGAGCGAGGAGCACCGTCATACGCCCGAACACCAAGAGGAGCGCCGACCACACGACCAACGCCATGGGTGAGCTGCCGGTCACCGGGAGGCTGGTGACTCCCGCCACCGATGTCCCCGTCGGCGAGCCACCAAAGCCGGTGTCCCCGAGGGCCAAGGTGGTCGTCGTCGAGTCATCGATGAAGGTGGTGGTGGTCGAGCCATCGATCGTCGTGGTCGTGCCGCCCGCCGTGGTGGACGTCGTGGAGCCGGCGGCGGTCGTCGTCGTGGTGGCCGGCGTTTGGCTGACGGTCCACGCCACGCCCGCGGGCTGATCGGCGGCATCCGTGGTGAAGGTCATCTGGACGTTCCAGAACTTGTCGAGCTGCGTGGCGGAGGCCGATCCGACGGTGCAGGCGATGCCCAGGTTAAAGGTTCCCGGGAGGATGTGACCCGGTTCGAACACACCGAAATCGAACGCCGGGATGTTGACCACCGGACCGGGGCCGGGCGGGGGGGTGGCGCTGGCCGTCTGCCCGTTGACGAAGCTGGAACCCAACGGGGTGTACAGCGGTTGACCGAAGGCGGCCCCAAGGCCATTCGGGATGGGACCGGAGGCATCGAAGGTCAAGCTGCCCGGGTTGACGCTGGAGGGCACCATGTAGCTCTGCACCCGATAGTCGTCATTCGCGCTGTCGCCCGAGCACGCGGCTCCGGAGGGGAGCCGGAGGCTGAAGGACGTCAAGCTCCCGCCGGCGGTCAAGGGATCCCCGGCACCAGGGTTGCCGTCCAAGGGGGCGACCACCTGGGCCGATCCCTCTACCGCGACCGCCGATGCGACCGGCACGCCCGACAAAGACATCCCCCAGATCGTGATGCCGAGCCCCACCGCACTGGCGAGGGTTGCGGTGCGGGTAACAACCCGAGCCACGCGTCGCTTGGTTGGGTGGCTAATGATCATCATTCCTCCTGGGATAAAGGGTGAGCGGGTGAAGAGGCGCGCCGTCGCACGGCGAGGGCGCCGATGCCCGCCGTTACCACGATCGCGAGAACAACGGCCACCAGCGAGCGGGAAGGGCCCGACCCGTCGGAGCCAGACGCGGCGGGATTCGTCCAATGGATCGCCGCCGGCTCATCGCCGGCAGCCGAGGTCACCACGAGCTCGGTGTCCCAGACTTTGACGACCTCGTTGTTGAGCGTGCACGCGATGCCCACGTGATAGCGACCGGCGGGCAGGTCGCCAGGCTTGTACACGGCGAAGTCGAACGACGGGATGCCGATGATGAGTCCGGGGTCCCCGGGCTGCACCGCGTCCGCCGTCTGGGCACTGACGAACGAGTTGCTGTCGACGTCGTAGAGCGGCTGGCGGAAGGTGGCGAACGTCCCGTACTCGTTGGGGGTGGGCCCCAGACCGTTGTAGGTGACGCCGGCGGGGTCGACCGAGAACGGCACCATGTAGCTGTTGACGCGGTAGTCATCGTCGGCGCTATCACCGGGACACGACGCCCCATCGCTCAATCGGAGCGAGAACTCTGTGGCGCTACCGCCCTCCTCTATCGTTTCCGTAGAGTCGATCCCAATCACCATTTGGGCCGGTTCAGGGGTCACCGAGCCCGCCGCCGACGACGGCTGCGGAAGCCACAGCGCCACGGCGAGGAGCCCGACCGCGGTCGCCCCGCCCACGCGCCAGCGACTGGCCATCACTGATCACCCTCGCTGCGTTCGGCCCGGCGTGGTCGCTTGGTGATCTCCAGTACGCCCAAGCAGGACAGCAGCGCTATGACGGCCAGCACGGGGAGTGCGAAGCGGTTACTCGCCAAGGCGAGGATCGGCGTCGCCACACCCAACCCGACCTTCGCCTCCGGCGCAGCCACGGGGGTGACCGGGGGTGGTGTCGCGCCGTCTGCGAATTCCTCACCGGAGCCGGAGAACGAATCGACCGGCCCGGTCGATCCAAAGTCTCCGCTCAGCGAGGGAGAGGATTCGTCGACCGGGGCGACCGCGAGCGCTAGCTCGCGGATCGTCCGGGCCGCCGCCGCCGCCTGCGCCTGCAAGGCCGGAGACAGCGGGGTGTACCCCGTCGGCAGCTGACCGATCTCCAGCCCCGGCACCTGGCCTGGCCCCGTGGCGTAATCAACGAAGGCTGCATACTGGTTGCGGGCCGTCCCGTCGAGCGACAGAGGGGTCACGGCCCCGTAGGTCAGTGCCGTGAGCGGATAGGCCGCCGGCGCCGCGGTCTTCGGATCCGAGCGAAGCACTTGGGGTACACCTGGGGTGGGCACCATGGCCGCCACGGCCGCCGCCATCGCCGCCTCGTCGGCGGCGATGAATCGACGATCCAAGCCGTCGTCGCCCGCTCGGCTCAAACGCGCCGACTGGACCCCGTATTGGAAAGCCGACGCCGAATCGGTGACACCGAGGATCGAGCGGGTCCCAAGGATCTGGGGACCATCCTTCCGGTAAACCTTGTCGGACGAGTTGGCGAAAGGGTCCTCACTGGTCCTGGCGCCATCATCGGCCGCTCTGACGAAGCGGGCCGAGTCCCGCAGGCTCTGCGCGTACGGGAGCCAGTCGAGGCCGCAGAGCGCGGGGGGCACGACCGATCCGCCAGCGCCCTGGTTCGGCGCCTGGTAACAGTAGGGGTCGCTCTTTGGGTAGGCGTCCGGGATCGGCTCGCCGAAGGCAGCTCCGGTGCTGTTGGCGGTCGCCCGAGTGGCGTAGACCGGGTTGACCCGCATCCCAAACTGGTCCGGTCCCCCGTCCATCCAGGTCTTCGCTTCCGGGTCCGAGAGCACCCAAGCCCACAACTGCCGGGCGGCGTCCGAGCCCTGCACGGGGAGCACGAACCCGCCCAAGTTCTTCGCCGTGGCCGTCTGAAGGAGGTCGAACTCAGGGTTGAACTGCCGGAAGTCCGGATCGAGGCCCAGGTGATTGGGGTTTCCCTTCAGCCAGTCGTAGCCCGGGTTCGACTTGATCTCGATCTGCGAGCGGTACGACTGGGTGAGGAGCTTCGCCACAAGGCGGGGGGTGAGATTCAGTTGCGCCACCCGCACGCCCTGGAGATCCTGCTCTGCTGGCGGCGCGTCCGGCTTGGGGTTCCGTTCGATGTTGAATCCGATGACCGTGGCCGAGACGCTCAGCGGGGCATAGACCACCGGATTGTCGGCGCGCACCAGCGTCGGGTCGACGGCATCGGACACGACGACCATCCCGGGACCACCGGGAACCCCGCTCAGGAGCTGCTGGCGAGCGTTCTCATCGCCAAGCTTGCCGTAGCTGTACGGGGGCAGACCGGGCGAGGCACACAGCTTCGGCTGCCAGCTCGAGACCGCCACACTTACCAGCTCCGAACCCGCCACCTGTCGCTGCTCGTCCGCCAGATCACAGGACGAATCGAGGGGGTTGAACTCGAGCGGGATGGCGATGCGGTTGGCCCACGCCGAGGGCGACAACGGCGAGGTAACGACACCCGACTGCACACCGAACGGCGTGCCGAGGTTCTCCTCCTCGGGGCTGCCGCGGGGCACGATCACGAGCCAGCACTTCGGCGCCACGAGTGAACCACCGGCCACCGGTTGCACGCTCTGGCCACAGCCCAGCCCGGTTGCCTCCAGGCCCGTTTCCACGGTGAAGAGCTCCGAGCCCGTGCCGTTGGGGCCGGTTCGTCCTCCGGAGATCTCGTTGGTGGTGATCGAGTTGAAGAACGGGTTCAACCAGAAGCTTCCGCCCTCGATCGCCGGATTGAAGGCCGGGTCGTAGTGGGAGTTGACCACCGTTCCGTCCACGGCCCGAAAGGGTCGCCACAGGTAGCCTGTCCGGGCCTCGACAAAGCCATCAGCGGGATCGAAGTCCTCGAACCCCTGTTGGGAGATGATCCGCTCGAGCGCGAATCCTCCCCCCGGGAACACCCCACTGTTGCGCCCTCCATACACGGCGTCAGTGGCCCCCAGGACGCACTGCTCGGGAGGCGGCCCCGGGTTCCCAGGGACGGTGCCGTCGTCGTCTCCCCAGCACTGCATGAGTTGCAAGTAGTGCCCGGCAAATCGACTCGGCCCCGTGATCGTCGGGGTGGCTCCCGTCCAGGTGACCGAGATCGCCTGGTTGGCCAAGTTCTTGGTCTGGTTCACCGTGACCGCGAGGGCGCCGAAGCGACCCCGGCCTTGGGCGGTCACCTGGGAACTGGTGGCGGCTAGGGCCGTGTCGGTTCCGGCGCTACCGGGTACCGCGTCACCGCTGGCGGCGGTGGAGGCCCCCGCCGCCACCGCGATCGCCAGGAGAGCGAGGCCGGCATGGAACCCGCGGCGCCGGCGAAGACCGGGCGGCCTCATCGCGGCTCCCCTCGGGAGAGGTGCCGCCACGCGGCGGCCGGAGCGAGGATGAGCAGGAGGATGAGGCCGAACACCACGATCATGAGTGTCTGGGAAGAGGACCAGCCGCCCGCGTTCGATAGCAGAGTGGTCGTCACGGCGCCTTGTACGAGAGCGCTTCCGGAGCCTTCTGAGCCAGCGGGGCACAGCCCCGTGTCGGGATCCGGCACACACTCCCCGCCCGAGCCGTCGCCACCGACGGCGGCCGCATCGGCGGTGCCTGCCGAGGTGTCAGCGGCGCCTCCCGTGGTTGCCCCCGTCCCCGCGCCCGTCCCCGAGCCCGCGGGTGCCCCGCCCGACGCAGTGGCGGTGGGCGTGGAGTTCACCCCGCCGGTGCCGGTGGCGCACTGGGTGGGACCCTGCTTGTCGCACTCCGGGGGTAGCGGAGCATTCTTGGCCAGGACGTTGGTTCCGTCGGCTGAGAACGTCGGGTTCTTGCAGCTCGCGATCGTGATGTCCTGTACCGCCACCCCGGGAATCTTGCGGATCTGTTCGAAGCTCGACTGCACGAGGTTGATCGGCAACGGGGAGTAGCCGAGCGATGCCGACTGTTGCTGGGCCTGGCACATCGCGTAGTAGGCGAACGCGCCGAGCGTCTTGCCCTTCGCCGTGTTAAACGTGCCGCCGACCTTGGTGGGCAGGATGAAATAGGAGTACGACGACAGTGGGTAGTTGCGCTTGTCCGGGTCCCGGTACACCCCCTCGAGGTTCTGCGTGAGGTAGTCGTCCGACGCCGCGTTCGTGTTGATCTGCGCTTTCAAGAGCGAGACCGAGACCTTCTCCGGTGTCGGCTCCGTGTAGTAGCCAGACGAGTTCAGAACCTTGGCGACGGGGAAGCGGGACCCAACGGCGTAGGAGTAGTTCACGTAGCCGATGGCGCCCTCGGCGAAGCTCTGCGACACGTACCCGGAGACTCCGAGGTCGCCCGACTGAGCGATGATCCCGGGGACGGTTGGATAGAACGACGTGAACCCGCAGGCGGGGGCGCGGCCCGACCGGGTACAGAAGGAATCCCAAACCCCCTTGTGCTGGCTGATCATCCACTTCGTGAACTGGGCGCTCGAGCCGGAGCCGTCCGAGCGCACGACCGGCACGATCTTGCGGGCGGGCAGCGTCAAGCCCGGGTTGTCGACCTTGAGGGCCGGGTCGTTCCACGTGGTAATCGACCCGGTGAAGATCTTGGCTACGTTCTCGCCCGACAGCCTCAGGTTGGTGACCCGCTGGCCGTTGATCTTCAGGTTGTACATGAACGAGGTGCCGCCCGCCGTCACCGGAATGTAGACATAGCTCCCCGCCGCCGGTCGCTCCGGGGCCGATCCGTCCTCGGGCTTGAACTGGAACGGGATGTCAGACGCCGCGAAGTCGACCACCCCCTTGAGGAAATCGCTGCGACCGGCGCTGGATCCGGTCGGGTTGTAGTCAACAGTGATCCCGAACTGCTTGACGTTGACAGCCATGGAGGAGATTGCGCCGGCAGCCCAGGACGAACCTGACCCCGAGATGCGCTGATAGCTCTCACTCGGCGCGGCTCCCACCACTGCGCTGGCGCCCGCAAATGCGGTCGCCAGCAGTACCGCCACGAGGCGAGTGAATCGAACGCGGGTGGTCACGATGCCTCCATGTGCCGCTCGTCGAATCGCTGGACATCCCGCGCCGATCGAGCTGCCAAGCGCCGCGCCTGTCGCTTCGAGACGCTCCCCGCCGGACGCCCACCGATGAACCGAGCGATCGCGAACAGGATAAGGACTACCACCATGAGCACGGCCCCGGTTGCGAACCCTCGCGCGATCAGGGCCGGCTGCGGCGACTGGACGAAATCGAAGGTGGCCAGCGGGAGCGACACCATGGGTCCGTTCAGGGGATTGGTGTTGTACGTCGCCGTGAACCCAGCGGTGAGCAGGATCGGGGCCGTCTCCCCCAAGCCGCGGGCGACGCCGAGGATCACCGCGGTGGCCAGCCCCGACCGTGCCGTCGGCAGCACGACGTGACGGACCGATCGCCACTGGGGGGCGCCGAGGGCGGCAGACGCCTCGCGGAGGTTCCCCGGAACGAGCCGGAGGACCACATCAGCAGAGCGGATGATGATCGGCAGCATCATGATGCTGATGGAGATCGCCGCCGCCAGCCCGGAGCGCTCGAACCCTAGGATCAGGATCCAGGTGGCGAAGATGAACAGCCCGGCGAGGATCGACGGCAGCGCCGTCATGGCGTCCACGATCGTCCGCACGATGCCAGCGGCCCGGCTTCCGGTTTCGTTCAGGAACACCGCACAGGTGAGGCCGAGCGGCACCGTCAGCACGATCGCCAGCGAGATCATGATCAAGGTGCCGAGAATGGCGTGACCGATGCCTCCCGCCGATAGAGGGTCCGTCGGAAGCGCCTCGCTCATGTCCCGGTAGTAAAGGTTGGCGTATCCGAGAGCCGCCCGTCCCCGCCAGAGGGTGAAGAAGATCACGGAGAAGAGGGCAACGAAAGCGACGACGGCCGCCGACCCCAGCAATACGGCCATCACCTTGTCCACCACCGCCGGCCGCTCGTCGCGAAGCCAGACGAGCAGGGCGTAGGTGATGACGAACAGCCCATAGGCCACGAGCACAAAGCCGAACGCCCCGGCCGCCGGAGCGACGCGCCCGAACAGAAGCAGCGCAGTGCAAACGGCACTCACGGCCGCTCCCCCGATGGTGAGCAGATCGTCTCGCCGGAGGCCGCCGAGCGCTCGCCGCGACTGGGTGAGGAGCGGCCGAGGCGCGTTACGGTCGATCACCACGGTGGGGGCTGAGCGCTCCGGTGCATCCTGTCGATCCATGAGGTCCGTCATGTCACGCCTCGCTGCTCGCGCCCGAGCGGGACCGGGCCACGAAGGCCGAGGCCGTGAAGTTGACGACGAGCGTCAAGGCGAAGAGCGCCAGACCGGCGGCCATCAACGCCGAGAGCCCGAACCCCGTCGCTTCCTTGTAGCGGAGCGCGATGAGGGTCGACACGGAATTGCCACCGGCCTCCAGGATGTGGAAGTTGATGTCGAACCGGGGCGAGATGATCAACAGGACGGCGATCGTCTCGCCGAGCGCCCGACCGAGGCCGAGCATCGTGCCGCCGATGATCCCGCCTCGGCCGAACGGAAGCGCCACGATGCGGATCATTCCCCAGCGGGTGGCGCCCAGCGCATAGGCACCCTCGCGCTCGCCAATGGGAACCTGGGAGAAGACCTCGCGCATGATCGAGCACTGGATCGGCATGACCATGAGCGACACCACCACCCCTGCGATGAACGCGGAGGCCGTGAAGACCGTCTGGTTCGACAGCGGGCTGCCCGGTTCCGCCCCCGTCACCCGGAAGATCGGGATCCACGAGAACCACGTCGAGATCCACCGGGACACCCCGATGACCTGACCTTGAAAGAAGAAGAGGCCCCAGAGCCCATAGAGCACGCTGGGTACCGCCGCCATGAGGTCAACGAGGCTGACGAGGGTCGACCGCAGCTTCGGCGGGGCCACCTGCGTGATGAACAGCGCCGTGCCCATCGAGAGGGGCAGGGCGATACCCACGGCCACCACGGCGATGGCAACGGTGCCGGTGAGCACCGCCGCGATGCCGAACTGGTTGCGGTCGGGGAACCACTCGGAGGTGGTCAGAAAGCTGGTGCCGGTGGAACGGAGAGCCTGACTGGCTTCGATCGACAGGAAGAGCCCAACCGCCGCCATGACTCCCAAGACGATGAGCCCGGTGAGCAACGTGACCCGCGTGAAGATCTTGTCGCCCACCCCGGCCGGGGCCGCCAGCTGTCGCGGGGTCGGGGCGGGGAGGTCCGCAGCCGGAGCGGCATACACCATGGTCATGGACATGCGGTCAGCCCACCCAGGCGAGGAGCACGACGATCAGTATCAGCACCGCGACCATCGGGAGCAGGACATCGAGGTAGAAGAACCGTGAGAGCGATGACCGCGACTTCGGCTCCTGCGTCACCGCCGGGTCGGCCAGCGCCGCGGGCACGACCACCACGGGGCTACTGATCGTCGCCGACACCGCCGACGGCCCCGCGATCACCGCGGCCTGTGTCGCCGTCGGGACGTCCGCCGGTGCCGTCACGGACTCGCCCGCCCGCGCCGTTTCGACGGCCACCGATTCCGCCGCGATCGCCACCCCGG
>VFJN01000079.1 GCA_009886035.1 Actinomycetota bacterium
CATTATTCACTGATCCGGGCGCCGCCATACTCCCCCTGGCCATGATGGTCCGCCATCTCTTTTGGTTGTTCCCGCTCCAGCGCATCCACGCCCAGATTCCCGCCATGGACCTCACCAGTGAATACGTGGACCTGCTCACTTCCGTGGGGTTCGTTGACGAGGGACGCCTCATGGCTCACGTCGTTATCGCTGGTCAGCCCTTCGACATGGTGGCACTGGGGCTCCTGCGCAGTGAATTCGAGCGCTGGTGCGCCGTCCACGAACCGCGCCTGGTGCTGGCACCATGAACGGTCAGCGCCCGCCGGAGACTCTCGAGGGCAAGAGGGCCCGGCTCGAACCGGCCGCTTCGATCGATCCGCTTGAGTTGCTCGACCTGGACTGGGCGCGTTCGCTCCACCCGGCCATGGGGGGATGGATGACGCGCCCCCCCCGGCCCGGGCCCGGGATGATGGGTATTCGCGATCAACGCGACGGCGCGGTGATCGGGGTGCTCGATGCCGTCGAGATGACGGGGTATCCCGGTGTGGTCAGCGTCAGTGTGTACGCCGACCCGGCTCGCCGTCGGGCGGGCACGGCACTGGAGGCCTATGCGTTGTTCGTGACGTGGTTGTTCGAGCACGGCGCCCGTCTGATCCACCACGAGGTCTTGGAACTCAACCATCCGATCCAGCGCATCCTGCGTGGGATCGGTGTGCCGCCGTCGGCTCGCTTCCGGCATCATGCCTACGCGGCCGGCCAGTTCTGGGATGTCTTGGTCTACTCATTCGACGCCGCTTGTTGGGACCGTGTACGTACCTCGGTCGTGCCTCGCGCTCCGGGTGCGAAGCCCCCGGCCCTGCCGCCCAGTCGCTAAAGCGCTAACGCCGCAATTCACCTTCGGCGACGCCGAACTCTCGTTGTGTTACGTTGACCCCAGTGCCAATGGCGGCACCCCGTATGGCCCAGAAAGCCTATGGCGCGTCGGCACGCCACCCATCAATGTGACCTAACACAAAGCTCTCGAAACCAGAGCCGAGGGCGGAGAGGCTATTCATGTCG
>VFJN01000178.1 GCA_009886035.1 Actinomycetota bacterium
ACGTTTCTTTGAGGATCACCAACAGAACTGCAAAGAGACGGCCGCCGCCAACATGCCCGCCGGAATCCGAGAGCTCGCCATCGAGCCCGACCACATGGGGTTCGGCTAGTCCACCCGCCCATGCCCGGGCCGTCCCGCGCTGCGCACGAACCGGCGGCCGGCGAAACCATGGGATCGGCTTGGGCCATCCCAGGCTCGACGGGGACAGACCACGACCCGCAGATCGATGCGGCCGAGGGGGTCGCCGCGTCGATCTTCGGCGCTTCGTCACCAAACCGTGACCACCAACGGCACCTCGTGTCATTTCTGACAGAAGCCCCAGGCCGCTGACCTGGGGCTCCGACACCGAGAACGGGGCTCGGGGGGGGAGGACTCCAACCCGGGCGTCCCCCGGACCCGCTGGCACCGTCTGGTCCCCGATAGCACCGCCGACTAGGCGCTCGAGCTGTCACGTCAGCCAATCCGTGCCCGTTGGTGTTGCCCACGACCAGAGCGTTTGTGATCAGCAGCGTGGTCAGTCAGGCCCGTTGGCGGCGATGGACAGCACTCGGCCTGCGTTCCGTGCCCATCGATCGACGTCGGGCCAGTACCAAACGAGTTCTGGCGGCGCGCCCCTGACTCCTGCCACCTTCGAGGCAGCGGCTATTCCGGAACTCCCCGGGTGAGCGGCCTCCTTCATCGTCCGTAGCCTGCCGGTGGGCGAACGGTATAGAGGAGCGCCGGGCGGCCGAGGCTTCCCTCCTCGTGGCCGCCCGCGTCGTCGAGGAAAGGGAGCATCGCCCGGCGGAAGGTGTCCTTTTGGAGCGGGCTGCCCTGCACGGCCTCGTGCACCAAGCGGAGCTGGCGGAGCGTGAAGGGCTCGGGAAGAAGGTGTGAGGGGTCTGGGCGGTCGCGGTAGCGGGTGCGCAGATCCTCCAGAGCCATCCTCACGATCGCCTCATGGTCGAACGGCAAGCGGCCCTGACCATCGGGCAGGGTGAGCACTGAGCCTGACCGGCGGGTCTTGGTGCCTGACGGTGGGCGCACGGGGGCGAGCCGGACTTCGCTGTCGGGTCGACGTTCGGCCAAGGCCGTGACCGGCGCGACGTCGAGGTGAGCGACCGAGAGGACCCAGCCGCGGTCGTCGCGGGTGGGATCGTCAAGCACGCCGAGCTGACGAGGGGCGAGTCCACTGATCCCGCACTTGTCACGCAGGGTTCGTGTAACTGCCGCTGCGAGCCGCTCCCGGTCGCGTAGGAACGAACCGGGTAGGCCCCATTTCCCTGTCTCTGTGCTCCCGGTCCGACGCCAGAGGAGCATCGCCAGCCCCAAAGCACCCCGAGACTGGCCTCCGTCGGCGGGCAGGACCGTGAGCACGGCCACATCCACCGCCACCGAGGGCCTAGGGAACTCGGCCAGATCTGAACTCATCTCACTCCCCTGCTCGTTGTCACACCCCACTGATACTATTAGATCATGACTGCGCTAATGATGTCCCACCGAGCCCCACCCCTCACACCCACGGTTCACCTCGGTGCCCCGGTCCACCTCGCCGGACTCACCGTCTTCCCGGCCTGGACCGACCAGGCCATGCCCCGTCGAGCCTTGTCCACCACCCCACCGGAGCGGGCCACCATCACGGAGATCCCCGACCAGCCGCAGGTCGACAAGCTGCTCCTGGACAACCCGTCCCAAGTGGCCTTCCTCGTGCTCGAAGGGCTCCTGGTCACTGGCGGCTGGCAGCACCGGGTCCTCACCCACAGCTGGCTCATCGGCCCCCAAGCTGACTACGTCCTCGACGTGCGCTGCGTCGAACAAGGCCGATGGAACGGAAACGCAACCCACGGATTCGATCGCCGCCGTGCTCCGCTGTCGATCCGAGGCGCCCTGCGCAGCCACGATGGCCCCCCAAGCAGACGAGTCGCTCAGGGCGATGTGTGGTCCCGGGTGCACGACTATGAATCCCGCCACGGGACCTCGCCGACCTCGTCACTGGTGGAGGTCATGGACACCATCCCCACCCTCCCCGACGACCGACCCCTGCCCGCGGCGTTGCCCGGCCAGCGCGGCGTGCTCATCGGCATCGCTGGCCACCCCGTCCTGCTGGAGCTCTTCGACCACCCGATGACCCTCGCCAAACAGCTTCCTGCACTGCTTGAGGGGCTTCTGGTCGATGGCATCCGCCAACCATGGGTTCCCACCACAGGTCGACGGGCCCGGGCCTTCGCCCTCGCCGCCAGCCGCCGACCACTCCAAGCCGTGCAGGAGGCCGGTATCGGTGTCGTCGCCGAGACCCGTGACACCCTTGTCGATATCCACGGTCTCCTCGACCATCGCAATCGTCTCGTGCACGCCGCCGTTGTCAACGTCCGCCACCAGCTGATCGCCGCATGAACTCTCCTCCTACCGAACCAGGTCAGGCACCCGTGCCGAGGAGTTGAGCAAAGCAGTGATCAGGCCCCATCACGGCTAGATCCGGAGTTGGGTCGGAACGCCAGATCGGCTGTCACACCCGACCCTTAAACTAATGAGTGCACCGGGAGCACCGATTGTGCCCCGGGTAGCGGCTGGGGCTGAAGTGGCGGCAGGCGTGACGAGCGCAGAGGTCGCCCACTACTAAAAGGAGTTCATATGGAAGAAAACACCAACCTTTCGGCGCGGGATCGAGCCGTCGGCGCTCTCATAGGCCTGGCGGCGGGCGATGCCGTAGGAACGACCCTCGAGTTCATGCGGCCAGGCTCGTTCACCCCGATTACCGACATGGTGGGCGGCGGGCCGTTCGGGCTCCCCGCCGGCGCGTGGACGGACGACACGTCGCTGGCCCTATGTCTGGCCGAGTCGATCCTCGACACGGGGGAGCTCGACCTAGCCGACCAGCTCCGCCGCTACGTCCTGTGGTGGAAGACGGGATACCTCTCGTCGAACGGCCGGTGCTTCGACATCGGCGTCACCACCTCCAGCCAGCTGACGCGCTTCCGGCAGACCGGCGACAAGATCGACCCCAACCTCAATCAAGAGGAAGCCGCCAACGGCTCGTTGATGCGTCTCGCCCCCGTGGCCATTCGCTGGCACGCCGACATAGCCGAGGCTGCCGAGCGGGCCGCTGAGTCGAGTCGGTCCACGCACGCAGCCGACCGCCCTGTCGACGCCTGTCGAGTCCTCGGAGCCATGACGGCAGCGCTCATCTCAGGCACCCCCGCTGACGAGGTCCTCGCTCCCGACTTCTGGCAGTGGGGTGCACTTCACCCCGAGATCGACGCCGTCGCACGGGGCTCGTGGCGTACGAAGGAACCACCGGAGATCAAGGGCACCGGGTACTGCGTCGCGGCACTGGAAGCTGCCCTGTGGGCCGTCGGCGGAGCGGCTGACTTCGCCGAGGCTGTGTTGCGAGCCGCCAACCTGGGCGACGACGCCGACACCACCGCCGCCATCGCCGGACAGCTCGCCGGTGCCCGCTGGGGCGTCAACGGAATCCCCCAAGCCTGGCGGGACAAGCTCGTGCTCAGCGCCCGCATCACCGAACTGGCCTACGGGCTGTACGCGGCTGGCGGTGGCGACGCTTCTCGTGATCCACGCTGGCCCCACGATGCCGACCTCCATGCGTGGTGGGTCGACCCCGGCGAGGTGCTGGCTGGCGAGTACCCCGCTATGAGGAACGACGCGTTCCACAGTGCGGGGAAGGTCAACCTCCTCGTCGACGCGGGGGTCCGCACCTTCATCGACTTCACCACGCCCAACGACCCGCTCGATCCGTACGCTCCGACGATCGAAGCTGCTGCCGAGGCTCGCAATCTCGACCTCCGTCACCTCAGCGTGAAAATTCCTGACCTCGGCGTACTCCCCGACGCCGAGTACGACACCATCCTCGGACTGATCAGCGAGCACCGGACGAGAGGTGTCGTGTACATCCACTGCTGGGGTGGTGTCGGGCGCACCGGCACCGTCGTCGGCTGCATGCTCGCCGACCGCGGGCACGACTACGACGCGATCCTCGCCACCATCAAAACACTCAGGGCCGGAACCAAGAAGAGCAATCGACCCTGCCCCGAGAGCCATGAACAACTGGAGGTCCTTCGGCGACGGGCGATGTCGGCCTGAGCCACAGATCGCGTTGGTACGCGTGGTGACGCTCATCGTTGCCTCCAGGACATCCGCTCGTCGCTAGGATGAAGCGGGTGGAAACTGACACCGCTTACGTCTACGTGGTCGGAGAGAAGGAAGAACCGGACGGCCCGGTGAAGATCGGGTTCACGAATCGGCCCCTGACGACCTCGGGAAGAGCGAACCTCGGAGCTGGCAACCCGCGGACGCTCGAGGTGGTGGATTCCATCCCCGTGCCGAGGGCCGAAGTCAAGTGGCGTGAGTGGCTCACGCACCAGCACCTTCGAACTATTAGAGACTGCCACGTCCGTGGCGAATGGTTCCGAGTCCGAGACGTCCAAACCCAGGTCGGTGGATGGGAGAGTTTCCTTGATCGCGCCTACGATGGAAATCTGCCGGGGTGCAAGCCTTGGCGACTCGGAGGCGACGAGTGTCACCTCACCTCGATGTCCCGGCTGACGACTGGAATGCCGCGACAATTCGACGCGACATGCTCGTGTGGAAAGACAGTCACGGGGGAGAAGGGGAAGGCGCTTGAGAGTGTCCAAGAACTGTTCGCGACGGAGCACCTGAATCTCTCTAAGTCTGATTGCAGGGTTAAGGAGTTACGGAAGCGCCCGCCAATGGTCACTCAGAAGTAGATGGCAGCGAGACGCTCCCTCATCGCCACGGCCACCAGTCTTGCGTGATCCGCAGGCCTGGTCGTGGCACCGACTACCGGCCAGGCGTTTCGCCGTCGGTACCCTGCCGGTGTCCCCCTCTGGGTACACGGCAATCTGCGGGCCAACCGGGCGGGGTCACATAGGACCGTGATATTGTTCTGCCCATCCACAACGCAGCAAGTTACCGGCGGCCATTGTCTTGGAGCGCGAAAGCAGCACCGCTCCTGCTGGTGCTGGTGCTGGCTGCACTCGTAGGCGGATGCTCGAACCAGCCGCTCCGCGCAATCCACATCGCCTACCAGTTCCGACTGGAAGACGATCGAGACTCGCTATCGACCGAACTGAAGAAGGGGAACTACGAGGTACGTCTCGAAGGCGACTGCTCAGCCGAAGA
>VFJN01000158.1 GCA_009886035.1 Actinomycetota bacterium
CCGGGGCGCACGACCAGGACTTTCATTTCATTACCGCCCGCCAGGCGTTGACAACTTCGCCGGCCATAACTTTTGGGACTACGACCCGGATCGTTTTCTGTGCGTTGGCGAAGATCCCTTTGCCTTTAGTCCCGGGGTGTTCGGCGTTGGCGACGACGACACCTTTGAACGACAGCGCCTTCTTCTTGTTCTGCCCACGCCTCGCCCGTTTCCTGACGCCGATCAGGTGAGGTTTCGTGTCCCGCTCCACCAGATGGAAAGGACCACGGAAACCGATCTCCGCCGTGGGAGCCGCCCCGCCGATACCCGGGACGATCTTGTATTTCACGCCCCACGGCTTCCCCGCCAGTTTCGCATTAGCCGGCATGCCCTGACTGGCGGCCTGACTAAGAATGATGTTCTTTGCCGTCAAAGCCCCACGGTTCAAAATCTTTAGCTGATTACGTTCCGTAGCGGTACCAAGGTGCTCGATCTTTGTCACGAACTTGCTAACGCTGACCGACGTGCCCATCAGTAGAACACCTCGATGTCGAACTGGGCCGCCACATACGGTGTCCCCGCCACCTCGACAGTCACCGGCAACGTGACGTTCGTGAGCACCGCCGACGACGTTGTGCCACCCAGGGTCGGGCTAGCGATCAGGGCCGCCTCAACAGACTTAGCCCCCGAAGAATCGGCGTAGTCGTCCAGGCCCTCGATCTGCCGACCCAGATCGGCCTGGGACAACAGGACGAACACTTCGTAGGTGACGGTGCTGGTGTTCTCGAAAGACTGTGAGGGTTCACGGCGCATCGACCCGACGAACGCCGCCGGCGGCTCGATCCGTTGCGGGAACGTGTCATGGCAGCGCAGCCCGGTGATCGTCGCCATTTGCGCCGACAGGGCGGCCCTGATCGTGTTGAGGCTCACGCCACCAGCCGCCCGGCAGCAACGACCAGATCGGCGAGCATCGCCTGGACCCGGCTCATTGTCTGGTTCCCGATACGCAGCACCCCGAAGTCGTTTACACCGGCGACCCCGAACGGTGCGTCTTTCAGTTTGAACGTCTCCTCCGCCAACTGGTAGCAGGCTTCGGTCACTAGCGACGGGACCGCCGGCCAGCCCCACGCTGCGGTGATCTGGACCGATGGGCGGACCTCCATTTTGAAACGGTTACCGCCCAGCGTCTCGACTTTGAACAGTGGGAGGCTCAACGCCAGGGCGTCGAACGGCAGAAACTGGTATTCGGTGTTCGGCGTCCACGCCGTCTCGAACGTCAGATCGTCGTTCGTGTCGACCTTGAAAAGCAGGCCGGTCAGCGAGGAGATGTCGTCGACCACCAGGCGGTCTGGCATGTCGGGCCGGTAGACGAGGGCGGTGGCGCTGGCCTGCTTGTTGAACCCGAACCTCGGGCGTTTGCAGTACGAGTCGATCCACCGGCTTGAGGCGGCCACGGCGGAACCGATAGCCACATCGTCGGCAGAATCGGAGATCCCCAGACGGGTCTTCAACTGGGCACTCGTAACGTAGGGATCTCCGATAGCCATCTACTCAGACCTTCCGTGGTTTACGGGCACGCTTCTCCGCCGGCGCAGCGGTCGCCTGCTCGATAGCCCGTTCCGTTGACCGGGCGGCGTTGATCTCCGCAGGCTCGAAAAGGGCCGGGGCCTTCTTCACCGCCGGATCGGAATCCTCAACCAGGGCACCAGGCGTCAAAACCCTTTCGACCCCGTTGGATTCTGTGAAGCAGAACGCTTCCTTGCATCGCATGATTGCCACTGGCAGTTGTCCTTTTCGTTTGAGAAGACCCGGCGGCCAGGGCTCACACCCTGACCGCCGGCATCCTCAGGGATTACTAGGCGGCACTCGGGACGTCGAGCATCCTGAAGCCGTCGTCGTTTACGCTGTCCGCACCCATGCGGAACGTCGCGTACCAGCCGGACTGCCCGGACGGGCGGTTGTTGCTGGTGTGGAACAGCTGGGGTATGAACTGCACCGTGACCCCGATCCGGTCTGCGATGACGTAGTTCTCGAAGTCACCGAAGATCAGGATGTAGTTGGACACGGCACCACTGGTCGTGACGGTGGAGTCCATCGCCTCGGCCTCGAGGGCACGACGACCCAGCAGTTCAGCCGGGCGGTCATTGCCCAGCGTCGTCCACAGGCCCGCGCCACCGTTCGTATCGAAACGGCGAATCAGGTTGTAGATGCTGTTGTTCGCCAGCCACGAGGCGTTCTCACGGTACCGGGCGGGCAAGCCACCCTGAACCGTGTAAACGTCGGCGATGGCAAACACGTCGTCGGTAGCAGCGTTGACCTCTGAGCCGCTACCCGTGAGCGCAGTGACAAGCCCGGTCGGCTGGGCGGACCCGGAACCCGTAGCGAACGCTGTCCGCTCGAGGGTTTCCTTGCCGAACAGCAGCAACTTCCCGACCTCGGCGGCAACGTTCGCTTCGTCAGCCAAAGCCTCTTGGCTGATCGGAACGAACCCGGCCCCCTTGTAAATCGGGATCGACGGCTGGGCGAACGTGGTGGCGTCGTCGGAAACCTCGGCGGCCTCCGCATCCCACGACCACGACACCGCACCCGACGACACGCCGTTCCAAGTGTCACCGGTCGCAACGACCTGACGGGCCACCTGGCGGATGTCGTTACGGGTACCAGCCGACGTGATGATCACCGTCGGGTCCAGCTGGAACGGCACCAAATAGCCTCCAGCGGCGTCAGTCAATGACATTGCACGGGACACAGCCTCCTGCTCCTCAACCGTGAACGTCGAAGCCATACCGGCGGCGGCCTTGTTGAAAGCCCGCACATAGGTCGGCGACGACGTGTAGAGCGCCATCCGGGCGATGTCGCCCCGGCCATTGTCGAACGTCTCGATGATGTTCGTGGCGGCCTCACGGCGGCTGGCGTTCATCCCCGGGGCGATCTCAATCGCTGACAGGGCACGGCTCCGGATCTCCGCACCGACATCCTCGTTCGAACGGCCAAAGGTCTTCACCTGTGACAGATCCCACGGGTTGCGGTACTTGCGCTCCTCGACACTGGACGGATCGCCGAGGATGTCCCGGTCGAGTTCGCCACCATCGGAACCGAACTCCGTGCCACGCTCGACCCGGACACCGGAACGGGGCGCAGCCTTCACCTTCAACGAGAACGTCGAAAGGTCGGACTGGCGCTCCAGGGCCTTGGCGTGCTCCGCCACCTCGTCACCCTCGGTAACGAGTTCGCTCCAGTATTGCTCGTCCTCGGGGCTCAGAGCCCCTTCCTTCTGGTTGAGGCGCTCGAGCTCGTCCTGGATGTCTTTCATCCGGTGGACGGCCTGGGTATGGGTCATCTCGATTTTGCTCATGTCTTATCTCCTGCGGTTGGTGGCTGCTTCGACAGCGGCCCGTACCCGGAGCAGATCGGCACGCCGACGTTCCTCCGTGTAGAGCGGCCTCACAGCCGAATGATTGGAAACCGAGTGGCGGTCCGCCGGCTCGACAGAATCGACGGCAACATCGGCGGAAGTGTCAGACTCGACGGCTTCATCCGTTGTTGTGTCACGAAGTAGAAGGGTGGCGATCTCATGCCTGGTGGCATCGTCAGCCTCGATCAGGGAGCGGGCCAGTTCAGAAGACCGCACCCCCACATCGGTCCCCGCATAGGCGGGCCAGACAACCGGGCCCAGTTCGATCAGGCGGACCTCGGAGATCGACCGCTCCGGCATGTCCGTATCCTCTTTTGCCCAGGTCTCCGCCACGACCTGGAACCGGAAACTCATACCGTCGATAGAGCCGTTGTCGATAGCGTCACGGACCGGCTGCACCAGCCAGTTGTCAGACAACCGGGCCTCGACGAACAGGCCCTTAGCGTCCTCCCGTAGTTCCTTGATCGCCCCGATAGGCAACGACCCGATCATCGGATGCTGGCCGTG
Source organism: Actinomycetota bacterium (assembly GCA_009886035.1). Classification (GTDB taxonomy): domain Bacteria; phylum Actinomycetota; class Acidimicrobiia; order Acidimicrobiales; family VFJN01; genus VFJN01. The sequence goes on from VFJN01000158.1 coordinate 3,902, forward strand.
ATCGAACTGCAACCGGACCTTCGACCCGGACTCTTTCAACGTCTTCGTGAAAGCCCCCGGCATGATCCGCTCAGTGAACCGGCCCTCCCACGAGTCAATCGTCGTCCACCGGTTGAACACCGCACCGTGTCCCCGGAGCGTGAGGCCGTCGTCGCCTTCGGCCCGGACCAGATCGAACTCGGTCGAACGCACCAGCGCATCGGTTGAGATAGTCATTCGACAACTCCTGTCGTTACTGTCGGGTCTTGGAGCTGGACCGAAAGAAGTCCGCTGTGTTGGCCCTTTAGTTGATTGAGATCCCCCGAGGTGGCCACGAACGCCACCGCAGCGTCAGGGTTGAACCCGGCCTCGAGGAGCGTGCGGATCGTTGCCGCATCCGTCGTACGGATCTGGGCGGCGTCCTGCTCGTCCTCCTGCAAGAACGAGATGTCGCGCGTGTCGTACCAGAGCTCGACGATTGAACCCTGCGACCTCGGCGGGAGAACTATCTGCGCCAGGGCCCCGGCGGCCTGCTGCCACAAATGCCGCATCGTCACATCGGCGAACCTTCGCCGGCTTGCCGCATAGTTCCCTGCGTTCAAACTCGATCCGGCCATACCCTCCGAGAGCTGGGCGATAACCGACCCGACACCGGCGGCAGCGGCCAGGCGTGTCTCCCCTGCGCCCTGGACCGCTTTAAAGTCCAGTTGGCGCATGTCAGCCCCCACGACCGTCACATCGGCACCACCGGCCAGATAGAGGGTCTTCCCGGCCTTACTCGACCCGGTATGCGACTGATCCATTGAATCGACGAACAGTTCGAACTGCTCCGGCGTCACCGACTCTTTCAGCGTCACCGCCAGGTTCGGTGTCGCAGCGTTCTCAATAAACGACAACTTATGATTCGTGTACGCCGTGTCCCCCTGGAGTTCCCTCAGCACCGGCGTCAACCACGACATGCCCCGGTACTTCGCCAACGGGTCAGGATAGGGACAGAAATGGGCGACAGACTCACGGGAATACCGCTTGGCGTTCCCTCTCACCCGCTGGCCTTCCGGCCAATAGATGAACTCGGAGACATGGCCCACGGCGTCCAAGCCGATGTCCGTCCAATCCGGGCGCAACTGCTGCAAACCCATCTCGGTTTTCAGGGTGAAACTGTTTCCGGCCAGGTCGGCGTCCAACAGCATCCGCATCAACAGATCCGATGTCGTGCCACCGGGCCAGGGGATCTCCAACTGGGCGAGTTCCGCAGTACCGAACAAGTCGCCCGGCCTCCCGTTATTTCTCCGCCGCCACTGAAACCGGGCCTGCGAAAAAACCTGCAACCGGACAGACTCAAGGATCGACACGATCCCGTTGCCCTTCAACCCGGTACTGACATACGCCTCAAAGTTGTTCCCGATCCCCTCCGCCGACGTAGGCGGAACCGTCGTGCTCACACCCAGCGGGTACTGCGAACCCTGGAAAGCGAACGACCCGAACGCCTGCTGCGCCCAAAAAGCGTAGTCCTCGAGCGTGTACCGGGACTCAACAGCAACGGGTTTAGACAATCGTGAAAGCAGTTTCACGCTTCACCTTCCTCAGCGATCAGATAGGCCGCAGCGATCAAAGTCAGCCCAGCAGCGACCAGACCCGCCGGCGGAAAAATGAGAGAAACCCCAGCCACGACAAGACAGGCACCCAGGACAGCGACAGCGATCAGAACCACAAGCAGCGCCTATCGGTAAGCGACCAACGGCATCTCCGAAGGTGCATCCACTGGCATCGTCAACGCCCCCCAGCGGGCCAGCGTCACCGCAACCAGCGGGCAAATGTCCACCGAACTAGAACGACGGTTCCAGGCCCACGAATCCCCATAATCCCGGCGGGTCGCATTAGCGACCGCCACATCCAAAACGTTCTGGCCCGAATGCGAAACCTTTTTCGCCATCACCGCCGCCAAGAACCCGCCGCACGCCTGCGAATACTGCACGGCGCTCACCAGCACCGGGACCACACCCAACGCCTCGATCGGCTGCACCACCGCCCCCGAGCCACGAGGATCGACATACACCGGGCCCGGTACCTCCTCGAGGAGCTCCGCCACCACACCCGCCACCCAATCGACACCCGGGCGATGCTCAGCCACCACCACCGACAAGCCATCGCTGACCGCCACGGCTGCAGACTTACCGTACGGCGACACATCGACCGCATACGCCACCGGCGGGACAGGGCGACACTCGCCCGTCAGATTCGCCAGCCACGCCGCCGCCGACACCACCTCGTTCAGCCGGCCATCCTCAGCATCCCAGACACACAGACACTCACGGGCAAACAGTTCCGGCCCCAGATCCTCGAACAAAGACTGCATCGACTCGTGGCTAACCCAGCGGCCCAGGCCAGGCATCGCCCGCACCCACGCATCCACATCGTCAGCCGCCGGCGAAACCGACTCGATGATCCCGTCCGTCACCGTCACCAACTCACCCGTCGACTCCGTGTACGCCAACCGGGAACCCGCAGCCTCCAACGCCTGCCGGCGCATCGCCCACGCCACATTCGACGACTTCAACCCGCCGGACCCCGCATACCAAGTCTGACTATTGGGGGCCGCCAGCCGGGCCGGGCCCGACGCTGCGATGTGCTCCCGACTCAGATGCTGAGCCTCGTCGTAGACGATGAGGTCGGCCTGGGCGAACCCACGGCCAGACCCCCCAGTCCTCGCCCGATACTTCAACCGCTGCCCACTAGTGAACTCGATGCCCTGCTCACCGTTCGCATACCTGATCCGGGCCACCTTCGTCCGCAACTCGTCAAAGTTCTCGAACACCGCCACCAGGCGCAGAAACGACTCGTTCGCCGTCGGGAACTCGTGCGCCGTATGAATGATCAGTTTCTCGCCGAACAGGATCAGACCGGCCAGTTCACGGGCCGCAATCGTGTCGTTCTTCCCCGTGCCCTGCCGTGGCCCGAAATTGGCGATCCTCGTCGCAGCCCACGAACCATCCGCCCGCTCACCCAACGCCGCCCGCAACGTCACGTTCTGCGACTCACACAAATCGAACCCGTTAGCCACACCGAAACGGTTAGCCAGCTCTATTGTTTCCTCCGCTGCGGCGAGACTGGCTACGTTTGGCGGAAGATGAAGGATGACCGGCTGCGTTTCGCCGAGCCGTTCGTCGAGCGTTGATCTCATCAGCGACCGTCATCTCCCCTTCGGTGTCCGGCAACTGGGCCAGCGACTTCAAGACCTGGCGCAACTCGCCCACGATCTTCGCTTTAGCTGCCACGTCGGCGACCTCGAGCGCATCAAACAGGGCCTGGCGCAGGAACTCCAGATCGTCACGCTCAGTCACAATGTACCCCTAACCTGTGGAAAACCTGCCGGACTTATCCACAGACAAGCCCCTGAAAACCCTGTGGATAACCCAAAAGTTATCCCCAGGATTTCCACAGGACCACGCCGCCGCACTTTGTGCGCTTGTGCACGAAATGATCTTATTCAATCAGCGCTCCCAGACCCCCCGTATTCATTGGGGTGTAGCGCCGCCAAGTCGTGCTTAGAGAGACAGAATCCGAGCAGGGGCTTGCGTTTCCTGTGGATAACTTTACGTTCGGACCCGTCCCCCCCGGGGAAAACCTGTGCATAATTTTCTAAAGTTATCCACAAGCGTTCACAGTCACCAACGCCACGAGTGGTGGGCCTGGCCCAGCCGCTTGTCCCGAGCGTTGCGATCTAAGACACCCTTCGATGCGTTGCAGCTGCGGTGCGCCGGCTGCCAGTTCGTCGGATCGAACATCGGCCCGTCGTGCATGAGTGGCACGATGTGATCGACGGTGAGCGAGTCACGATGGCTGGCGTGCAGGCTGTAGTTGATGGCCTCGTGGCACAAAGCGCAGGGCTTGGCGGCGGTGGCCCAGGCGAGCCGGTAGGGCCTGGTGAGTGTCAGCCACTTGTGTCCACTGTCTCGTCGGGTGGCGATGGTTGACCCCTCCCCCTGCTCGAGCGTGGGCTGCCCCGCCGAATAGGGGAGACAGCAGGGCAACCCACTCGATCAGAGACGCAAAGGTACCCACGTCCCCTAGCGACAGTGGCGTGGGTACCTTCGCAGATTCATCCCAGCCGCCTGGTCGAGGCTCTGAGGTTCAGCGAGGTAAGGTTCCTCGCTGAGTCACTACTCCTGAAAGTAGTTACCGTGAACGCTACAACTGCCTGCTACCCATTGCAAGCCTTTGCTGTCCCGCACCGCCTACACATCGTCGCATAGTATTTCTGGCCGTTACGCCTCGTGTCTATCGGCTGGCCACAAGCCACGCAGGGCTCGACGTTGGTGGCAGGGTTACAGATCGTCTGGATGGTGGACAGGCGGGCCAGGTCTTTTGCGACACGATCTGAGAGGGTGACGAGTTCGCCGAAGTATCTGCCGGCGGCCTGGTCGTCTCGGCGGTCGGTGAGCTGTTCGCTGGGTTGCCCTGGGCCTGGGCCGCCACCTCGTTCACCGCTCGAGGGTGGGAACCCTGGCCTTATCCACTCGGAGGCCCGTTGCCATGTTGTTTCGCCGGTGCGGTCCAGGGTGTTGGCGGCGTCGACGAGTACGGATCTGAGTTGCTTAGGGTTCATCGGTGGTCCTTCCGGTGGTTGGCGGTGACGATTCTTCGGTTGAGACGCCCGATGGTTTCCTCGAGCTCGACGATCTTTTGGTGGGCGATCTTGAGTTTGTACGTGTCGAGGTCGGCGATGAGCCGGTCCAGGTGTAGTGACTTAGAGTGGCAGAGGGCGGGTGTGCAGGTTTCTTCGATCACGGGTCGGTGAGCCTTCCGCAGTAGTGGCACAGATCTTGGCCGGATTTTAGTGGCCGGCCACAGGTCGAGCAGGTTTTTGGTTTGGGGTTTCGGTCCAGGCGTGTCGTGGTCACTTTTTAGAGGCCAATGATTACGGGGGGCGTGTCGTGGGTGTCGTGGGTACCCGTATGTTCCTGTAAACGTTGTAAAGAGGTTGTTTTCAATTTTTCACCAACTAACCGGATAGCACGACACCCACGACACGGCAACTATAGTTAGCGGTCGTATTGGGTGGTTTCTTGGGTGATTCCGGGCATAGAAACATGGCTCCATAAACGCCCTCCGTGAACACGACGGTTCACGCAGCCTTCCTGTTTGAGATGGGCCGAAACTTTGTTCCAGTGGCTTCTAGGGTTTTCGCCCGAGTCTTCGCACCACTCGTCGTGCGCTGCTCTGAAGGCTGTGGAACTGGTTTCACCGGCGACGTTGGGCCCCGCCTGGATCCCGCAGTTGGTGAGGAACTGTTCAACGGTGTCTGTCTCGTTCTTGTACGACGCTGTGGCGTCGACGACGGCTTTGGGGGCGGCCAGGCGGTGTCGCTGGTACTCGAGGCAGCCTTGAGCGGCCCAGGCGAGGACACCGGGGAGCTCCTCGTCGATGATCTTGTTGGCGAGCTGCGGGTCAACATCGGTTTCTTCGACGATCTGGGTGAAGGGCACGAGGTGGATGCGTCGCCAGAGGGCGAAGTCTTTGGCGTCGGCCCGGGGTTTGTGGTTCGTGGCGACTAACAGTTTGTGGGTGGGGTGGAATCGCCAATAGTTTTCTCTCATCCGGCGGGCCATGATGGTGTCGCCGCCGGTGAGGGCTTTGATGCGGGAGGCGTCGAGGCGTTCGGTTTCTTTGAGTTCGACGCATACGGCGAGCCGGGAGCGGAACAGGTCCACGAATTTGGTGTCGTGGGATTCGTGTTTCTGTGCGATGAGGATGTCCCGGCCGATGGTGACGGCGTAGTCGCCGAGCATGGCGGCAACAATGTTGATGAGTGTGGATTTGCCGTTGCGGCCTGCACCGTGCCACATGGAGATTTGTTGTTCGGTGACGTCGCCGGTGAGGCAGTAGCCGATGTAGCGCTGGGTGTAGTTGAGGACTTCGGGGTCTGGGAACGTGTCGGTGAGGAACTGGTGGAAGTGTGGTGCGGGGGCGTCGGGTTCGTAGCGGCAGCCGGCGAGTTTGGTGACGAGGCTGTCGGGGTTGGGGGCGTGGAGGATCATTGTTCGGAGGTCGAGGAGCCCGTTTTGGCAGTTGAGTGTCCAGGGGTCGTCGTCGAGTTGGGTGTGGCTGATGGCGATGCCGGGGCTCGAGCGGGCGAGTTTGATGGTGCCGGTGATGCCGTGGACGTTTTCGGAGCGGATCGACCAGTTGTGTAACGCCTTCTGTGCCTTCTCGTTCCGTGTCTCGTTGGAGCGGGTCCGGAGCTGGGCGGCGATCCCTTTGGCGAGTTCTTGGGCTTGGAGGTCTGAGTGGTCGATGGCCCAGCGTTGGCCGTCCCAGGTGAGCCATAGGCCCCAGGAGGGTTCGTAGCGGGCTTTGCCGTCGGCGAGGGCTATGAGGCGTTCGGCGTTGCCGCTGTCTGAGTAGAGTTTGTTGTCGGGCCCGGCCTGGTCGTCGGCGTAGGTCCGTAACGG
>VFJN01000086.1 GCA_009886035.1 Actinomycetota bacterium
CACCCGCCAAGAAGACCCCCGCCAAGAAGACACCCGCCAAGAAGGCCGTCGCCCGCAAGACACCCGCCAAGAAGACAACGGCGCGCAAGACCCCCGCCAAGAGGACACCGGCGCGCAAGACACCCGCCAAGAAAGCCGTCGCCCGCAAGACGCCCGCCCCCAAAGCCCCGCCGGCATCGGTCATGGCTCCGCCCGTGGCTCCCGCCGTGGAGAGCGCGGTCGGCACCATTCCGGAAGTCCTCTCCCCCTGACCCGTCGCCGCCTTGACGCCGAGATCGTCCGAAGAGGTCTGGCGCCCAGTCGTCAGCGAGCCCAGGCCGACATCGACGCGGGGCGTGTCACCGTGGCCGGCGCTCCCGCCAACAAAGCCGCCCGCCTCGTAGCCCCCGAGGAACCGATTCACATCTACGGTCCGCCGGCGCCTTACGTGGGACGCGGCGGCGAAAAACTGGCCGCAGCCCTCGACCGGTTCCCGGTCGCGGTGGCCGGGCGACGGGCCTACGATATTGGGGCATCCACCGGGGGTTTCACCGATTGCCTCCTCCAACGAGGGGCCGCCTCGGTGGTGGCGATCGATGTGGGCTACGGGCAATTGCACCATCGCCTGCGCACGCACCCGTTGGTGGAGGTGCATGAACGCACGAACGTTCGTCATCTGCAACCCGGCGACGTCGGCGCGCCCGCCGATCTCGTGGTGGCTGATCTCTCCTTTATCTCGTTGCGCACCGTCATGCCGGCGGTGGTGGCACTGACCAACCCCGGGGCTGATGTGGTGGCGCTGGTGAAGCCGCAATTCGAGGCGGGCCGGGTCGAGGCGGCCCGGGGCAAAGGCGTCATCACCGATCCATTGGTGTGGGCTCGGGTCCTCGAAGAGGTGGCTGCCGCGCTCGAAGCGCTGGGAGCCGCCATGATGGACGCTATGGCGTCACCTCTCACCGGAGCGGACGGCAACGTCGAGTTCCTTATCCATGCCCGCACACCGCCGGCCGCCGGTGGGAGAGCCACGGCCACCATGCTCGATGCGGCCATCGCCGAAGCGGTGGCCCGCTGATGGCCACGGTGGCGTTCGTGTTGCACCATCAGCGATCTCAGGCCGCTGAGTTGGCCCGCGAGGCGGCCCAATGGCTGGCGGCAGCCGGCCACGACGTTCGGCTGCCGCACTACGACGCGGGCCTCGCCGGGCTGGCCGACCTCGGATGTGACGATGCCGATCTGGCTTCGGGCCTCGCCGTCGCGGTGAGCCTGGGGGGCGACGGCACCATGTTGCGCACCGTCGACATGGTCTCGGCCGCCGGTGTTCCCATCATCGGCGTGAACGTGGGCCAGATGGGATACCTCACCGATATTGAGCCACCGGTTCTGCTGCCTGCGCTCGAACGCTTCCTGAGCGGCGCCAGCGCGGTAGAAGAACGGATGCTGCTGTCCGTGCGCGTTGAACGTACCGACGGAACCACTTCGGGGTGTCTGGCGTTCAACGAAGCGGTGCTGGAGAAGACGCCGATGGGCCATACCGTGCGTCTGGAGGTGGAGGTGAACGGCGAGTTCTTCACCACCTACGCGGCCGATGGCCTCATCGTCGCCACCCCCACCGGATCCACCGCCTACGCCTTCTCCGCCCGCGGCCCGATCGTGGCTCCCACCCATCGAGCGATCCTGCTCACACCCGTTTCGCCCCACATGCTCTTCGACCGCACCCTCGTACTCGAGCCCAGCGCCGAGGTACGCCTTGTGGTTCAGGGACACCGCCCCGCCACCGTGAGCGTGGACGGGCGCAATCTCGGCGAGTTGGGCGAAGGCGACGCCATCGTGTGCACCGCAGCCCACCAAACGGCCCGTCTCGTGTCGGGCGGTCCCCGGGATTTCCTGGCGCGGCTGAAAACAAAGTTCGGTCTCGAGGACCGATAACGGGTCGGCGGAGATGCCAGGAGCCCTCGCCTCGGGTGATCCCCGTCGATTCGCCCGTACCGCCTACGCTTCCCCCTGCACCATGTTTCCTCGCCCCCGCCCTGTCGCTCGCTGTGGCACCGCCGCGGTAGATCACTGATGCTCGCGGAGCTGGCCGTCACCGACCTCGGCGTCATCGATGGTCTCTCCTTGCTGTTCGGGCCCGGCATGACAGCCCTCACCGGCGAAACCGGGGCCGGCAAAACCATGGTGGTGGGGGCGATCGGCCTGCTGACCGGGGATCGGGCGGATCCCAGCGTGGTTCGCCCCGGCGCTCGCGAGGCCACGGTAGAAGGGCGTTTCGTCGGCGGCGATACCGAAGTGGTGCTCACCCGAGTGGTGCCGCGTTCGGGCCGATCCCGCGCCTATCGCAACGGACGCCTGGTGACCGCGGGCCAACTGGCCGAAGAGGCTGCCTCCCTCGTGGACCTGCACGGCCAGCACGCCCATGTGGGCCTGCTCACTACCGCTAGTCAGCGTCGCGCCCTCGATCGCTTCGCCGGGGTGGATCTCAGCGATCTGGAGGCCGCCCGGGCTGCGGTGCGAGCGGCCGCCGCCGAACTCGAGGCCCTCGGGGGCGATGAACAAGCCCGGCGGCGCGAGGCGGAGTTCCTTCGCTTCCAGTTGGACGAGATCGCCCGCGCCGGGCTGACCGACCCGGAGGAAGATGATCGTCTGGCGACAGAGGAACTACTTCTGGGCGACATCGACGCCCTCCGCCATGCCGCCGATGCCGCCGATGCCGCCCTTGGAACCGATGGCGGGGCGCGCGACCTCATCGCCCAGTCCCTCGGGGTGTTGGCGGAACGCCCTTCCTTCGCCGACGCGGTGGGGCGGTTGCGGGCCGTGGAGGTTGAGTTGGCCGACGTAGCCCACGAGTTACGAAGCGGGCTCGGGGGCGCCGAAGCCGATCCCGCCCGTCTGGCCATCGTGCAGGCCCGCCGTCGCGATCTCACCGACCTGCGTCGCCGCTACACCGGCAACCTACGAGCGCCCTTGGCCGATCTGTTCGCCGTGCGCACCGAACTCCAGCAGCGTTTGGGCGATCTGGAGGCTCACGCCGAACGGGCCGAAGCGGCCGATGCGGCCCGGGCCGCCGCCCTCGACGCGGTGCAGGCGGCGGCGGCGGTGGTGGGAACCCTCCGGCGAGAACACGCGCCTCATCTCGCGGCGGCGGTGGGGGCGCGGTTGGTGGAGTTGGCTCTGCCCCGGGCTGAGGTGGGCATTCATCTCGGGGCGGCCGATCCCGGTGACGACGTGACGTTTCTCCTGGCCCTCAACCCCGGCCTACCGGCGCTTCCCCTGGCCAAAGCGGCGTCGGGGGGCGAGTTGGCGCGGACGATGCTCGCTCTGCGCTTGGTGGTGGGCGCGCAAGTGCCCACCCTGGTGTTCGACGAGGTGGACGCCGGCGTGGGGGGCACGGCGGCGCGAGCCGTGGGTCGCTCACTGGCGGCGTTGGCCCGTCACAAGCAGGTAGTGGTGGTCACCCACCTGCCCCAGGTGGCGGCCTTTGCCGATGCCCAGGTGGCGTTGGTGAAGCAGGACGACGGCACCACCACGGTCGTGCGGGCCGAGACACTGGGCGGCGAGGCGCGGGTTCGAGAACTGGCACGGATGCTCTCCGGGCTTCCCGAAAGCGACACCGGCCACGATCACGCCGAGGAACTCCTCGCCAGCGCCGCCTCGGAACGGGGCCGATGATGCGCTGGTCGCGGTCGGTCCGCAACCAGGACGGCGAGGTCCAAGGCCGGGCGCGGGTGGGTAAGCGAACCAAAGACCTCATCAAACGGCTCGAGCCCGGCGACATCGCCGTGATCGATCACGCCGACATAGATCGGATCGCCGCCGACGGCCTCATCGATGCCGGGGTGCGGGCGGTGATCAACGCCTCGCCGTCCATCACCGGGCGATACCCCAACGGCGGCCCCCTGCGTTTGGTCATGGCAGGAATCACCCTGGTGGACGACGTGGGCCCATCGATCATGGATGGGGTGGAAGACGGTTTGCTGGTTCGCCTCAACGGCGGTCAGGTGATGATGGGGGAAGAGGAGGTGGGGATCGGGCACGTGCTCGGGGAGGATGAAATCACTCGGCGGATGGAGGAGGCGCGCGCCGGCATCGGGAACGAGCTCCAACGATTCGCGGAGAACACGTTGGAGTACGTGAAACGCGAGGCAGAAATCATCTTCGCTCCCATTGTGCTGCCGAAGCTCCGCACATCATTTGCCGGCCGTCACGCACTCGTGGTGGTGCGTGGTCTGGACTACAAAGCGGACCTGAAGGTCTTGCGGACGTACATTCGTGAGTTCCGCCCGGTGTTGATCGGTGTGGATGGGGGGGCTGACGCTCTCCTCGACTTTGGCCTTCAGCCCGACATCATCCTGGGTGATTTCGACTCCGTCTCGGTCGCCGCCATGGGCACCGGAGCGGAGCATGTGCACCATGTGCATCCCGATGGCCGCAACCCCGGCCACGAGGAACTGCAGGCCTTCGGCCGGGACTACGTCGAGTTTGTGGTGGAAGGCACCAGTGAGGACGCCGCCATGCTCCTGGCCTACGAAGCCGGCGCCAAACTCATCGTGGCCGTGGGCACCCACGACACCATGGTGGAGTTCCTCGACAAAGGGCGAGCGGGAATGTCGTCCACGTTCCTCACGCGCTTGCGCCTCGGCCCCATGCTGGTGGATGCCAAAGGGGTGGCGCGTTTGCATGAGTCCGATGTGCGCCGCCGCGATCTGGTTGGGTTGGTAGCCGCCGCTCTCACTGTGATGGTGGTGGTGATCATCGTGTCCAATCCCCTGCACGTGTTCCTCGACGGGATCTGGCTCACGCTGCACGAGTTCTGGCTGAACCTCACAGGAACGTTCTGACCGGCCGACCGGCCAAGGAGAATCATGATCTCGTTCCGCTTCCATGTGGTGTCCATCACCGCTATTTTCCTCGCCCTGGCCATCGGGATACTGGTGGGATCCACGTATGTTGATCGTGCCCTCGTGGACAACCTCCAGACCCGGATCGACCGCGTGTCGGGGAATCTTGATGATCGCAAAGCGGAGAACGATGCCTTAGAGATCGAACTCGAACAAGCCCGGGGCTACATAACCCCCAGCGCCGACTTCGCCGTCAGTGATCGCCTGACGGGGGTCCCCGTTCTGGTGGTGGCAATGCGCGGCGTGGAGCCGGTCGCCGTGGCTGAGTCGGTTCGCTTGGCTCGCCAAGCCGGCGGGATCGTGCCCGGAGTGGTGTGGGTCGAGCCAAACCGCAACCTCACCACCAAGGAAGACCTCGCCGCCATGCGAGAATTGGTCGGCGGATCCAACGATGCGAAATCCGACCAACTCTGGACGGAGGCCTGGACGTCCATCAGCGGGGAATTGGCGCAAAGCCCGGCGCCGGACTTGGCCAGCCCCCCGGGTCAGGAAGGTGGCACACCGGTCCTCAACGCCCTGATCGAAGCCGGCTTCCTTACCTTTGACAACCAGGGCAATGATGGGGTTGCCCTCACAACCCTGGCCGGGCGGGGGGCTCGGGTGCTCGTGGTGACCGGCAGCGGCTTGACCGACGATCTCACCCCGGTCGTCGTCGCCACCAACGCGGCCGGCGGCATGGTGGTAGCCGAGGTGTTCGCTCCCCGCGCCGACGGGTTGGCGCGCGGCGTGGCCCTCAGGGCCTCGCTGAAACCGCCGACGATTGAACAGATCGCCATCGTCGACAACGCCGATCGGACGGAGGGTCGAGTGGCATCCATCCTGGCGCTCGCCGGCACCCCAAGGGTCATCCCGGCTCACTATGGCTACGGGCCCGATGCCGACGCGGTGCTCCCCGCGTGGTCTCCGACGTGAACCAGGCGCCCGTGGGCGCCTCCCCGAGTCCGGCCCGATCGGCCGCCGGCATGGGGGCCGCCGCCGGGGTCTCACGGATCTTTGGCGGAGCCCGCATGGTGGTGATCGCCGCCGTGCTCGGCACCACTTACCTTGGCAACACATTCCAGGCCGCTA
>VFJN01000171.1 GCA_009886035.1 Actinomycetota bacterium
GGACGCGCTCCTAAACGGCTCGGCAGTGGCGGCCATGTCGGTGCGCGATATCACCTCCGAAACCAACGCCAGTGATGGGTACGCGGCGGTGAGCGCCGGCAGCCGGGCGCTGGGTGGGATGCGTAGTGGGGAAGTGTTGGCGGCCACGGAGAACTTTTTCACGACCCCCGCCTCCGCGATCTTTGCGCGCACCACCGGTGTACGGGTCGATACGGGGTTGGTGGCCCTGGACTTCCCCAACTTGGTTCGCGTGAACGCCGACCTCGCCTACGACGCCCATCTCGGCGCGCTCGGGCAGACCCTGGCCGAGGCCGACGTGCCCCGAGCCGCCATTGCCAACGCCGATGGCTCCCTCACCAACCGGGACGAGCTCGTACCGGGCGAACTCGATTACCAGCGCGAGGCGGCCATCTCACTCGTCGATGAGACCGGTTGGGTGCCCGCCGGAGCGGTCACGGCGGCCCTTTTGCAACGGGATCCCTCGGCCCCCTTCGGGGTGCGGTACAACCCGGATGCGGTTCGGGCGGCTTTTTCGGCGGCGTGGGGGCAGGGTGGCGTGGTGTTGGTGGAAGGGTCCGATCTGGCTCGGGCGAACCGCTACGGGTCGCTCACGGCACCCGCCCAGCGTGAGGCCCTCCGCCGGCAGGCGCTCATCGATACCGATGCGCTGGTGGGTCAGATGTTGCTTTCGGTCGACGTCGAACGCGACACCGTCTTGGTGGTGTCGCCTTACCACCGTGCCGGGACAGTGGAACTGACGGTGGCAGGGTTGCGAACCCCCGGGCAGGCCCCCGGCCTGTTGCGTTCGGGGAGCACACGCCGGGCCGGGTTGGTCACGCTCGTCGACATCGCTCCCACGATCCTCAGCATCGTCGGGGTGCCTCGGTCCGGCTCCATGGAGGGGCGCCGGTTCGAGCGAGCGAGCGCGGGTGCGGCCACCGGCGCGGCCCGCGCCGAAGGCCTCGAGCAGATCAACGATGCGGCGCGGTACCGCGATCGGATGGTAGCTCCGGTGGCCATCGTATTCGTCGTGCTGCAGGCCCTGCTCTGGGTCGGGGCCGCCGTGGCCCTCCGCCGCGGTGCCGAGCGAACCCAACGCCGGGTGGCGCAGGCGGCGTTGACGATGCTGGCCTACCTCCCAGCCACCTACCTCGCGGGCCTCGTTCCCTTTGCCGATGCGCCGGCGCTGGCGTATTGGGCCTTCGTCATCGGCCTTTCGGTGGGGATTTCCTGGGGAGCGACCGCGCTCGGAAGCCGGGCGGCGATCGATCCACTCCTGCTCTGTCTCGGACTGGTGTTTGGCCTGCTGGTGGTGGACATGGTGCTGGGCGCCCCTCTGCAACTGAACACGGTGTTCGGGTATTCACCCACGGTGGGTGGACGTTTTGCGGGCATGGGCAACCTGGCCTTCGGTCAGTTCGCGGTGGCCGCCTTTTTGTTGTGTGGGCTGCTCTCACGCCGTCTGGCCGGGCGCAGTTTCGCGACGGCGGCGGCCCTTGGCGTGTTGCTGGTGGCCATCGTGATCGACGGGATGCCGATGTGGGGATCGGACGTAGGGGGAGTGTTGTCCTTGATCCCAGCCGCGGGGGTAACGGTCATGTACATGGTGGGACGGACCGTGCATTGGCGTTCGGTGGTTGGGTGGGTGATGGCCGCCGGAGTGGCTCTGGTGGGCCTCGCTGCCGTTGATCTGTCGCGGCCCGCCGACCAACGCACGCACCTGGGGCGCTTGGGGGAGGCGATCGGCGATCGCGGCCTCGGTGCGTTCCAGACGGTCGCTACCCGCAAGTTGGGGGCGAATCTCGGCGTTGTGACCGGTTCGGCGTGGATGGTCCTCATCCCCGTCGCTGCCGCGGTGGTGGTGTATCTCCTGTGGCATGCTCCCGCCCGTGTACAACCCATTCGGGAGGCGCTCAGCGGTTGTCTCCCCGGTCTGGTGATCGTGGCACTGCTCGGGTTCATCCTCAACGACTCCGGCATTGCCGTCCCTGGGCTGATGCTCGGCGTGATGAACGCCTCCGTGGTGTACATCACGGTCGCGGTCATAGCCCGCGAGCCCATCGCATGAGGCGCCTGGTGCGCTCCGGGGCGCTGGTCCTGGTGTTGGTGGCCATCGCCGCCATCTCCCCCGGTGCCCCGGCGCTTGGTCACTCCGCCGGGGAGGCCCACCCGGCCCGCCGGGTCGTGGTACTCAGCGTTCCCGGGCTCACCTGGAACGACCTGGATTCCCCCGACCTTCCCGTTCTGACTGCCTTGCTCGATAACAGCGCCATTGCCAACCTCGTGACGCGGGTGACCGATGTGGTGACGGAGCCGGGTGATGCCTACGCCACCATGGGCAGCGGGACCCGGGCCGTGGCACCCATGGCGGTGGCCGGGCACGTGTTCGACGTGGGCACCCCCTACGGAAACGGCACCGCCGGGGAGGCCTACACCCGTCAACAGGGACAGAACGCCGACCCCGACGCCCAGTTGGTGTCCTTGAGCTGGACCCTGATCCAGGAAGCCAACGCGCTCGCTGAGTTCGACGGTGACGTCGGTACGCTCGGCGAAGTTTTGGCGAAGGCGCACGTGCGGCGCGGAGTGGTGGCCAATGCGGAGGGGACCGAGCCGTTGGTGGTGGGGTCCTCCAACCACGCCGAGGCGGCCATCGCTTTGGCTGATGCCTCGGGGGCGCTCCCCTGCGGACGGGTGGACAACCGCCTCCTCCAACCCGACGCGGCGGCCCCCTGGGGGGTGCGGCTCGATCAGTCGGCCGTGCTGGCCGCCGTTGCGGAATGTGCCACCCCGTCGTCGGTGGTCCTCGTGGAGGCCTCCGACCTTCGCCGGGTGATGAGCTTCCAGATCCGAGCGACCCCGGAGCAAGCCGACGCCGCCCGGGTAGCGGCCCTGCGCTCCACCGATGCGCTGGCGGCTGGTCTCCTCGAGCAACTGGATCCAGAACGTGATGCTCTGGTGGTGGTGGCGCCGTTCACCTACCCCCACCCGGGGTTAGGGGTCTTCGGCATCCGCGCCCGAGAATTCCCTCCCGGTTTCCTCACCTCGGGGACCACCCGTCGAGAGGGGTACGTGCTGCTGGCCGACATCGCCCCCACCCTGGCGGCCGTCGCTGGAGTGCCCATGCCCGAAGCCGGCATCGAAGGGCGCGCCATGCAGGCGCGGTCATCGTCGCTCTCGGGCCCGGACCGCCGCGCCGAGTTGGCGCGCGGGGAAGCGGCCGCCTTGTTCCGAGACACCATGCTGGCCGTAGCCACCTGGGTCTTGATCATCGCCGTCAGCCTGCTGGCTCTGGCGGCGGCGGGGTCATGGGTGGGCCGATGGCCCAGTTGGGACCCATGGCTGGCCCGCGTCGGTTTGGCCCTGCTGGCCTTCCCATCGCTCACCTATGTGGCCGCCGTCCTTCCCTTCTACCAATGGGGCGCCACCGCCTATTGGCTCTTCCTGATCGCCGGTTCGCTCATGCTGGCGGCGCTGGGGGCCTCCGTGGGGCGGCGGTGGCTCTTGCCTCTTGCGCTCGGGTACGGACTCATCGCCGGGCTCGTGACCGTGAGCGTGGTGGTGCTGGGGTCTCGGTTGCAGTTCGCCTCGGTGTTCGGCGACTCGCCCATCGTGGGTGGACGGTTCCGGGGCATCAACAACGTCACCTTCGCCTTCTTTTTTGTGGCCGGGGTCATGCTGGCGTGCATCGCCATCGAGCGTTGGCCCGGCAAGCGCGGCCGACGGGCCATGCTCCTGATCTTGGGGCTAGTCCTGCTCGTTGATGTGGCCCCCATGTGGGGGGCCGACGTGGGCGGAGCCCTTGCCGGCATCCCCGCCCTCGCGTTGGTGGCCATGGGCCTCGGCCAGTGGAAGATCCGCTGGCGCAGCGTGGTGATGGTGGCCCTGGCGACGGCGGTGATCATCGGTCTGCTGGCGTGGGTCGACGTCCAGCGTCCCGCCGTCAACCGATCCCACCTCGGGCGCCTCTTTGAACGAATCGGGGCGGATGGCTTCGGCGGGTTCACGACGGTGGTGGAGCGAAAAATGAGCGCCAACCTGAGGGCCTCCACCGACAGCCTCTGGCGATTCATCGCCGGTCCACTGGCTCTCGCGGCGGCCCTGGTGATTTGGGGCGCGGGCGATCGCGTCCGAGCGGTTTTCCTGGCCTTTCCGGCCCTGCGCCGGGCGGTCCCGGGTCTGGTAGCGCTCGGCGTCGTCGGCTACGCCCTCAATGACTCCGGCATCGCCGTTCCCGCTGCCATGCTCGCCGTCCTCGTCCCCGGACTAATTTATCTCGGGGCTCGCGTCGAGGGGAAGGAGGAGACGTCATGAGTAGTGGACTAGGGGCACTGGCGTTGCTGTTTTTCGGCGGGACCGTGGCCGCCGTGCTGCTCGAGCGGGCCGTCGCCCCCATTCTCTCAGCCCCGGCGCTCCTTCGGCCGAACTACCGCGGTCACCCCATCGCCACCGCCGGGGGGCTGATCATCGTACTGGCCGTCCTCGTCGTGGAGGCAGCCCGGACCGCCCTCGCCGAGTTCGGTGTCGGCGAGGAACTCAGCGACAGCCTGTGGCGGTCGATGGTGTTGTTCGCCTGTTTTGCCTTTGCCTTCCTCGGGATCGTGGACGATCTCGTCGGAACATCGGCCGATCGGGGGTTCGCCGGCCACCTCCGGGCCCTCCGCCAGGGCCGACTCACCACGGGGTCGATGAAACTCTTCGGCGGAGCCGTGGTGGCGATCGTGCTCACTGCTGCCCCCGGCGAGGTGAGCGGCCGCCGCTTGTTGGCGGATGCGGCGTTGGTGGCCCTGGCCGCCAACGCCGGTAATCTCCTCGACCGCGCTCCGGGGCGAACGATCAAGGTGGCGCTCGTCGCTTATGTACCCCTGGCCCTGGCGGCGGGGACATCCCCGGTGGGCCTAGCCCTGGCTCCGGTGCTCGGGGCGGCCCTCGGCCTCCTGCGGGCCGACCTCAGCGAGCGCCTGATGCTGGGAGACACCGGGGCCAACCTGTTGGGGGCGGTGATCGGCTTGGGCGTGGTCCTCGAGGCGAGCCGACCAGTGCGCACCGCAGTCCTGCTGGTGCTGATTGTGCTCAACCTGGCGGCGGAGCGGGTGTCATTTTCGCGGGTTATCGCCTCGGTTCCCCCGCTGCGGTATCTCGACCGACTCGGGGGTCTGCACGCCGATCAGCCGGGGTCGCAGTCCTCGTCGATGTAGAGCACCCGGCCCCGCTCATCGGTCTGGGC
Organism: Actinomycetota bacterium; assembly: GCA_009886035.1. Lineage (GTDB taxonomy): Bacteria > Actinomycetota > Acidimicrobiia > Acidimicrobiales > VFJN01 > VFJN01. The sequence continues at coordinate 5,225 of VFJN01000171.1, forward strand.
GACGGAATAACCCAACGCCGCCAGCCCGGCGGGCAGATCGGGGAAGGATCCCCACCGTTGGGCGCTCCGTACCGCCACGGCGCACACCTGGGGTCGCCCGGCGGCGGCCAGGATGGAATCGGTGGTGATCTGGCCCACCTCGATGCGCAGGATCGAGGTGTCCACCAGGTCGGGAGGGGTGGACCGTCCGGCGCGCCACACCAGCCCGGGATCGTCGCTGATAGCCAGGGCCCCCTCCGGAAGTTCGGCCAGCCGAGTGACCACCTCAGCCGTGGCCCCTCGGAACGGAGCGGGGCGCACCAAATCCCCGAGGTGCGCCCCGTGCAAAGGCACCGAGACGGCGAGGGCGGCGATGAGAACGGGCCGGGGGGGTCGATGGCGGGCCGCCAGCAGGGCCAGCGCCGGGATCAGTGCGGAGACGTGGGGCCGCCAGAGGGGTTGCTCGGCGATGAGTACCGCCAGGGTGGTGCCCAACCAGGCCAACAGCAAGGTATCGGGCGAGGTGAGGCCGGCCTCACCGGGTTGGCGTCTCCGGCCCCGAGCCAGCACGAGCCCACCCATCGCGGCGAGAACCACGAACACGAGGGGAAGGTCCCGATCCACCAGCGTGCTCAGAATCTTGCCGAGGTTGGCCCATGGCGTGCGAGCGGCCGTGGCTTCGAGGTGATATCCGTAGGACTGCTCCCACACCTCCGTCGGCCCCCAGGGGAGCCAGAGCAGCAAGTGCGACCCCACCGCCACACCGGCCGCCGCCAGGATGGGGGCAACCCGTCGGTGGGCGATGAGGACCAGCGCTACGGGCACCACCACCGGCAGCAAGAGCGCCTTCACCGAGATCGTGGCGCTCACGGCGAGGCCCAGCCACAGGGCGCGCCGCAGGGTGATGTGGTGGCGCCACTGCAGGACCAGCAGCATCGTCAGCCCGGCGAAGAACAGCGCCACGCCATCAGAGGAGAGGGGACCGGTGACCCACATCACACTGCCGCTGAAGCCCACCAGTCCTGCCGCCAGGATCGCGCCCCCACGATCGCTCACCAGTTGTCCAGCGAGATAGGTCACGATGACCAGGCCCGCCCCGGCGAGCACCGCGGCGAGGCGGGGGGTGTTGGCGCTTCGCCCGCCGAGGAGGTCAGCGGCCCAGACGAGGGGAAGGTGCAGCGGGCCCTGACTGGAAAAAACCTCCCGGAACGGCCGCCAGCCGGCGCGCATCGCCACCGCCGAGGCTCCGTAGACACCGTCGTCGAAGGTGAGATGGGCCGGGGCGGTGAAGGCGGGGAGGCGCACGGCCACCGCCAGGATGACCAACACGGCCAAGTCGGTCCGGGTGGTGGAGGGCGCCGGGGCAGTGGTGGAAGCAGTCGCCATGGATTCCTCTGAGGTTACCGAGTACCGGGGGAGGGCCGGTATCCCGTCGATGCGCGACCACAGCGCCCGCGAAAGATAAGGTGTTTCCCCGTGGCTGCGTTCAACGATTCGCTCGCGGATGAACCCCGATGACCAAACATATATTTGTGACGGGGGGCGTGGCGTCGTCGCTGGGAAAAGGCATCACTGCGTCGTCCCTCGGCCGTCTGCTCAAGGCGCGGGGCCTGACGGTCACGATGCAGAAGCTCGACCCCTACATCAATGTCGACCCCGGCACCATGAACCCCTTTGAGCACGGCGAGGTCTTCGTCACCGACGATGGCGGGGAAACCGATCTCGACCTCGGACACTACGAGCGGTTTATCGATGAGAACCTCACCCGCGATTCGAATGCCACCACCGGGTCGATCTACTCAGCGGTACTCGCCGCCGAGCGTCGCGGCGACTATCTGGGCAAGACGGTGCAGGTCATTCCGCACATCACCGATGAGATCAAGCGGCGCATCACCCGCTTAGCGGGGGAAGATCGCGATGTTGTCATCACCGAGGTCGGTGGCACCGTGGGCGACATCGAAATCCTCCCGTTCCTCGAGGCCATCCGGCAGTTCCGACTCGACGTAGGCCGCGACAACGTCTTTTACCTCCACGTCACCCTGGCCCCGCTCATCGTGGCCGAACAGAAGACCAAGCCCACGCAGCACTCCGTGACCGAACTACGGGGTCGAGGCATCCAGCCCGATGCCATCGTGGTGCGGAGCCAGCACCCGTTGGCCGAGGGCCTGAAGCGCAAGATCTCCAACCTCTGCGACGTTCCCATCGATGCCGTCGTGAACGCCGCCGACGCTCGCAACCTCTACGAAATCCCGCTTGTCCTGCACGAAGAGGGTCTCGACACGGCGGTGTGTAACCTGCTCCGACTCGAGGCGGGGGAGCCTGATCTCACCGAATGGGAGGCCCTCGTAGACAAGGTGGAGTCGCTCGACCGCACGGTAAAGATTGGCATCATCGGAAAATACGTAAGCCTGCAAGATGCCTACCTGTCGGTGGTCGAAGCCTTGAAGCACGGTGGCTTTCATCACGGCTGCGATGTAGAGATCGACTGGATCCAGGCCGAAGAGGTGGAGGGACTTTTGGCCGAGGGCCGCCTACGGGATCTCGACGGCATCGTCATTCCCGGAGGCTTCGGGGAGCGCGGCACCGAAGGCAAGATCATGGCTGCTAGTTACGCCCGGGAACACGACATCCCCTGTCTGGGCCTCTGTCTCGGACTGCAGATGATGACCATCGAGTTTGCTCGCAACGTGCTGGGCCTGGCGGGAGCCAACTCGAGTGAACTCGACCCCACCACGCCCTACCCGGTGATCGACCTCATGGAGACCCAGCGGGGCGTCACCGACATGGGTGGAACGATGCGACTGGGCGCCTACGTGGCCCAGGTGGAGGAAGGTTCGCTCGTGGCCAAGGCCTACGGAACCACCGTGGTGTCGGAGCGTCATCGCCATCGCTACGAGTTCAATTCCCGCTACCGGGCGCGCTTCGAGGAAACGGACTTCTGGTGCTCGGGTACTTCGCCCGATGGCCGACTGGTGGAGTTCATCGAACTCCGCAACCACCCGTTCTGGGTGGGTACCCAGGCCCACCCTGAGTTGAAGAGCCGTCCCAATCGCCCCGCCCCGTTATTCCGGGACATGGTCGGCGCGGCGTTGGCCCGGGCCAACGGTCGAGCGCCGCATCTCTTCGACCACGCCCCTGCGTCCCGTTCCGTTACGGCGTAACCGCCGGGTCCTGATGACCGGCGCCTTCACCAAACGGGGGGAGACCCTCATCCACGACGGCTTTCGGATTCGGGTATCCGTGGCACGCTACGAGACACCCGACGGGTCGATGGTGGAGCGCGACATGGTGCACCACCCCGGAGCCGTCGCGGTGGTCCCCCTCCATGATGACGGCACCGTCACGCTCGTCCGCCAGTTCCGCACGGCGTTGGATGCCTATCTGGTGGAACTTCCCGCCGGGGTGCGCGATGTGGCCGGGGAAGCCGAAATGATCACCGCCAATCGGGAGCTCACCGAGGAGGTGGGGCTGCACGCCGATCACCTCGAGCACCTCGCCACCTTTCACAACTCCCCGGGCTTCTGCGACGAAGCCGTGTGGATCTTCCTGGGTTCCGGGCTGACGGAGGTGCCCCACCACCGCCAGGGACCCGAAGAGGAAGCGATGACGGTGCTGCGGGTGCCGCTGGCCGATGCGGTGGCGATGATCCACGATGGACGCATCACCGACGGCAAGACGGTGATCGGGCTGTTACTGACCGCCGCCCGGCGAGCGTGACCGGCGAGGAGGTCGGGCTGTCTGACCGGCCTGAACTCCCGCTGGAGGCCGAGGACCTGCTCACGTGGCTTATCGCCGAGCGGGGCCGCTCGGCCAACACCATTATCGCCTACCGGCGCGATCTGCGGCGCTACACGCGGTGGCTCCTCACCGAGGACCGCTCCCTGTCGGAGGTGACCGAGCAAGACCTCGTGGCCTATGTCCACGCGTTGCAAGACAGCGGGCTCGCTCCGGCATCGGTGAACCGATCCTTGGTGCCCGTGCGGGCGCTGCATCGGTTCCTCACCTGGGAAGGCCGCGCCGCCGTGGATCCGGGAGCCGACCTCGAACTACCGCGCGTGCCCCGCGGCGTACCGAAGGCGTTAAGCGAACCGGAGATCATGCGCCTGCTGGCTTCCCCGCAGGGGGATGGCGCGATCGCGCGGCGTGATCGCGCCATCCTCGAGGTGCTCTATGGCACCGGGTTGCGGGTGGCGGAACTGGTGGGATTGTCGATGGGCGACCTTGATCTCGATGACGCCCTCATCCGGGCGTTCGGAAAGGGTGCCAAAGAGCGGATCGTTCCGATAGGCAACCACGCCGGACGGGCGCTGGTGGCATGGCTAGGCCCCGGCGGACGCCCTGATCTGGCTCCGGCTCAGTGGGCCCGACGGGGTGATGCGGAAGCGGTATTCCTCAATGCCCGGGGGGGCCGCCTCAGCCGGCAGGGCGCCTGGGATGTGCTCCGCCGTCACGGACTGCGAGTGGGCTTGCAGGGCCGCCTCAGTCCGCATGTGTTGCGCCATTCCTGTGCCACCCACATGCTCGACCACGGGGCGGATATTCGGGCGGTACAGGAGTTGCTGGGCCATTCCTCGATCAGCACGACGCAGCTCTATACGCTGGTGGCGAATGAGCGGCTGTGGGAGGTCTACCGGTCTTCGCACCCCCGAGCGATGGCGGAGCGGTAACCTCAGGGGGTGTCTGAACCCGCTCTGGAAAACTCCGCCCGTCAAGAATTGTCTGCTGAACGATCCCGCCTGGAAGGACAAGTGGCGGGCCTCCTGCAGGGCACGGGCGCCAGCCCTGATTTCGACGACAACTTCGCCGACTCCGGCCAGGTGGCCGCCGAGCAGGGGGAGAACAAGCTGTTGGCCGCCGAACTCCGCAACGAACTCGATGAGGTGGAACGGGCGCTCGCCAAACTCGATGAGGGCGTGTACGGATCTTGCGAAACCTGTGGAACGCCGGTGGGAGCCGACCGCCTCGAGGCGATGCCCGCCACCCGTTTCTGCATCGACCACGCCTAGTCAGCCGGTTGATGTCCTCGCCCGGGCACCTCGTCAAGCGTTTCTTCACGTCGTTACGTCCCGGCGGCCCCTCGGCCCCGGAGACGGCGTGGGTCCTGCGGCACTTCCTGCCGACGGAGGTACCGCTATGGGTTCGAATGTCGGGCCCGGACCGACGTCACTCGGCCGCCGTGGCTCGGCGCGTGGAACGAGCGCTCGGGAGCGAGGCCACCCGACCGGTGCTGGCGGCCGCACTGCTGCACGACGTGGGCAAGGCCGAGTCTTCGCTGCGCACCTACGGACGGGTCGTCGCCACCGTGGCGGCGAAGGTAGCGGGCCCGGAGACCGCCACCCAGTGGCGTCGAAAACGCGGCATCACTCGCAAGGTAGGGCTCTACATACACCACGACCGACTCGGCGGCGACCTCTTGGAGATGGCGGGAAGTGATCCCCTTACGGTGACGTGGGCACGAGAGCATCACCAACCGGCCTCGGTTTGGACGTTGGCGCCCCACATCGCAGGGGCCCTCAAAGCCGCCGACGACGACTGACCCGAACTCAGCCGAGCCCGAGTGCCCTCTGGGCGCGCGCCAGGGTGACCGACGCCACGGAGTGGGCCTGCTCGGCGCCGTGGGCGAGGAGCGACCGCACGGCCGTCGGATCGGCGGCCAACTCGCGATAGCGGGCTTGAATCGGGGCCAGTCGGGCCACCACCGCATCAGCCGTGTCGGCTTTGAGCGGGCCGTACTGCTGGTACTGGCCAGCCAGCGCTTCGGGGGTGGTGTCGGTGGCGACGGCCAGAATAGACAGCAAGTTGGACACGCCCGGTTTCGTCGCCGGGTCGAAGCGCACCTCGCCGTCATTGTCGGTGACCGCCCGTTTGAACTTCTTCACGATCACCGCCGGTTCGTCCAACATCAACACGGTGCCCTGGAGCGAGTCGACGGACTTGGACATCTTGCGAGTGGGGTCCTGCAGGTCCATTACTCGAGCCCCCACCGCCGGAATATCGGCGGTGGGCACGATGAAGGTGTCGCCGTGGCGATGGTTGAAACGTTCGGCTATGTCTCGGGTGAGCTCGAGATGTTGGCGCTGATCGTCACCCACCGGTACCTGGTCAGTGTCGTAGAGGAGAATATCGGCGGCCATGAGGGCCGGATAGGTGAAAAGACCGGCCGATACGAACTGCTGCCGGTCGGATTTCTCCTTGAACTGCGTCATCCGGCTCAGTTCCCCAAAACTGGTGGTGCACTCGAGGAGCCACGCCATCTGGCTGTGTTCGGGCACGTGGCTCTGGACAAAGAGGGTGCTGACGGTCGGGTCGATCCCACAGGCCAGGTACAAGGCGGCGGTGTCGAGGGTTCGCTGGGCGAGTTGACCCGGCTCCTGCGGCACGGTGATGGCGTGCAGATCAACTACACAGAACACCGAACGGGTGCTGGTCTGGGCCCGAACGAAGCGTTGGAGCGCCCCCAGGTAGGTGCCGAGGGTGAGTTCACCGGTGGGTTGGATGCCGGAAAAGACGCGGGGGGTCACAGCGGTCAATGGTAGGCGGCGGAGAGGCCACCCTCGGCCCTCCTTCCCGAAACCACACGAATGTGATTAGCATTACGGCGATGGCCTACGAGGTGACGACTCCCGTGTTCGATGGTCCCTTCGACCTGCTGTTGCACTTGATCCTGCGCGAGCAGGTAGATCTCTACGACGTTTCCCTCACCAGGATCGTGAATGCCTATCTCGCGGAGTTGGACAAGATGGAACACTTCAGCCTCGATGTGGCCACCGAGTTCCTCCTCATTGCCGCCACCCTCATCGAATTGAAGACCCGCCGCCTCCTCCCGGGCGAAGACGACCTCGACCTCGATGAGGAACTGGCGCTGTGGAGTGAGCGCGACATGCTGCTCACCCGCTTGGTGGAGTGCAAGACGTTCAAGGACGCCGCGGTGGCCTTGGAGGGCCTGGCGAGCGAGGCCAGCCGATCCTTCCCGCGGGTCGCCGGCCCCGACGACCGGTTCCTCGCCCTCACCCCCGATCTTCTCGCCGGTATCACCCCGACCGACCTGCGCGCCGCCTACCTCCGGGCGATAACCCCGAAGCCCGTGGTGCGCATAGACCTCGACCACGTCGCGCCGATCCGGGCATCGGTCCTCGACGCGGTGGCCGAACTCCTCGAGGAGTTGCCCCTGGCGGGAAGGATCAGTTTCCGGGATCTCACCGGGGCCCTCGTCGAGCGGCTCGACGTGGTGGTGCGCTTCCTGGCGGTGCTGGAGTTGTTCAAGCAGGGCTTCGTGGATCTCGATCAGCCCCGCAGCTTCGGCGACATCGAGATTGTGTGGCTGGGCCGCGATCGGTCGGAACTGGAAGACCTCGCCGGGGTCGACGCCTACGATGGCTGACACCGTGTCCACCACCTCCACCGAAACCCGCCGCGCCATCGAAGCCGTCTTGATGGTGGCGGAGATGCCCGTCGAGCCTCAGTTGCTGGCCCAGTTACTCGAGATTCCCGCCGCCGAGGTCGTGGAGGTGTGCGAGGCCCTGGCGGCCGACTACGAGGCGACGGAGCGGGGCTTTGTCCTCGTCGCGGTGGCGGGGGGCTGGCGCTTTCAGAGCCACGCCGATCTGGCCCCGTACGTCGAGCGATTCGTGCTGGAGGGACAGTCGGCTCGCCTTTCGGGGGCGGCTCTGGAGACGCTGGCCATCGTGGCCTACAAGCAGCCGGTGTCGCGGGCGCAGGTCGCCGCCATCCGAGGCGTGAACGTGGATGGTGTGATGCGAACGTTGCACGTCCGGGGCTTTATCGCCGAGGTGGGCAAAGACCCCGGGGTGGGCCAGGCTGTGCTCTTCGGTACCACGGCGTTGTTCCTCGAACGCCTCGGGATCGAGGGATTGGCTCACCTTCCGGCCCTGAGTGAGTTCGTCCCGGGGGCCGATGTGGTGGAACACCTCGAGTTGGGGTTGCGGCCCCCTCCCGGCCCGAGTCTCAGCGAGCGGCTCGACGAGATCGAGACCATCCATGCCACGCGGGACACCACCGGGGTGCCCGCAGAAATCCACCTCGACGAATTCAACGAGATCCGCCTCGACGATCCGGACGGGTGATTGTCCTTGACGCCTGACGACGACGGCGTTCGGCTCCAGAAGGTGCTGGCCCAGGCCGGGCTGGGAAGCCGTCGGGTGTGTGAGGACCTCATCGAGAGGCGGCGCGTACGCGTGAATGGAGAGGTGGCCGTGCTGGGTCGTCGGGTAGACCCCGAGACCGATGTCATCGAGATCGGCGGGGCACAGATCGGCGTGAAAGCGGGCCTGGTCCACTACTTGGTGAACAAGCCCGCCGGCACCATCACCACCGTGTCCGACACTCACGGTCGGCCCACGGTCACCGAGATCGTGCCGAACAACCCTCGGGTGTTCCCCGTGGGCCGCCTCGATGCCGACAGTGAGGGCTTGCTCATCCTCACCAACGACGGCGACCTCACCCACCGCCTGACGCACCCATCCTTCGGCGTCGATAAGGAATACCTGGTGTCGGTAGTGGGCGAACCGCACCGCGGTGCGATCAGTCGGCTGCGCGAGGGGGTGGAACTCGACGACGGCGTCACCCAGCCGGCCAAGGTGGCCCAACTCGGTGCCCGCCTGCTGCGCATCACGATCCACGAAGGCCGTAATCGCCAGATTCGACGAATGTGCGAGGCCGTTGGATTTCCCGTGGAGCGTCTGGTGCGAACCCGGATTGGCACCCTCACCGACCGCACCCTCACCCCCGGGTCGTGGCGGCCTCTCACCCAGGACGAGGTGCGGGGCTTAGAACGTGCGGTCGTGGCCGGACCCCGCAGGTAACCTCTGGGGCATGACCACCGCCGTTCGTGCCCTGCGGGGCGCCACCACCATTGCGGAGGACGACCAACCCCATGTCTACGAGCGGGTGATCACGCTCCTGGAAACGATGTGCGACCGCAATGGCGTGGCCCATGACGACATCATCAGCATCCTCTTCACCGCCACCAACGACATTCACTCCGTCTTTCCGGCCGCCGCCGCCCGACAGATGGGGTTGGGGGATGTCCCCCTCATCTGTGCCCAGGAGTTGACGATCATCGGCGGCACCGAGCGGTGCGTGCGGGTCATGATGCACCTCACCACCGACCGTTCCCGGGCCGATCTCCAGCACGTCTACCTCGAAGGGGCCATTGGCCTCCGAGACGATCTGCCCGGGTAAGCCGATGACTCAGCGACGCGCCGCGGTAGTCGGCCTTGGCCTCATAGGAGGCTCGATCGGCCTCGCGCTGCGACGCGGCGGCTGGTCCGTCAGTGGCACCGACATCGACCCCTCCCGATCGGCCCGGGCACTAACCATGGGGGCTATTGATCATGTTGGCCCCGATCCCGAGGCCGAAATCACGTTCCTCGCCGTGCCCGTGCGGTCCGTGCCGGCTGCGGCCGAGGCGGCGCTGGCCTCCACTGAGGGGATCGTCACCGATGTGGGCAGCGTGAAAGGGTCCATTGTGGAAGCCGTGAACCACCCGCGCTTCATCGGTGGTCACCCGATGGCGGGCTCGGAGCAAGACGGGATCGACGGGGCTGACGCCGACCTGTTCGCGGGCTCCGTGTGGGTACTGACCCCCACCCCCACGAACGACGACCGCCACCTCAACCTGCTGCGATCGATCATCGTGGACCTCGGGGCCGACGTGGTGGCCTTGGCCCCCGAACACCATGATGCGCTGGTGGCGGTGGTGTCCCATGTGCCTCATCTCACCGCCGCCGCGCTCATGCAACTGGCCGAGGAACGAGGCAACGAGCACCGGGCCCTCCTCCGACTGGCGGCGGGCGGTTTCCGCGACATGACGCGGGTGGCGTCGGGACACCCTGGTATCTGGCCCGATATTTGTGTGGAAAACCGACCCGCCATCGTCGAAGTCCTCGATGGGCTGATCGCGTCGTTGCAAGAGGTGCGGACGGTGGTGGCCGAGGGAGATCGCGACGCGCTCCTCGCCCTACTGGAACAAGCCCGAGCGGCGAGAGAGAACCTGCCTTCCCGTCTGATCGCCACCGTTGCCTTGTGCGAGATCCGCATTCCGGTTCCCGACCGGGCCGGAGTGCTGGCCGAGGTAACCACCCTGGCCGGCACTCTCGATGTCAACATTGCCGACGTCGAGATCGCGCATTCGAGTGAGGGTGAGCGCGGCGTGTTGATCCTCATCGTAGAAGCGGCGGCGGCCGAGCGACTGCGCGCCGGACTGTGGGCCCAGGGCTTCCGACCGGCGGTACTTCCCCTCCAATGAGTCTGGCGCCACTACCCGACCCGCTCCCGATCCGCCCGCTTGCCCATCCGCTGGCGGCGATTGTCACCCTGCCGGGGTCAAAGAGCCTCACCAACCGGGCGCTGGTTTGCGCGGCGCTGGCCGAGGGAACGAGCGAGATCATCAACGCACTGCATGCGCAGGACACCGAAGCCATGGTGGACGGCTTGGCGGCCCTCGGCGTAGACATCGCGCCGCAGTGGGAAAGCGGCCGAGTGGTGGTGCAGGGCAGCGCTGGTCGCCCCGCCGCTGATGTGGCCCTCGTCGACGCCCGTCTTTCGGGCACCACCAGCCGGTTCCTGCTGCCGGTGGCGGGCCTGGGGGTCGGTCTCCGCCGGGTGGATGCCGCCAATCGGATGCGCGAGCGGCCCATGGCCGAAGCCCTGAGGGCGGTACGAACTCTCGGTGCTGATGTGCGCGAGGTGGGGGCCCCGGGCCACCTTCCCGTGGAGCTCACCGGGGGTTCTCTCACGGGTGGCGTGGTGCGACTGCGGGGCGACGTGTCGAGTCAGTTCCTTTCCGGCCTGCTCCTCGCCGGACCGGCCATGCCGAAGGGTCTCACGGTGCACCTGGAGGGGCATCTCGTGTCACGGCCCTATGTGGAGATGACCGTGGCGGTGATGGAGGCGTTCGGGGTGACGGTCGACCAGGACGACCGCACCTGGGTGGTGGCCCCTCAGCCCTACCGCGCCACGCAGTATGTGGTGGAACCTGATGCCAGCGCCGCCTCTTATTGCTTTGCGGCGGCGGCCCTCGTGGGAGGTTCGGTGACCGTCGAGGGACTCGGGACAGGTTCGGGGCAAGGAGACCTCGCGTTCGTGGACCTCTTGGAACAAATGGGAGCGGAAGTAGAGCGGGGCGCAACCTCCACCACCGTCACCGGGCGGGGCGAACTGTTGGGCATTGCGACGAACATGGCCCACGTCTCCGACACCGCCCCAACCCTGGCGGTGGTGGCGGCCTTCGCTCAGGGTCCTACTGAGGTGAGCGGTATCGGTTTCATTCGAGGCAAGGAGACCGATCGTATCCGGGCGGTGGTTACCGAGTTGCAGCGCCTCGGCGTGGATGCCGGCGAGCAGCCCGACGGATTCACAGTGCGGCCCGGCCCGGTTGGTCCGGGGACAGTCCAAACCTATGACGACCATCGCATGGCCATGGCCTTCGCCCTGGTTGGATTGCGAGTGGCGGGAATTCGAATCGCCGATCCGGCTTGTGTGGCCAAGACCTTCCCGCGGTTTTGGACCATGTTGGATGAGCTCTCGGGGCCACCCGGGGCGGGAACTATGGTACGACGGCCGTGAGGATCATCGCTATCGACGGGCCGGCCGGGTCGGGAAAATCCACGGTGGCACGCGCCTTAGCGGTCTACCTGGGGCTGGATTACCTCGATACCGGGGCGATGTACCGATGCGTTACCTTCGCCGCCATGCGTCGTGGCATCGATCCGGCCGACGCCGATGTCGTGGCCCGGATCGTCGGCGACATTGTGATGGAGATCGGCCTGCAGGCGGCGACCGTAGACGGGGTAGACGCCACGATCGAGATACGGGGCACCGAGGTGAGCCGGGCGGTCAGCGTGGTGGCCTCCAACCCCGTCGTACGGGCCGAGATGGTGCGGCGCCAGCGGGAATGGGTCGGGAGCCACGGCGGAGGAGTGGTGGAAGGCCGCGACATTGGCAGTGTGGTGTTCCCGGATGCCGAACTGAAGGTGTATCTCACGGCCGACCCGGAGGTGCGGGCCGAACGACGATCCAAGGAGGTGAGTGATCTCGACTACGAGACGGTGGCGGTGGACATTGCCCGCCGGGATGCCCTGGACCAGAGCCGCGAAACATCGCCTCTCGTGGTTGCCGGTGATGCTTTCGTGGTGGACACCTCATCCCTCTCGGTGGAGGAGATCGTGGCCATCATCGCCCGGGCCCTCGATGACTAGCCCGCCTCCCGGGGACGACATCAGGATCTGGACGGGTCCACCCAGTGTGGCCACCCGGATGAGCTATGCCGTTGTCCGCGGCGCCTTCGTATTGGTGTTCAAGGTGGTGGGCCGAACTCAGGTGATTGGTCGGGAGAACATTCCCGCCTCGGGGGCCTTTGTGCTGGCTCCCGTACATCGAAGCAACATCGACTTCGCCCTCTCGTCGCTCGTCACGGATCGGCCCATGCGGTTCATGGGTAAGGACAGCATTTGGAAGATTCGCATCCTGGGCCGGTTCGTCTCCCTGCTCGGGGCGTTCCCGGTGCACCGAGGCAGCACAGATCGCGACGCGATGAAGGCCTGTCTCGACATCGTGGACGGCGGAAACCCGCTCGTCATGTTCCCCGAGGGCACCCGTAACGAGGGCCCGGTGATCTTCGAACTCTTCGACGGGACCGCCTACGTGGCGGCCAAATGTGGCGTACCGATTGTCCCGATGGGCATCGGAGGGAGCGAGTTGGCGCTGGCGAAGGGGTCACGAAGGCTCCATCGCTCGCCTCTGGTCATCGTGGTGGGCGCTCCGATTCCGCCACCGGCCAAGACTCCCGGTGGCCGGGTACCCCGTAGTGCCGTGAGCGCCCTCACGGCACGGTTGCGCACCGAACTGCAGGCTTGCTTCGACGACGCCCTGACTCGGGTGGCGGAAACGCAGCGCTAGAAGAGTTTGGCGCTGGCGAACAGTTCCCGTACCCGTGCCTCAAAGTGCTCGAGGGGGAGCGTGTCGTAATCGGGGTCGAATGCCTTTTGGTCCCAGTCGTCGGCGAACTGCTCCGCCAGCCGCCACTCTGCATCCGTTAGGGCGTCGCGATGGTTTTCCCGAGCGTCCGGATCCCCGCCGAAGTGGTGGTAGTAGTGAGCGCCTTGGAAATCCTGGTGCACGAGGATCATGGTGTGGACCTCAGGCCGCACGTAGGGCTTGAGGATGGCCGCCGCGATCTGGGGATGACCGGGCACACTGATGGCCTTCCCGATGTCGTGGCACAGACTGGCGATGACGACCTCATCGTCGGCCCCATCACGCTCGGCCCGGGTGGCGGTCTGAAGGCAGTGGGTGAGTTGATCGGTGGCGAAACCGTCGGTGATCTCGCTGAGGGAGCGCAGCAGGTCCAACACTCGATTGGCAACCCGGGGCTGATTTTCCCGTGTCTCTTGGCCGATCACGGCCCACTCCTGCGCCGTCGAGGTGTCCATGCTCCGGAATGACATCCCCTCATCATAGCCACCGGCCGGGCCTGGCCAATAGGTCCTGGAGGAGCTCCGAGGCGTCCCGCCGGCGTTAGGCGAGCTGTTCGAGGACATCACTGGCGGCAAGGGCTCGATCCCGCAAGGGCGGCCGAGCCTCCACACTGCCGCCCAGCGACAAGGTGGCGAGCAGGTCCACCGAGGTCAGGAGGTCGCGTAGCTCACGAGGGGGCGGGAAATACTCATCTTCCTCGGTGATGCGGACCTCCTCCACCCCGTTGAGCGGTGCCAAATGGGCGATAACCGCCTCCACCAATTCCTCCGGTGCCGAGGCACCGGCGGTCACCCCGACGATGCCGGTCAACCCAGAGGGAATCTCGCGAGGATGGTTCACCCGACACACCACGGCGGTGCCCGCCTCACGCGCCAGTCGCTCAAGAGCGCGGGTATTCGACGAGTTGGCGGAACCGATCACAATCACGGCATCGCAGCGGGCGGCAATCGCCCCCAGCGCCGCCTGTCGATTGGTGGTGGCGAAGCAAAGGTCGCTGCTGCCGGGTTGCCAAACATCCGGGAATCGTTCCGCGGCACGCTCGGCCACCGCTGCCCAGTCGCTGTGCGAGAGGGTGGTCTGGGCGAGAAGAGCAACGGGCTGGTCAAACATCGGCAGGGCATCGACCTCCTCGATCGACTCCACCCGATGCACCGAGTCGGGGGCCACCGCCATGGTTCCCACCGCCTCCTCGTGGCCCTCATGGCCCACGTAGACGATCTGGAAGCCCTTGGCCGCTCGCACCTTCACTTCATGGTGCACTTTGGTCACGAGCGGACACACGGCGTCCACGACGTAGCCCCCACTGGCTCGGGCGGCGAGGACCACCTCGGGGGCGGAGCCGTGAGCGGAGAGCATGAGCGGACGTCCGGCCGGAATCTCGGCGATGTCGTCCACGAAGATCACCCCGAGATCTCGAAAACGATCCACCACCAACTGGTTGTGAACGATCTCGTGGTAGCAGTAAACGGGCGGCTCAAAAGCCCGCACCATCCAGGCCAAGGCCTTGATCGCCATTTCGACCCCGGCACAAAAACCCCGGGGAGACGCCAGCAGTACCTTGTCGACAGCCATGGAGGACAAGGCTAACTGCGGGTTCACCCTCTTGGAGCCGTAGCCTGGTCCGATGCCCTTTCCTCGTGTCGTCACCGTGGCGGCTTCATCGCCGGCGCACGACGCAGGAGTGGCTCCCGGCGACGAGGTCATCTCGATCGACGGGGTGGCCCCACGCGACATCATCGAGTGGAGATTTTTGGTCGACGACGCCGACCCGATCCTTGACATTCAGCGCGGCGGGTTGCAGATCACCCTCGAGGTGAGCAAGCGAGCGGGGGAACCGCTCGGCATCGATGTGCAGTCGGCCCTCTTCGACCAAGTCCGCACATGCGACAACCACTGCGAGTTCTGTTTTATCTACCAATTACCGCCCGGGTTGCGGGAGAGCCTCTACCTCAAAGACGACGACTACCGACTGAGTTTCCTCTACGGGAACTTCACCACCCTCACTCGCTTCACCGAGGCCGACCTCGAGCGGGTCATCACCGAGCGGCTCAGCCCGCTCAATGTGTCGATCCATGCCACCGACCCTGAGGTTCGCTCCGCCATGCTACGGAACCGCCGGGGTGCCACCAGCCTGCGGTGGCTGCGGGCCCTCCTCGACCACGGCATCGAGGTGCACGGCCAGATCGTGGTGTGTCCGGGGACCAATGACGGGGCCGTTCTCGATGACACCCTTGCGGGGGTGCTCGACCGTTTTCCCGAACTGGCCTCCCTGTGCGTTGTACCGCTCGGGATCAGCCGTTACAACACCGAGCCGCGCATGCGCGCCCACACGCGGGCCGAAGCCGGAGCAGTGGTGGATTGCGTGGAGGACTGGCAGGACGTTTATCAGCGTGTGTTGGGGCGACGGTTGGCCTTCGTGGGGGACGAGTACTACCTCCTGGCCGAGCGACCGTTCCCGTCGGCTGAAACCTACGAATCCTTCGCCATGCACGAAGACGGGGTGGGTATGGCCTGCACCTTCGAACGAGAATTCTTCGACGAGACCGCCCCGACCACCGGAACCCAGGCGGGGTTCTTCGCCTGGGCCGATGGCTCGGGGTCATCCGACGCCGACTACGAGCCCTATCGGGGCATCCGGGCCACCGCCGGTCAGCTCCTGCAGGTCCGCCCCTCACGGCACGCCCCGGTCGGGATTTTGACGAGCACGTACGGCGCTCGCGTGCTCGCCCCCCTCGTCGCCCGCCTCGGGCGCACCGATGTGCGTCTCGTCACCGTTGACAATCGCTTCTTTGGCGGCACCACCGGTGTTACGGGGTTGTTGGTAGGGGAAGACATCGCCCGCACCTTGGCCGCGGAACCGGCCGGCCATCGCTACCTGTTGCCGGATGTGTGCCTCTCCAACGGACGCTTTTTGGATGGCACCGGCCCGGAGGATCTTCCTCGCCCGGTAGAGATCGTGGCCACCGATGGTCATGCGCTGCGCGTGGCCCTGGCCGATCCGTCCCGCAGTTTCGTGGCCACCCGATGACGCTGCCGATCGTATGCATCGTGGGTCGCCCAAACGTGGGCAAGTCCACCCTCGTGAACCGCATCATCGGCAAGCGCGTAGCCATTGTGGAGGAGCGTCCGGGGGTCACCCGCGACCGCAAGGAAGTAGAGGCGGAATGGCAGGGTGTTCCGTTTCTCCTCGTCGATACCGGCGGCTGGATTGCCAGTGGGTCATCGCTCGACGAGAAGGTGTCACGCCAGAGCGAGCAGGCCATTCGGGAAGCTGATGTGGTCCTCCTCTTGGTGGATGCGGTCACCGGAATCACCGAAGACGACAGTCGCATCGGCACGGTGGTGCGAACGCTGGCCAAAGGCCCCGTTCTCCTCGTGGCCAACAAGGTGGACGACTCCGGCCGGGAAGGCCTCATCTGGGAGGCATTGTCTCTCGGTCTCGGTGAGCCCCATCCGATCAGCGCCCTCCACGGGCGCGGCGCCGGTGATGTGCTCGATCGGTTGGTGGCGTTGCTCCCCTCCACCGCCGAGGAGGCGCCCGACCCCGAGGAGGGGGAGCGGATCTTCTCAGTGGCCCTGGTGGGGCGGCCCAATGTAGGAAAATCGACGCTCTTCAACCGGATGATCGGCGAAGAGCGGGCGGTCGTGCACGATATGCCCGGTACCACCCGCGACGCGGTGGACACCGTGGTGGAGACCGAGGACGGACCGATCCGCTTCGTCGACACCGCCGGCATGCGCCGCAAGAGCAAGATCGATGAAGGCACCGAGTACTACTCGCTGGTCCGGGCGCTGCAGGCGGTGGATCAGGCCGATGTGGCGCTCCTCGTGATCGACTCCACCGTGGGGGTCACCGCCCAGGACCAGCGTCTCGCCGAGCGTATCGACGTATCGGGGAGTCCCGTGGTGGTGCTGTTGAACAAGCACGAACTGTTGCCCGATGCCGAAGCCCGGGCCGACCTCGACTACCAGGTGAAAGAGCGCCTTCGTTTCATCGGCGAGGCCCCCGTCCTGAAGATCTCGGCGCTCACCGGCAAGGGCGTGCACAAACTGATGCCGGCCCTGTCGCTGAGCATCGAGGATTACCACCGGCGGGTCCCCACTCGGCGGGTGAACGAGGTCATGCGGTCGGCCCAGCAAGCCCAGCCCGGGCCGCACGGTGTGAAAGTTCTCTACGCCACCCAGGCCGCCGTCGACCCGCCCACCTTCACCCTGTTCTCGAATCGCGAGATTCCGCCCACTTACCTGCGTTATCTGGAGCGCATGCTGCGTGAAGGTTTCGATCTCGGTGCCACCCCCATCAAGATGCGGGTGCGGAAGCGATCGTCCTGATGCACTCCGCGAAGCGGTCCAGTTCGTCTTCGGTCGTTATGTAGTGCACCGAGGCGCGCACTACCGATTCAAGGCCGCGCGGCGGCAGGTCGAGTCGGGCAAAACTGGCGGTCCCCACCGACACGTTGACGGCCTCGGCTCGCAGGCGCTGCTGGATGACCGTCGGATCGATGTCGGCCACGCTGAAGGTGGTGATGGCGCACAAGTGTTCACCTCGGTCGTGTCCGGTGACGCCGGGTATCTCAGCGAGGCGGGCCCGCAGGCCCGCCGCCAACCTTTCGCTACGGGCCGCGATGTTCGTCACCCCCCAGCTCAGAGCATGGTCGATGGCGGCCCCCAGGCCTAAGCGGGCCGCCAGGTTGCACTCCCAGTTCTCGAAGCGCCGGGCATCGGAACGGATGGTGAAGCGATCAGGGGCAATCCAATCAGCGGCATGGGCATCGAGCATCACCGGTTCCACCTGTTCCAAGAGCGCCTGGCGCATGTAGAGAAAGCCGGTGCCGCGCGGCCCGCGTAGAAACTTCCGACCGGTGCCGGTGAGTACGTCACAGCCCAGCTCGGTTACGTCGAGGGGAAGTTGCCCAACCGACTGACACGCATCGAGCACAAAGGTGACCCCGGCGGCCTGGCAGAGGTGACCGACCGCCGCCGCCGGATTCACGAGGCCACTTTGGGTGGGCACATGAACGAGCGAAACCAGCGCCACATCGTGATGGGCGAGGGCCTCCGCCAGGGCCTCGATGTCGATCTGGCCGTGCTGGTCGTTGTCCACCAACAGGATCTCGGCGCCGGTGCGTTGGCAGAGTTGCAGCAGGGCGATGGCGTTGGATGCGTACTCGGCCCGGCTGATGAGCACACGTTGTGATGGGGCAATCGGAAGCGAGTACACGGCTGCGTCCCATGCCCGGGTCGCCGACTCGGTGAGGGCCACTTCACTGGCGGCACACCCAAGGAGGGAAGCCACGGCGTTGTACGTGTGCGCCAGGGCGGCGGCCGCCTCGTTGGCGGCCTCGTAGCCGCCCGTGCGCCCCTCCCGTTCGAGATGGCTGATGACGGCGTCGAGAACCGGCTGCGGCATGAGGGAGGCACCGGCGTGGTTTAGGTGCAAGACCTCAGCGCAACCGGGGGTGAGGGCGCGGGCCGTGGCCACCTCCAGCGGGGTCATCGGTTCCACAGTAGCGATCCGGGCGTGTGTCAGACTCCGCTATGCCGCAGAACGTACCGTCCTTCGAGTTCTCCGCTCCGGCTAAGCAGTTGCGCAAGTTTGTCTATGAGCACTGGTGCAGCAACGGCCGGGGCCCGAACCTACGGGTGGTCCATGAGGCCACCGGATTGGACCGCCGGGAGATCGTGCAGGCCTACAAGGAACTGCAGCTTGGGATCATCTGCGTGGTGGATCAGAACTCGGTGAACTGCAACCTTCTGAAGTTCCAGCCATTTTCTAGTTTCCCGAGTCAGGTGGAGGTGTGGATCGGTGACACGTTCCATTCCTACGCCGGCTGTGCCCTCGAATCGGTGGCCATCTCAAAAATGCCGCCCTTTGCCGGAACGACCCTCACGTTGAGAAGCTATTGCGCCTGCTGCTTGGCGCCGGTGGAACTGCAGGCGCAAGACGGCGTCGTCTCGCCAACTGATGGCGCCCTGGTTCACATCAGTTCCACCCCCTGGGACTGGAACAACGACGACATCGTGCACCAGTGCGATTCGATGAATTTTGTCCTCAACGCCGACCATGCCGAGCGTTACGAACGGACCACGAGCCGTCGCGGGGTACTGCTCACGATCGAACAGACCACCCTGTTTGTGAAGGCCACCGGCGACGAGCGAATGTGGCAGTACGACTGGGCTCCGGCCACCATCAACCCAAAAGCGGTGATCTACGGGATGAAGCAGCTTGGGGTAGATGTGAGCAACTGGACGGGTGAGCGCACCGCCGTGCCCGGACAACCCTGACCACCACAGATCGGCCCCGCTACTAGTTGGCCCGGTAGCCTCCGGTCGTGCGTGTCTCTGGTTTCGCGGTCGTGGCTCTGGCCGCCCTCGCTGCGTCGGTCCTCTGGTACCGGTCAGCGCGCCGCATGCGGATGGTGTGGCGCCGGATCGAGGCCGACGCCGGGCCAGCGGCGGATGCCTCCGTCTTGGCCCGTTCGGCCTACCAGCGAGAGATGCACGCCGTCGTCTGCTACCTGGCGGTCTGCCTGGCGGCGGCGATCACGGCGATCTTGAGCCCGTCCGACGAGGGGCGTGCCTTCCTGTTGGTTCTCGTGCCGGCGGGGGCCACGGTCGTCCTTGGTCGCCACTTCCGTCGTGACGCGCGGCTGGCCGAGGACCGCGATCTCCTCGGCCGTCGAGCAGAGGAGGTGCTCTCCCAGGAGAATCTGGCCCCGCGGCGCTGGGCGGCCCGCCTCGCCCCCGAGGAACTGCCGCAGTTCGAAGGCTTCGAGTTGGGTCGGTTGTACCAGGCGGGCACCGGTCTGATGGCGGGCGACTTCTATGACGTGTTCCGGGTGGCCCCCACCCGCATCGCGGCGGTTATCGGCGATGTCACCGGGCACGGCATCGAGCCGTCCATCACGGCGTTCCAGGCCAAGTATCTGTTGCGGGTTTTCCTGCGACAGTACCGCGACCCGGCCCAGGCGCTGGAGGAGCTCAACCGCCAGATGTCGTCACTTGAGCGGTTCGAGGAATTTATCTCGATTTGTGTTGTCGTGTTCGATACGGAGGCCGCCACCTTACGGGTGGCTTCCGCCGGCCATCCCGCTGCCTGGCTGTGGCACGACCGGGAGGTGCGGCCGCTGCGGGCGACCGGGCCCTTGTTGATGCTCGACCCCGCCGGCGAGTACATGAGTCGGGAAATCCCGCTCGAAGCGGGCGACCTTCTTCTCCTCTACACAGACGGCTTGGCCGAGGCTCGCTCCGGTGAAGAGCTCTTTGGTGAGGAACGAGTGGCCAACATGCTCCGGCGCGATCCTGGCGTGCCGCCGGAGACACTGTGTAAGACCCTCCTCGAAGCCGCCCGGGATTTCGCTACCGAACCCATGACCGACGACGTCGCCATCCTGGCGATTCGAAGGGGGTAGGGGAGTGGATCCCGAACTATCAAGACGCACCGAGCGGGCGCTCAGGGGCAACCTCCATAAAGAAGCGGACAAGTTGGCCCGTCAGTCCAAGCTCTTCGTGCGGGAGCGGATCGACCTCCTCCTCGACGAAGGCTCCTTCGTCGAGGATGCCTTACTGGCCAACACCATGGCTGAGGACCTGCCCGCCGATGGCGTGGTCACCGGTATGGGCACGGTCGAGGGGCGCACGGTGTGCGTCATGGCCAATGACCCCACGGTGAAGGCCGGCTCCTGGGGGGCGCGTACCGTCGAGAAGATCGTGCGCCTCACCGAGTATGCGCTCCGGCATGAGGTACCGGTGTTCTGGCTCGTCGATTCTGCCGGGGCCCGCATCACCGACCAGGTGGAGTTGTTTCCGGGCCGTCGCGGGGCGGGGCGGATCTTCTACAACCAGGTCAAGCTTTCCGGGAAGGTGCCCCAGATCTGTTGTTTGTTTGGTCCCAGCGCGGCCGGGGGGGCATACATCCCGTCCTTCTGCGACATCGTGATCATGGTGGAGGGCAATGCCTCGATGTACCTGGGCTCTCCCCGCATGGCCGAGATGGTGGTGGGAGAGCAGGCGACGCTGGAGGAAATGGGGGGTGCCCGCATGCACGCCACCGTGTCCGGGTGTGGCGACAACCTCGCCGTCGATGATGCCGACGCCATCAGCCAAGCCCAGGCGGTGTTCTCCTACCTCCCGAGCACCTGGAAACTGCCGCCCCCGAGTTACGCCGCCGGGCCACCGAAGCAGGTCTTGAGCGCCTCTATGGTGCCCGCCGTGGATACCCAGGGTTACGACATGCACACCATCATCGATTCGATCGTGGATGGCGACAGTTTTTTTGAGGTGAAGCCACTTTTCGCGCCGGAACTGATTGTGGGACTGGGTCGGCTTGATGGCTCTCCGGTGGGGATCGTGGCCAACAACCCCATGGCTCTCGGGGGCGCTCTCTTCGTGGATTCCGCCGATAAAGCGGCCCGCTTCATCTGGTGGTGCGATGCGTTCAATGTGCCGTTGGTCTTTCTGGCCGACGTCCCGGGGTTCATGATCGGCACCCAGGTGGAACGCCAGGGCATCATTCGCCACGGGGCGAAGATGGTGACAGCCGTGAGCGAGGCCACCGTGCCCAAGGTGTCGGTCGTGGTTCGCAAGGCTTATGGGGCGGGCCTCTATGCCATGTGTGGTCCGGCCTTCGAACCCACCGCCACCATTGCGCTGCCCACCGCTAAAATCGCCGTGATGGGTCCGGAGGCGGCCGTCAACGCCGTTTTTGCCAACAAGATCGCCGCTATGACCGATGCGACCGAGCGGGAGGCTTTCGTGGAGGAGCAGCGTCGGCTCTATGAGCAAGACGTAGATCTCTACCGCCTCGTCTCAGAACTGGTTATCGATGCCGTCGTCGACTTTCCGGATGTACGGGGGGAATTGATCCGTCGTCTCCGGATGGCGACGGGGAAGGACCGGCACTTCTCCGATCGTCGTCACGGCGTGCCCCCCGTGTGATTGGTAACGCTCATTTGGTGCGGAAGGTGTGATCAGTAAGGCTGGGAGTGGCGAGGAAAGGACGGGCTGTGCCCCACTGTGATCCGTGTGACCGCTTTTACAATCCCAACAGCCTGAGCGAGCAGGGATGTTGCCCTACCTGCGGTTACCAGGTGGCCGAAGTCCCCGCACCCGAAAAAGTTTCCCGCTTCGGACGCGAAGGCGCACCGTGGCACTTCAAACTCCTCATCGGCATCACGGTGATCTACTTGGGTTACCGTTTGGTGCAGGGTCTGGTGTGGGTCGTGCACAGCATCTGATCCATGCCCCCGTATCTGGTAGGTTCCTCCTTCCCATCCCGGGCCGTGGCGCAGTTTGGTTAGCGCGCTTGACTGGGGGTCAAGAGGTCGGAGGTTCGAATCCTCTCGGCCCGACCGGGA
>VFJN01000162.1 GCA_009886035.1 Actinomycetota bacterium
CTCTGGCGGGTCACGATGAGCGCGGCCCGGTCGGTGGTGGGGTCCCAACTGCCTTTCGAACCGTCGGTACACACGAGGTGGTGCACCACGGTGCCCGCCGCCGACCACTTGGCGAGGGTGCCGCCCGCGCCAAACTCGATGTCGTCGGGGTGGGCCCCGATGGCCAGAGCGATGGCCGGAGTGGGCAGGTTTTGGCTCACGGACTCTCGGCGAAGGAAGCCGTGGGTAAATAGGCGGGTGGGTGGAGGACCGGCGGCACGTTGAGGTCGACGGGTACGTCCACATCCCAGCCCAGGGCGAGGTCGGGTATGAGGCGCACGCTGAGTCCTCGTCTCCCTGCCTCGGCGCGGTGGGCGGCGAAACTTCCGGCGCCGTAGGCAAAGGCGAACCCGGCCTCGGCGGGCACGCACGCCACGTTGGTACCGTCACCGTGGCGATCGGGCACGAGGGTAACGCCGTCGCCGTCGGCTAGCCACGCGAGATCGGTGGCGAGGGGCAAGTCGGCGTGGGCCACTACCACTCGCGTCACGCCCCGACGCGCCAGATGGGCCACCCCGGCGGCCACCGCGCCATTGAGGCCCAGGTGGGGAGTCCAAATCGTTTCCGCGCCATGCTCCTGCGCCCACACCCGCACGGCATCGTCATCGCAGACCACCGCCACCCGCAGGCCCCCGGAGGCACGAAGAACCGTGGCGGCCATGGCCCGGGCCAACGCTTCGCGCTCGGTGGCGTTGAGAGCCGGGTCGAGCCGCCGCTTTGCCTGGGAGAAGGATTTCACGGGCACCAAGAGTGCCGAGGCAGGGCTCATCGCCCCGGGGGCTCGCTTGTCGCTCATCTTCCCAACCTAACGGGCGGCGAGAGCTCTATCCTCCCGGCCATGCCTATGCGGATTGCGGTTATCGGAGCTGGCTCGTGGGGGACCACCGTGGCGCACCTGTGTGCCAAGAACGTTCCCACCACGCTGTGGGCGCGCCGGGACGACATCGCCACCGAAGTGCGCGACACCCACGTGAATACGACCTACCTGTCCGGTTACACCCTCACGCCATCGCTCCACGCCACGGCGTCGTTGTCCGAAGCCGTGTCGGGGGCTGATGTGCTGGTGATGGGGGTGCCCTCCCACGGAATGCGCCAAGCCGCCCGGGATCTGGCGGGGTTCCTGCGGCCCTGGGTGCCGGTAGTGAGCCTGGCGAAAGGATTGGAAGAGGGCAGCCGCTTGCGTATGACCCAGGTCCTGGCGGAAGAACTCCCCGGCCATCCCTGTGGGGTGCTTACGGGCCCTAACCTCGCCAAGGAAATCTTGGGAGGCGATGCGGCCGCATCGGTGATTGCCATGGAGGACCCGGTGATCGCCCAGTCGTTGCAGGGAGTGTTCGCCTCTGATCTGTTCCGGGTGTACACGAACCCCGACGTGGTGGGTTGCGAACTCGCCGGTGCCCTCAAGAACGTGATGGCCATCGCCTCGGGTATGGCCGATGGGCTCGGCACGGGCGACAACACCCGCTCGGCGGTGATCACCCGTGGTCTCAGCGAACTCACCCGACTGGGCTGTGCGATGGGCGGTCAGCAAGCAACCTTCGCCGGCCTGGCGGGTATGGGCGACCTCATCGCCACCTGCATTTCACCGCACAGCCGCAACCGATACGTGGGGGAGCAACTGGGCCGGGGTCGCGCCATTGAGCCGATCATCGCGGAAATGAACATGGTGGCCGAGGGCGTGAAGACCTCACGGGTGGTGATGGAACTGGCGGCGGAACACGATGTGGACCTGCCCATCGCTGAGTCGGTCTTTATGGTGGTCCATGAAGGCGCCCTGGCGGCCGAGGCCTATCGGGGCCTGCTGGGGCGGAATGTGAGTTCGGAAATGCACGGGATGCCCCAGGTCTGATTCGATGGGAGGGTGCGCCCGCGATCTCGTCCCGTTCCTGCTGAGGGGTGGGTGCAATCCCGGGGGGATGGGCGCTGGACCACCGTCGGGAACCTGGATGGGGCCACGCGCTGGCGGGTGGACCCGGCTGGGCTTGTCCAGACTGAGGGTGCGGCCTGGTCGCTGGACTGGTGGATCGGGGCGGAGGATCGGTGGCACGTGCCCGCCCGGGAAGCCGCCGTGCGCCAAGAACTGCTCGGAAACGCTCCCGTGGTGGTCACTCGCGTGAAAGTGCCGAGCGGCGACGCCGTGCAGCGGGTGTACGCCGCCCGGGATGCCGCCGGCCAGGAAGCCCTGGTGGTGGAGATCACCAACGAGTCGACGGTGCCGTTTGCGGTGGCGTTGGCGGTGCGACCCTACCCAGTGGATGGGCCGGGTCGGGTGGAGCGGATTGAGCTAGCCAACTCCATTGTTCGCGTTGATGGGCAGGCGGTGCTTTCGCTGTCGCGATCGCCGGGCCGTATGGCAATGTCCACCGGAGCGGGCGGCGACTCTGCGGCCATGGTCTTCGCCGGAGATGCCACCGTGGTGGCCCCGAGCGACATGCGTTGTGGGCAGGGTCTGGCCCAGGGGGCCCTGCTCTTTCCCTTGGCCCACACCGCCACCCTGCGGGCGGTGCTGTTGGTGGCGGAGGCCCCGGTGGATTTCGACGCCTTGCCCGACGCCGAGAACGTGGCGAAGGGATGGGGTTTACACACTCGTGTCGGGGCTCGCTTCGAGGTGCCCGAGCGGCGGCTACGAGAAGCGGTGTTGTCGAGTACCCGGTTCCTTCTGCTGGGTCCGGCCGGGCCGATCGAAGCGGCCGCTCTCGACCTGGCGGGCTTCGCAGAGGAGGCTGGGCGCGCCTTGCTCCACGACCCGATCCACCTCGTGGAGCGCGGTGGTAACGCCCTGGCCGCGCTGGCTGCGCTGGGTCAGCACTGGGCTCTCACCCGGGATGCCACCTTCGCCAAAGAGGCGACGGAACTGGTGGCGGCGCTGGTGCCCCAACTGCCGAAGGGGGCGGGGGTGGTACCCGCGACGGTTTTGTTGGACGCGGCCGGTCTCCTGACCGATGCCGGTGAGGACCGGGCGGCCAAAGACATGCGAGCCCTGGCCCAGCAGGTTGGTGGGCCCGATGGGTCGCGGGTGGATGACCTCACCGAGCGACTGGCGACGGCGAGCAGTACCTGGACGTGGCCCGGTGTTCACGGCGGCCACGACCTTGCCGCCCATGCTGCGTTGGTCACCCTGGTCCGGGCCCGTCTTATCCAAGAGGTGCCCGGTGGACTCGCGCTCAGCACGGGCATTCCCGAGGCCTGGCTGGGCCAGGGATGGGAGGTGCACGATGCGCCGACCGGCTCCGGCCGGTTGTCCTACGCCATCCGCTGGCACGGTGAGCGCCCGGCCCTGCTGTGGGAACTGGATCCCCACGATGGGCTTGGCCCGGTGCGCCTCACCACCCCCACCATCGACGCCGCGTGGTTTAGTACGGAACGCTCCGGCGAAGCGCTCCTGGCCCCCGTGCCGGTTCCCGACCGCCCGGCGAGGTCACGCGGCCTCAGCATTCCGGTAGTCATTGAGCCAATGTCTCGACGTGAGCCGGAGTGAGCACGAGTTCGAACCCATCGGGTGCTGAACTCGGGAAAGTCCTCGCCGCCATGGGGGTACCGGGGCCGGACATCGATCAGGCGCAGACCGACGGGACACTGCTGCTGTTGGCCATCGACCATCTCGCCCTTGGCCAACACCTTCAGTACGACCTCACCGCCGCCTGCGCCGCCACCGGGTTACCGGCCGAGGAACTCCGTCATATTTGGCGGTCGCTGGGTTTCCCGGATCCACGAGCCGGTGAAGCGATCTTCTCCGATACCGACCTTGCGAACCTCACCGCCATGGCAGACCTGATGCACAGCGGGGCTGTTAGTGAGGAGGTCACCTACGGAATGACCCGCGTGATCGGCTCGTCCATGGCTCGAGTTGCCGTGGCCCTGATCGATGCCATCAGCGCCGGGAGCGGAGCGAGCGCCGACGGAGTTGACGACCTCGGCGACCAAGTCTTTGGACCGGTGACCAGCGAAGTAGGGGACTTGCTGCCGATGTTCCCGATCGTCCTCGAACAGGTGTGGCGCCGACACCTGCAGGCCGCCGCCCGCCACCGTCGGCTCCGCGGTGATCAGGAGGACAGCGCCGGGATCATCGTCGGTTTTGCCGATCTCGTTGGGTTTACCGCCCTGGCCCAGCAGGTGACTGACGAGGAACTGGCGGCGGTCGTGGCCCGGTTCGAACGGTTGGCCTATGACGTAGTCATCGCCGGCGGTGGCCGGGTGGTGAAGATGATTGGTGACGAGGTGATGTTCCTCGTGGAGGATCCGGTGGCCGCCGGCGAGATTGCCCTCCGGCTGGCGGATGCCTCGCGCGATGCCGCCGAGTTGTCTGACGTTCGGGTGGGGCTCGCTCTCGGGCCGGTACTCGAACGAGAAGGTGATGCCTACGGGGCCACCGTGAACCTCGCCAGTCGCGTGACGGGTATCGCCTATCCGGGAACGGTGGTGGTATCGGCCGAACTGCGCTCAGCGCTCGAAGATCATCCGAACTTTGCTTTCAAGAACATGCGGCCCCGCTCGCTCAAGAGCCTCGGACGGGTACAACTCTCGGTGCTGCTCCACGTGGAGGATGCTCCGAACACCATCCGGGAAACCATCGACGAACGTCGAGGCCAGATGCGGGAGGCGCTGCGAGAACGTCTCGCAGAATGGTCTTCCAGCCCCGCCGATGAGGCCAACTCAGCCCCGGAGGGCTAGGTCGGCCTCATCGGGCCGGAGAGCGGAGCGAAGGCCTACTTGTCGACGGCCACGGGGCGCTTAGCCGTTGGGGTATTTCGGAGACGGGCCATAGGTATTCGTGGCCTTCTCGCGGTCAGTCCTCGCTGATCGCCGCCGTGGCGATCTGCCAGGGGCCGAGGGTGAAATGGTTGGCGAAGGCCTCCACTGGCCGACCCCGCAGATCGACGAGGGACCCGTGGCGCCCGTCGAGGCCGACGGTGGTGGGCTGCGCGCTCGGGTTGAAGACCCGCACATGCAAGGCACCGGCCTCGCGGGTGACGGCGCTCACCTCCCCCCCGGTGATCAGCAGCGCCTGCCCCTGAGTGGCGGCGGAGTCGACGTGACCCCCGCCGCGGGTAACCAGAAGGGGGAGAGAGGCATCGTCGACCACCGCGTACGGGTTGCGACCACCAACGTGAAGCGCGAATCGGGCTTCTACTCGATGCTGCGATTGGGGGGCTTCCAGCGGGGTCAGCGGACCGGCGGGGAGGGCCCGAGTGGTCATTGGACCCTGGGAGAGCATCCCGGTGCAGCGCAGGAGGGTGAGGGCGAGGGCCCCGGCGGTGGTGGCGGTGGCGTCGAGGTCGATGAGTTCGTATTCCAGGAGGCCTTCGTGCACCACGGTGAGGCCACCGGCAGACACGAATCGGCGACTCGGGTAGGTGGCAAGACCCTGCTCGGTGGCCCCGCCCTCGGCCCAGAGGCCGCGCTCGACGATGGCGAAGGCACATTCGGCCAGCGATCCCTCGGCGCGCTGGGGGAGTGGGAGGTGCACCCGCAGGCGATGGTCACGCATGCCGTGGTTGTCGAATTCGATGTGGACGCGCACGAGGTCGTCGCCGGCGTGCAGTTCGAGGGTGGTGCACACCTCAACGGTGTGGGCGCCCACCCGCCTCTCGTCTTGGATGTGCGTGGGGAGCACGTAGGTGCGCAGAATCTCTACCCGGGCTCTTACCGGCCCGGCTTCCAGCACCCTGGTGGTGACGGAGCGAGCCGTGTCCACCAGGGTTTCCATCCTCGGTGGGGACCAGTTGTAGGTGTCGCCACCATCGCCGCCGTCTACGAGTTGACCGAAGCCCTCCACGCCGTCGATGGCGAAGGTTCCCTCCGTCGGGTCGATCTGAATGGTGATGGCACCGTTGGTCAGGTGAAATTCGTCGGCGCTGACCGGGTTGCTGGTGACCGACGCGCCGGTCCAGGCCTGCCAACCGAAGCCCGCGACGTCGGCGACCTGACCGAGCACGGTGACCGCCGCCTTATTCGACACGCGGACCGCCACCCCCTCACCCGAGTGGTGTCGACGCAGGTCGGCCAGGGCCTGCCGCACCGGCGGGGTCACCAGCGTACCGGCGGTGTCGCGCTCCACCCGGATCAGTTCGGTTCCGTCGGCGGCGTCAATGCTGAAGGCGGTGATGGTGCGGGCGTACTCCAACTCGCTCACCATGATCGTGGCCACCTCTACTGCGATGCCCTCCATCAGTACCCGCTCGGCCGGTCGGGCCGACACCAGTTGGCATCCCTTCGGTACCTCCGTTCCCGGGAGGCGCATCTCGACCACCCCCTGGCGGGCCCGGGAGGAACTGTTCACGA
The DNA here is from genome assembly GCA_009886035.1 of Actinomycetota bacterium. Classification (GTDB taxonomy): domain Bacteria; phylum Actinomycetota; class Acidimicrobiia; order Acidimicrobiales; family VFJN01; genus VFJN01. The sequence continues at coordinate 6,322 of VFJN01000162.1, forward strand.
TCACCGGCACAGTGCCATCAACCCCGATGGTGGCCCCGAGCGAGTGCAGGGCTCGGTCGCGAAGGCCCTCGGCGATCTGACTGGCTTCGGCAAAGCGATGGAGGACCGCCGCCCCCACGGCATCGGCGGAACAGGCGCAGATCGAGTCGTGGGCGCTGTTGCGGATCACCTCGAGCCAGGCCTCATCGAGCAAGGCGCCGGGCCAGTCAGCCGCCGGGAGGAACAGCGCGGAGAGGGGCTCGGCTTGGCGTTCAAGGGCGCGTTCGGCCCGGGCCGCCGCCTGTTTCACATCCACCCGATTGGAGCCCACGCCCATGAGGAGGTTGGCCCGCGCCCCTGAACGCAGTTCGCCGGTCCAGGTGGGCAGTCCTTCGGTCGGGGCGGTGGTGACGTGGTCAACCAGGGATCCGATGCGTAGTTCGTAGCCGGCGTCGAGTGAATTGGCTTCGGCCACCACCCGGCCCAGCCACGGCTGAGGCATGAGGTGGTCGGTGCCGTTCATCCACAAGATGGCCCCGGCCAGCAGATCGCCCTGTTCCTCCTCGAACTCGCCGATCCGCCGCAGCAGGGCGGGTGCATCGTCGGGGACGAGGGCACCGTTTCCGTAGCCCAACGGGAGATACTCGGCTCGCACCCTGGAACCATCGGGGGCCGACCACCAGAACCCAGTGCGGTTGATGGCGGCGGGCACCCCGCGCCACACCACTGCGTGCTCGAAGCCAAACAGGCGGAGGATCTGGGGCATCTGGGCCGCATGGCCGAACATGTCGGGCAGGTAGCCCACCTCCATGGCCCCGCCAAAGTCGTCGGCCACGGCCAACCCTCGCGCCAGGTTGCGCACGAGGGTTTCGCCGGAGACAAGAAACTCATCGGGCAGGGTGTACCACGGGCCCATCGCCAGGCGGCCGGTGGCGGCCAGGGCCCGCAGCCGATCCTCGGCCTCGGGCCGCACGGCCAAATAGTCCTCCACCACGGCCGTCTGGCCGTCGAGGAGGAAGTGGGCGTAGGAGGGGTCCGTTTCGAGCTGGGGTAGGAGCCCGTCGATCAGGTCCACCAGTTTCAGGCGGAACGACTGGTACGGCAGGTACCACTCACGGTCCCAGTGGGTGTGAGGAATGATGTTGACGCGTCGAGTCATCAGGAGTCGGTGTGGGTGTCGGCTCCGCGCCGCGGCGGCGACGGGGTTTCGTCGATCACGACGCGCCGGGTGTCCGGGCGGGCGGCCGGCCAGTTGAGGTCTAGGCGTTCTAGTGCCTCCGCCATGATCGTGGCGACGGCCCAGTTGCGGTACCACTTGCGGTCCGCCGGGATCACATGCCACGGGGCGTGCTCGGTGTTGGTACGGGTGAGCATCTCGGCAAAGGCGGCGTCCCAGTCGTCCCAGAGGGCCCGGGACTTCAGGTCGCTCAGCTCGAATTTCCACCGTTTGGAGGGAGTATCGAGCCGGGCCTGCAGGCGTTTTTTCTGCTCGTCCTTCGACAGATGAAGAAAGAGTTTCACAATGGTGGTGCCCTCATCGGTCAGCATGGATTCGAAGGCATTGATGTGGGCGTAGCGCTTCCGCCACTGGGCTTCGGGAACGAGTTCGAGGACCCGCACTGCCAACACGTCTTCGTAATGACTGCGGTCGAACACGCCGATCTCTCCCCGGGAGGGGACATTGGCGTGGACGCGCCAGAGGAAATCTCGAGCCAGTTCAGCTTCGCTGGGGGCCTTGAACGAGGTGACCCTCAGCCCGGCGGGGTTGACGGGGCCAAAGACCCGGTTGACGGTGCCGCCTTTGCCTGATGTGTCGATGCCCTGGAGCACAACGAGCACTTTTTCCTGTTGGCGAGCCCACAGGATCCGTTGCAACTGCGCGATTCGCGTCGTGAGCAGGACCGTGGCCTGCTCGGTGACGGCCTTGTTCCCCGGGGCCGCCGAAGCGTCGTTGGTGGCGAAGGTTCGAAGATCAACCTTGGTGCCCCTCGTGAGGCGGTGATCGGGGTGTTTACCCATGGAGGATGATCGTAGGAGACACTGGTGGGTGTGTGCGATCTGTTGTGTGCGTTGCCCGGGGCCACGGGAGCCTCCACCCTGTTCGCTAAGAACAGCGACCGCCCTCCCGGCGAGATCCAGGTGTTCGAGCAGTTCCCGCCGCGTCGCGACCGCTCCGGTACCGCCGCCACCTGGGTGGAGGTACCGGAGCACCCGGCCGACACGCTGGCGGTGGTTGGTTCCCGGCCGAGTTGGGGTTGGGGGCTGGAGCACGGCGTGAACGAAGCGGGGGTGGCGGCCGGTAACGCCTCGATTTACACCACGGCCGACCCGCGGCGAGCCCCCGACGGGCTCACCGGGATGGACCTAGTGCGACTCGCCCTCGAACGCGCCGCCACCTCCACCGCCGCCGTGGAGATCATCGGCGATCTCATTTCCACGGTGGGCCAGGGGGGATCAGGTCATGAAGGGGGGCGGCGCCCGTACTGGTCGTCGTTTCTTCTGGCCGATCCGCAGCGGGCGTATGTGCTGGAAACCTCTGATGCCGAGATGGCCGTGGAGTCGGTGGTGGATGTGCGGTCCATCTCCAACCGCACGACGATCGCCTCCTTCGACGCCGTTCATCGTCACCCCCGACAGCCGGTGGAGGTGCGGGTGGATCCGCGCTTGGCCGCTTCGGTGCGCGCCATGGCAGCCCGGCCGGTCGACGTGGCGGGCCTGCAGGCCCATCTCTCATCCCACGAGGGCGGCCCCGGTGGTTGGACGATCTGCATGCATGTAGACGACCCCGATCACCGCGAAGTGACGGCGGCGTCGATGGTGGCCGAACTGCACGCCGCCGCGCCTTCGGTGGTGCACTACCTCGTTGGTCATCCGTGTACGGGGCGATACGAGACCACGGAGATCTGAGGTCATCGGCCCGCCGTCGGCAGGGTCGGTAGAGTCTCGAAGGTGCCTCCGACTCGCTCCGCTACGAGGGTGAGGCCGGGGAGTGTGCCCACCCTCCGCAAGGCGCTCAAGGCGTCGGCGCCCTCCTTGGCGGTGGAACGGAGGCTCTGGGCCGAGGGCCATGATGTGGTGGTAGGGATCGATGAGGTTGGTCGGGGGGCGTGGGCCGGGCCTCTCACCCTGGGCGCGGCGGTGGTGCCGAAGGACCGACGCGTCAACAAGATCCGGGATTCGAAGATGCTCACCGAAACTGAGCGCGAGGCGATGTTCGACCGGATCGCCACCTGGTGTGTGGCCTGGTCGGTGGGGCATGCCAGCGAGGAGGAGTGCGACGAACTGGGTATGTCCGAGGCCCAACGATTGGCGGCCCGACGCGCTCTTGATGCCCTCGGCCTCCCCGCCGATCGGGTGCTCCTGGATGGGAACTGGGATTTCGTGGGAGAAGGCACGAGCGAGTTGTTGGTGAAGGGAGACGCCCACTGTCTGTCGATTGCCGCCGCCTCGATTCTGGCCAAGGTCACCCGCGACCGCATCATGCGGGCCGAAGCGGAGCATCGCCCGTACTGGAACTTCGAGCTCAACAAGGGGTACCCCTGCCCCCGACACAAGGTGGCCCTGCAGGGCATGGGGCCGTCGGCCATTCACCGTCGCAGTTGGGTGTTTATGGATCATCTTCCCTGGGCCGGTGTGCCGCGTCTCGTTGCCCCTGCGCCCCTGCTCCCCGCCCGGCGCCATCAACTGGTGCTGTTGTGATGTCCGGCGATGCCTCGGGGGACATCGAGCAAGACCTGCGCCGCGCCCTCGTCGATCTGACGGCGGTCTCCCTCGAGGCCGCAGTGTGGAGTGAGGTGGTTGCCGATCTCGATCGACTGGCCGACGCCTTGGAGGGCGAGACGACTGCCATCACCCGAGCGATGCTGCTTCCGGTCACTCAGGCTGTCTTCGAAGGCAAGGTTCGCCAACGACTGGCGGGTGCCGACGGACGCGCGGCGCTCGTGATTGCCACCAAGCCCACCAGCGCCCTGCCGGCGGTGGGTGGCCTTAGTGCTCTGGCCCTGATGGGGGTGGGGTATCTGCTCGGGGGTGCCACGGTCGCGCTGCTTGCCGGGGGCTTTGCCGTGTTCATCTTTGCGGTGGCGTTGGCCGGGACTCACACCACCAAAGACCGTGGTGACCAAAGCCGGGCAGCAGTGGCGAAACGCGAGGTCATCGAGGCTGCCCCCCGAGCGATTGTCGATGCCATCAGTCGGATCGAAGGGCTCCTTTGACCAGACTGTTGTCAACGCGCCACGGCTTGGTGATCGGAAAGTTTTACCCGCCCCACGAAGGCCATCACCTTCTGATCTCAACGGCCGCCGCTTGCAGTGATCGGGTCACCGTGTTGGTGCTGTCGCACGAGGTGGAGTCGATCCCTCACGCGGATCGGTTGGCGTGGCTACGCGAAGTCCATGCCCATGAAGGGAACGTCACCTTCCGAGGAGTGATCGACGACCATCCCGTGGATTTCACCGACCGCGCCCTGTGGGACCTCCACGAGGCGGTGTTCCGAGCGGGGGTGGCGGCGGTGACCGACGAGGCGGTCACCGCGGTGTTCAGTTCCGAGGAGTACGGGCCGGAGTTGGCCCGTCGCTTTGGTGCCGTCGCCGTGCCGGTCGATGATGATCGCGGCTTGGCCCCGGTGAGCGGCACCGCGGTGCGGGCCGACCCGGTCGCCCATTGGAGCCGGATGATGCCTCCGGTACAGGCCTGGTTCACCCGCCGAGTCGTGGTGCTGGGGGCAGAGTCCACCGGGACCACCACCATGTCGCACGCACTGGTGGATGTGTTGCGGGCGCGCGGGGGCGCCCATGGGTGCACCCAATGGGTCCCGGAGCACTGCCGGACCATGGCCGTGGCCAAGTTGGCCAGAGACCGCGCTGCGGCCGTGCTCGCGGGGAGCGCACCCCCCCAGATGGCCGAACTGATCTGGCACTCCGAGGAGTTCCTGGCCATGGCCGAGGTACAGAACGCCCTCGAAGACGCGGCGGCCCGTTCGGGCGGTCCGGTGCTCGTGTGCGATACCGATGCCTTCTCGGTATCTATCTGGCACGAGCGCTACACGGGCGCTGCCAACCCGGCGGTGGATGCACTCGCCCGCCATCATCCCCTCTACCTGCTCACCCACGATCACGATGTGCCCTTCGAACAGGACGGTTTTCGTGACGGAGAGCTGATCCGCCCATGGATGACGGGCCGGTTTGACGAGGCCTTGCGGCAGAGCGGTCGCCATGTGGTGGTGCTCGAAGGGTCACTCGAGGCGCGCTTGGTCATCGCCGTGCGGGCCATCGACGAGCTCCTCGATCAGGGATGGGGCCTGGCCGACCCGCGCACCCCTCCATCTTGATACCGCCGGGGCGGTTGTGGTTGCCTGCGTTCCAATGATGGATTTAATAGTGGGACCGACTAACAAGCCGACACGATGACCAGCCCCCCCGAGGAAAGAACGCAACGGGAAGCCACCCAGGCGCGCTACGCCGCCGAGCGCCAAAAGCGACTCCGGGTCGACGGTAACGAGCAGTACCTGGAGATGACCGGGTCTTACGCCCATTACCTCCAGGATCCGTACCTCACCGCCACCCCCCGGGCTCCGTTGAGTGACGATGTGACCGTTGCTCTCATCGGGGGTGGTTTTGCCGGGCTCATCACCGGTGCCCGTCTGGTCCAGGCGGGTATCACCGACGTCCGCATCATCGAAAAGGGTGGCGACGTGGGGGGCACCTGGTACTGGAATCGCTACCCCGGCGCTCAGTGCGATGTGGAGTCGTACATCTATCTGCCGCTGCTGGAGGAAACCGGCTACTTCCCGGGCGAGAAGTATGCCTACCGGCCGGAGATACAGGAGCACTGCCAACGCATCGCCACGCACTTCGGTCTCTACGACAACGCGCTTTTCAGCACCGAGGTGACCTCGGTCGAATGGGACGACGCCGCCTCCCGCTGGGTCATCCACACGAACCGAGGCGACGCCGTGCGGGCGCAGTTCATTGTGATGGGGAATGGCCCGCTCCACCGGCCAAAACTTCCGGGTATCCCCGGCATCGAGTCCTTCGGCGGCCACTCCTTCCACACGAGTCGTTGGGACTACGCCTACACCGGCGGCCACTCGGGTGGTGGCTTGGACCAACTGGCCGACAAGCGCGTCGGCATCATCGGCACCGGTGCCACCGCGGTGCAGTGCGTTCCCCACCTGGCGAAGGCCTGCCAAGCGTTGTACGTCTTCCAGCGCACGCCGTCGTCGGTGGACCGGCGAGGGAACCAGCCCACCGATCCTGCCTGGGTGGCCTCGCTGAAGCCGGGCTGGCAGCAGGATCGCATCGCCAACTTCACTGCCTTGACTTCCGGTTCGGGGGCGTCGGCCGACCTGGTGATGGACGGGTGGACCGACATCTATCGCCGCACCATGGACCGCATCGCCGAGACCGGTGATCTCAGCCCGGCTGGGGTTAACGCGGCCCTGGAGGATTCGGACTTCTCGAAGATGGACGAGATCCGGGCGCGGGTAGAAGAGATCGTGGAGGACCCAACCACCGCCGATTCGCTCAAGGCCTGGTATCGGCAGTTTTGTAAACGCCCCTGTTTCCACGACGGCTATCTGGAGAGTTTCAACGAGCCGGGGGTGTACCTCGTGGATACCGAGGGCCGCGGTGTCGAACGGATCACCCCCACCGGAGCGGTGGTGGCGGGACAGGAATACGAACTCGATTGCCTCATCTACGCCACCGGCTTCGAGGTGGGTACCTCCCAGGCCCGCCGGTCGGGCTACGACCTCATCGGGCGCCACGGGAAGACCCTCTCAGAGCATTGGTCCGAGGGCACCCGGTCCTTGCACGGGATGCACGTACACGGCTTTCCCAACGCCTTCGTGGTGGGCTTCAGCCAGGGCGGCGTGTCGGCCAACTTTCCGCACCTGCTGGAAGAGTGTTCGAAACAGATCGTCTACATCGTGGGCGCGGCGCTCGATGCCGGAGCGGTGGCGGTGGAGGTAACCGCGGCAGCGGAGGATGAATGGGTGCGTGAGATCATCGCGAACCCCCCGCAGTTGGGCGGCTTCGGCAATACGAAAGACTGCACCCCCGGGTACTTCAACGGCGAAGGAAAGCCCACGCCCGGAGGGGCGCAGAACGGTTTCTACGGGGCCGGGACGATGGCCTTTTTTGACCTCCTCGCCCAATGGCGCGCCGACGGCGGGTTGGCCGGGCTCGACCTGCGCTCCTGATCCCCGGGCGCGGCCACGGCCCGAGTTTTAGTTCTTCGGGATGTCCTTGAACGGGCTGTTGGAGTCGATGCCCGAGTCCTTCGGGAGACCGAGCACGCGTTCGCCCACGATGTTGCGCAGGACCTCATCGGAACCACCGGCGATGCGCATGCCCGGGGTGCCACACACGAACTGTGACCAGGCGTACGTGCCCCATTCGCCGGTGTCGGCCACCATGCGGGCGCCGAGCACGCTGGCGGCAAACGCGGCCGTGCGGGTGAGGTTGTCGGTGAGGGCCATCTTGGCGATGGACATCTCTGGGCCGGGCAGTTGGCCGGCCTTGATCTTGTCGAGAGCGCGTTGGTTGGTGAACTTGGCCACCTGGAAGCGGGTGTAAATGTCCATCAGGCGATCGCGGTGCACGGCGCTGTCGCCGTAACCGAAGTGCTGCATCATCTGGGCCAGACGCGTGACGTTCGCCAGGCCCATGCCGCCGCCCCCACCGCCCGCCCCGATGGACGCTCGCTCGTTCATCAAGGTGGTGAGGGCCACGGACCACCCCTGGTTCACATCGCCAAGGCGATGATCGTCGGGCACCTTCACCTCGTTGAAGAACACCTCATTGAAGGACGCGCCGCCGGTCATCTGGCGCAAGGGGCGCACCTCCACCCCGGGAGCGTGCATGTCCACGATGAAGCCGGTGAGGCCTTTGTGCTTGGGAAGATCGGGGTCGGTACGACAGATGATCTCGCCGATGTCGGAGTACTGGGCGCCGGAGGTCCACACCTTCTGGCCGGTGATGACCCACTCGTCGCCGTCGCGTTCCGCCTTGGTCTGTAACCCGGCGAGGTCAGAGCCGGCCCCGGGTTCGCTGAAGAGTTGGCAGCCCACGAGGTCGGCCCGGTACATCGCCGGCAGGTACCGGGCCTTCACATGCTCCTGGGCATGATCTTTGATGGTGGGGGCCACCATGCCGAGGCCGATGCCGAAGAATCCTTGGTCGGGCACGTCGTAGAGGCCCTCGAGGTTGCCGTAGAGGCGGTCGTAGGCGGCCGGGAGATCGCGGCCACCCAGGTGGGCGGCTCCAGAGATGTACCCCAGGCCGGCGTCGAAGCGCCGGGCGCGCCAGTCCTTCGCAGTGGCGAGATCCCGTTGCTCCTTGGTGCGGTCTACCTCTTCGAACATGGAGACATCGTCTTCACCCTCGCCCCACACGAATTTTTGGTGACTGTTGTCGCGTTTGGGCTTGGCATTGGCGTCGAGGAAGGCTCGTACTTCGGCTTCGAACTCGGCGATGGTGGGCTGGTCGGCCATGCGGTGGGTCCCCTTGCGAGTGGTACGTGACTGAAGGGTCAAGATAGCCCGGCGGATTAGAGTTCACCCATGTTGCGGCGGCGGTGGACGGTTTTGCTGTGCGCTTGGACGTTGATCATCTGGACTACCCGCATCAGCAACATCTGGAACGACGATGTGCTCTCGAACGGGGAGAAGTGGGGTCGGACCGGCCTGGCGGTGAGTTTTACGGTGCTGGCGCTCGCCACCCTGGCGACCCTGGGGCGGAAGGCCCGCGGGCACGCGGTGGTGCTGAAGGCCTTGGCGGGATGGACGATCGGGGTGTGGCTGGCCCGCTCGGTGGGCATTGCCACCGGGGACCACCCCATGGCCTTTGTAGCGGTCCACCTGGGGTTGGCGGGAGTGTCCATCGTGCTGTCGGTCCTGGCCCTGCGCGAACAAGGACGCGCCACCACGCGGGCCTAGCCCGCTCGGTGGAACGGGCTTTCGGGAAGGAGTGCCCTCGACCGCGGCGCCCCGGGAACACGGCTAGATCAACGGGGCCGTCCCGACATCCGGGCGGGCTTCCGCCCGCGGGGGTGGCTTGGGTAGCATCACCGTTCCCATGGGCCAGTTGATCACCGTCGTCGAAACACCCTCCGCCACCAACCCGTCCATTCTGCGGTTGGACACGAACCGGGCGCTGTCGGGGATGGGCCACGATCGCTACGAGGGCCCACCGGGGCCGCTGCGGCAGCGACCCGTAGACGAGTTGGCCCGTCGCCTGTTTGCCACCGGCGCCGTAGCCAAGGTGCATATCAACGGTTCGGTGGTGACGGTCACGCTGATCAGCGGCCACGACGGCGAGGGCCTGGGCGATGTCGTCCGGGGTCTGTTCCGTTACTACGGCGACGCCCCAGTGGTGCCGACCGCGCCCGACGAGGGTTAGCCGCCGCCCACATCCCCGGCCGCCGAGGGCGGTGGGGTAACGTCTCGAAATCCGTAGGGCTATGAGGGCCAAACGGAAACGATCCGGGGGATCTCCATGGTCAGGTTCATCACGCGTCCCATGCGTCTGATCGGTTTGGTGGGGGTGCTCGTAGCCTCTGCGGTGGCCACTACGGCGGGGGCCCCCACGGCCGCCGCCGACGGGCCGGGGGTGGGAAGCCCGTGGGTGGTCAGCCTGGGCGACTCGGCCATCTCGGGGGAAGCCGGCCGGTGGGCCGGCAACACCAACGTCTCGCCGACCAACGTTGACGCCAGCGGCAGCGATGCCTATTTCGACAACGCCGCCAACACCGGCGAGCAGATCCCCGGTTGTCATCGTTCTGAGTCTGCTGCCATCCACATCAGCACGGTGAACTCGCTCAATCTGGCGTGTTCGGGTGCCCGTGCCGCCACCCATGGCGGCGGAAGTTCCGACTTCAAACCAGGGCTCGACTTTTCCAACACCAGTAGCGGAAAGGGGCAGGCGCTCGCGTTGCAAGAGTTCGCCTCGACCCACAACGTGAAGATGGTGTCGGTGCTCATCGGGGCCAATGACTACGGGTTCGCCGATGTGTTGCAGGCATGCTTCCTCGACTGGTACCTGTCGCCGTCGTGGTGGCCGAACTACTGCTACGACGACACCGACATCGCGGCTCGTTTCACCGCCAGCAACATCTCCGCCAAGACCACCGCCATCAAGACCGGGCTCCTCAACGTGCGTCAGGCGATGGCCAACGCTGGCTACGCCAACTCGTCGTACACCATCATGGTCGACACCTACTGGTCGCCGATCCCCAATGGAGCGGCGAACCGTTACCCGCAGGGTGGCGGTTTCACCCGCCAAACCGTGGGTGGGTGCGGCATGTGGAACAAGGATGCCGACTGGGCCAACAACACTGTGGTGCCGACCTTCAACAACTCGATACGCAACGCCGTCACCCAGAGCAGGCTGACCAATATCAAGATCCTCGACTTCCAAACGGCGCTCAACGGCCGTCGACTCTGTGAAAACACCGTTGGGCTGCTCGAAGAGAAAGGGCTGGCGTCCTGGACGTCGGTCGGCGCAGTGGACAAGACCGAGTGGGTAAACCAGTTGCGGACCACCAGCACCGTGTTTGGCCCGTACCAGGTTCAAGAGAGTGTGCACGCCAACTACTGGGGCCAGCTCGCCATGCGCGCCTGCATGCGCCTCGCTTACAACGGTGGTGTGCCCGTAGCCGGTAGGTGCGTCCGCACCGGTACTGGCCTCAACGCCTACGGCGAACCAAAGATGGGTCTGAGCTAAGCGGGCGGCTCGGCCCCGGCGGGGCCGAGCCGCCGTTGCGGCCGTCAGCCCCCGTTAGGCTAGAACCTGTTCTAGTTCTGTCGTCCTCAGGGGGACCATTGACTGCACTCGGTTTTCGTCTCTTCGACGCCGACAACCACTACTACGAGGCCACCGATGCCTTCACCCGGCACCTGGATCCGGCCATGGCGCGCCGAGGCGTCCAGTGGATCAACCTCGACGGCAAAGCGCGGCTCATGGTGGCCGGGAAGATCAACCGCTTCATCCCGAACCCCACCTTCGATCCGGTGGCCAAACCAGGGGCACTCGACGATTACTTCCGGGGCAAGACCCCTGGTGATGACATCCGGGCCGCCTTCGGGGAGTTGGAACCGATCCGACCCGAATATCGCAATCGCGATGCCCGCCTCGAGGCGATGGATGCCCAGGGCATCGAGGGGTGCTTCCTGTTCCCCACCATGGGCGTGGGCATGGAAGAAGCGCTGTGCCACGACCCGGCCGCCGCGGCCGCGTCGTTCACCGCTTTCAATCGGTGGATGGAAGACGACTGGGGCTACGCCTACCAGAACCGTATTTTTGCCGCGCCCTACATCTCCCTTTTGGACCCCGGGGCGGCCGAGGCGGAGGTGTCGCGGGTACTCGACCACGGTGCTCGCGCCGTGGTGTTGCGCTCCGGGCCGGTAAAGGATCCGCTCGGCCACCGCAGTTACGGTGATCCGGCCCACGATGGGGTGTGGGCCCGCCTGAACGAAGCGAGGGTGCTCGTCGCGTTTCACTCTGGCGAGTCGGGCTACGGGTTCTTAGCCCAAGCATGGGGCCGGAACCCCGAGTTCGAAGCCTTTCGTCACGACCCGTTCAAGCAACTGATCACCGGTCATCGACCGATCTTCGACACGATCGGTTCCTTTGTTTGCGACGGTGTCTTCCGTCGGTTCCCGAACCTCCGGGTGGCCACCATCGAGTCGGGCAGCGACTGGGTGCCGTCGCTCGCCGCCGGACTCACCAAGGCCTTTCATCAACGTCCCACCGCCTTCGATGGCGTTGACCCTGCCCAACAACTTCGCGACCATCTGTGGGTATCGCCCTATTACGAGGACGACATCCGCGGTGTGGCCGATGTGCTGGGCGTGGAACGGGTGTTGTTCGGCTCCGATTATCCCCATGCCGAGGGGTTGGCCGACCCGTCGAGTTTTGCCGACGATCTGGCTGGTTTCACCGCCGAGGAGATTCGCCTGATCATGCGCGACAACGGTCTGGCCCTCACCACATAGGTTTGACAGCATCGAACAAGTGTTCGATGCTGTTGGGTATGGGCAGTGAGGCAGTTCCGAGCACGCTGGCGGAACTGACCGAACGGATACGGCCGGTCACCTTGACCGCCGAGCGGCGACTGCCCGTGCTGCCGGCCTTTGCCACCCTGCTCCCCGGGGCCGGACTGCGACGGGGAGCCACGGTGTCGGTTGGCTCGGCGGTGGGAGTGGGGGGTGGCACTTCCCTGGCTCTGGCCCTGGTGGCCGAGGCCTCCCAGACGGGGTGCTGGGTGGCGGCTGTGGGCCTCGCGTCACTCGGTTTTGTCGCGGCCGACGAGATGGGCGTAGCCCTCGAGCGACTCGTCGTGGTGACAGCCCCCACCCGGGATGCCTGGGGGGGAGTAGTGGCGGCGTTGATCGACGGCTTCGACCTCATCATCCTCCCCGCCGACCGGGTGGGGGCGCGCCCGGCCGAGGCGCGGCGACTGGCTGCCCGCGCCCGTGAACGCGGGGTCGTACTGTTGCTCGTGGGGGTGGGCTGGCCCGAGGGAGCCGACCTCCAACTCGAGGTGTCCCGGGCCCGCTGGGAGGGCCTCGACAACGGACATGGCCATTTGCGGGCCCGTAAGGTGCGGATCATTCGGGGCGGTCGAGGCGAGGCCGCGTCGCCTCGCCGGGCGGACTTTTGGCTCCCGGGTCCGGATGGGAAAGTGCAAGAGGTCGCCCTCGCTCCCGTCCGTTCGTTGCGCTCGCTGCGCTGAGTCCGTGGTTGGCTTGCGCACACTGGTGGTGCAATGCACCGACTGGTCCATCACCGCGGCGGGAGTGTCCCCCCAGGTACCCGCCGCGGTGTTTCACGCCAATCGGGTGACGGCTACCTCGCCGGCTGCCCGGGAGCATGGGGTGGCGTTGCATCAGCGGCGACGGGAGGCACAATCGCGCTGTCCTTCACTGCTGGTCATCGCCGGCGACCCCGCCCGTGACGCCCGGGCCTTCGAACCGATCGTGGCCAGTCTCGATGCCCTCACCCCCCGGGTGGAGATCACCCGCCCGGGAGAAGTGGCCTTTCCCACCCGGGGGCCGTCTCGCTTTTTCGGGGGCGACGAGGGGTTGGTGTCCCGCACCCACGCCATTGTGAGCGAGGTACTGGGGGAGCGGGGCCGCGCCCGGGTGGGGGTCGCCGATGGCATCTTCGCGGCCACCCTGGCCGCCGAGATCGCCCGTTGGACGGCGGTTGTTCCGGTGGGGGGTACCCCCGCTTTTCTCGCTCCGCTTCCGGCGGCCACGCTGGATCGGCCTGAGTTGGTGGACGTACTCGGTCGGCTCGGGGTGGGCACGCTCGGTGCGTTGGCGGCGTTGCCCGAACGCGACCTGCTGGCCCGCTTTGGGAAGCCGGGTCAGGCAGCCTGGCGGCTAGCCGCTGGTCTCGACGAGCGCCCACCGGCGCTGGGTCCTCCCCCCGCCGACCTCACCGTGAGCACCGTCTTGGATCCCCCGGCCGACACGGTGGCCCCGGCGGCCTTCCTGGCCCGCGGTCTGGCCGAGGAACTACACGACCGACTGTGGCGGAGGGGATCGGCCTGTACGCGGGTGGTGATCGGTGCGGAGACCGAGCACGGTGAACACCTCGAACGGGTGTGGCGGGCCGAGGGCATCCTCACCGCCGCGGCGATAGCCGATCGGCTCCGCTGGCAACTCGATGGCTGGCTTCAGGGGTCGGCGCGGCACCGGCCCACCTCTGGTATCAGTCGCCTGTGGCTCACCCCGGAAGAGATCGTGCCCGCCGGTGGCCCGCAACTCGGGTTCTGGGGAAGCGACATCGCCACCGTCGATCGGGCCAGCCGCGCCGTGGCGCGGGTGCAGGGCCTCCTCGGTATGGAATCGGTGGCGGTACCCGAGTGGCGCGGGAGCCGCGACCCTGCCACCCAGGTCGTGTTGGTGTCTGCCGCCGCGGTAGACCTCACCGCTGCTCGTCCCGAGGCGCACCGCGATCGGGTGGTAGGTCCGTGGCCGGGACGGTTGCCAACCCCGTCACCGGCGTGGGTTCACGGCGATCCGCCGGGCGCCGAGGTGGTTGATGCCGCCGGGGATGTTGTGCTGGTGAGCGGTCGGGGTGCGCTATCGGCCCCCCCCTGGCGGGTATCGGTAGCGGGGGGCCCGTGGGCGGAGGTTCTCCACTGGGCCGGGCCCTGGCCGCTTGAAGAGTGGGGGTGGGACACAGCCCGTCGCCGTCGTCGCGCCCGTCTCCAGGTCGTGACCACCGATGGGCAGGCCCGCCTTTTCGCTCTCGAGTTGGGCCGGTGGCGGGTAGAGGCCACCTACGACTGAAGCCGCCGGGGGGCGGGCGCAGGAATCGGAGGGGGTCACACCCACTTGCCGGGATTGAGAATCCCGGCCGGGTCAAGGGCGGCTTTCACCGCCCGGGTGATCTCCATCACATCGGGGCCGAGTTGCTGGGCGAGGTGACGGGCCTTGAGGGTGCCGATGCCGTGTTCGCCGGTGATGCTGCCACCGAGGGCCAGCGCGGCATCCATCACCGCGTCGAAGGCGTCCTCGGCTCGGGCGGTGGCCTCCGGATCGTTGGCATCGAAGGTCACCAGTGGGTGGAAGTTGCCGTCACCAGCGTGTCCGATGACGGGAATGGCCGTGCCGTGACGCTCCGCAATGGCCACCACCGCCGCCACCAGGTCGGGGATGCGCGGAATCGGCACACTGACGTCTTCGATCAGCACCGTGCCCAATCGCTCGACGCACGGGATCACCATCCGCCGCGCCGCCATGAGCATTTCGCCCTCCTCAGGATCGTCGGACACGGCGACGTAGGTGGCCCCGGCCTGGGTGTAACAAGCGGCCACCGCGGTTGCCTCGGAGGCAGAACCATCCACCTGGGCGAGGAGCAACGCGCCGATCGAGGGATCGAGGCCCATTGGTCGCACGGCTTCCACCGCGGCCACCGCCGCCGCGTCCATGAGTTCGAGGGCGGCCGGGCGAACCCTGGCCATCACCGCGGTAACCGCGTGGCCGGCGGCCACCACATCGGGGAAGGTGGCGATGATGGTGGTGGTAGGCGGGGGGAGAGGGCGCAGGCGCAGCGTGGCTTCGGTGATGATCCCGAGGGTGCCCTCCGAGCCCACGAAGAGTCGCTTGAGGTCGTACCCGGCTACGTCTTTGATGGTGGAGCCACCGAGACGAAGGGCACGGCCATCGGCGAGCACCACCTCCAGGCCCAACACGTAGTCGGTGGTTACGCCGTATTTCACGCAGCACAATCCGCCGGCGTTGGTGGCTAGGTTCCCGCCGATCGAACAGATCTCGAACGACGACGGATCGGGTGGATACCAGAGGTCGTGCACCCGGGCGGCGGCCTTTACCTCGACATTGAGGAGGCCGGGTTGAACCACCGCCACCATGGCGGCCGGGTCGACGGTGATGGCCCGCATGCCTTCGGTGCTCAGGGTGATGGCCCCGTCGAGCGCGCTGGAACCACCGGAGAGCCCGCTCCCGGCTCCGCGCGCCACCACCGGGATCGTGTAGTGGCTCGCCACCCGCAGCGTGGCTTGCACATCACTGGTGCTCGTGGCGCGCACCAGGGCCAGGGGGGTACCGGGGACCACCGTGGTGGCGCGGTCGTAGCGGTAGCGATCTACGACGTCGGAGTCGGTTTCCACGGCACCCTCGGGTAGGGCATCGCGAAGGGCCTGAAGGGCGGCGGCGGGCGAGGGGAGCGCAACGGGGGTCATCCCCGGTGACACTACGGCGCGGCCGGTGGGCCGCCCGATGCCCGCGGCCGATCCTTAGGCCTGTCACGATGGTGCGGTGGAACTCGATGCCCGTGAGCAGTCCCCGACCCGGCCTGGGTTTGCCGCCTGGATCCCCCTCGTGGCGATGGTGGTCGTGATGTGGGTGGAGGAGTTGGTGGACATCCCCCTCGGTGGTCGCCTCGACCGTTTCGGCATTCGTCCCCGGCACCTCGATGCGCTCACCGGCGTCGTGGTCTCACCGTTCCTCCACAACGGTTTGGGTCATCTCGTGGCCAACTCCCTTCCCTTCATTCTGATGGGCGGCGTGATCGCGCTGGGGGGCGCCCGCCGCTTTGTGAAGGTAACGGTCATCATTGGGTTGTTCAGCGGTGTGGGTGTCTGGCTTATCGGTTCACCAGATTCCGTCCACATCGGGGCGAGCGGATTGGTGTTTGGCTACCTCACCTACCTCTTGCTGCGGGGCCTATTCGACCGTCGGGTCGGCTACCTCATCGTGGGGGTCATCACCTTGGTGGTCTACGGGGGAGCGCTGTGGGGGCTGTTCCCCCGGCCGGGAGTCTCCTGGCAGAGCCACGTCTTCGGTGCCCTCGGCGGGGTGGCGGCGGCCTTTGTGGTTCATGGCGGTCGCGCTAAAGACGACGAAGCCTGAGCGAGGTGCGGGTGGGCCCGGAGTTGTTCTTCGGGGTCAGTGGGCCGGCACCGGCAGTCGGCTGAGCGCCGTGCCCATGAGGTCGATGAAGTTGTCGGCGTAGAACGCCTGCCGCACGGCCTCGGAGGCGTCTCCGAGACTCGTCTCGAATCGCTCCATCGGCCGCCTCCCCCCTTCAACGTGGGGGTAGTCGGTGGAGAACAACGGCACCTCACTCCCAGCCTGCTCCACGATCCAGCGCACGTCCTCGGTGGGATAGGGCGTGGCCCGGATGTGGCGGCGCACAAACTCACTGGGGCGCAGCGAGAGATTCTTCAGCCGCGCCTCGTGCTTCGCGAAGGCGTCGAAGGCGCTCTCCATCTGGCGCATCCAGCCCGGCATCCAGATCGCCCCTTGCTCGATGACGCCGATCTTCAGGGCCGGATGCCGCTCGAGGACCCCATCGAAGATCATGGTGGCCAGTGTTTGGGTGGGGGGCCCGGGGATAGCCATGTAGTCCACCGAGCGGAAGTTCTCATCGCCGCCATGGAAGTCCGGCACGTAGGCCCCGCCGTTGAGGAAGTAGCTCGGGTGGAGTAGTTGGCCCCCGCCACCCACGTGCAGCACGATCGGAATCCCGGCTTCCTCCGCCTGGCGCCACACCGGATCGAGGCCGAGGTGGCTGGGTGAGTGCTCGTTGGGGCACCCACTCGGGATGAGGAGGGCGGCGGCCCCCATGACGATTGCCTCACCGGCGATGGCGGCCGAACGCTCGAAGTTGGCGAGGGGGACGTAGCAGGTGGGCAGGAGACGGGGATCGACCGAACAGAACTCGACCATGCCGCGGTTGTGGGCGGTGGCGGCGCCGTAGGCGAGATCCATGTCGCCGCTGCGTTCCAACCGCAGCAGGTGACCGTTGTTGAAGGTGTTGAAGAGCAACTGACTAGCCACGCCGAGCAGATCGAGGGCAAGGGGACGATCAGCGGCAATCGTGCTGCCGGTGGCTTTAAAGTTTTTGCGATCCATGATCTCCTCGGCATCACGCGCCCGGAAGGCAGGGTCGGCGTGGTGGGCCTTCATCTGATCGATGGCCTCGGCTTCACCCGGAGACAGGGCCAGGTCCGCGTTGGGTTGCAACTTCGCCCGCACTGATGGGTCGGCGTGGTCGAGGAGCCAGGTGGGCTCTTCCATGATGTGCGCGTCGGCATCGTGCACGACGCGGCCTTCGATATAGGGCATCGGATTCCCCCTGATCTTTGGTTCGCACGCTGAGGTTAGGGCGCATCGAGGAAGGCGGCGACTTGCGCCGGCCAGGAGAGCACCTCGCTGAGGTCGGTGGCTATGCGGAGGTGGGCATCGGGTAGGACTGCCGCCAGTTGTTCGGCGGTGGACACGGGATGACCGGCATCGCCTCTCCAGGCCAACACGAGGGTGGGTTGGGTGATGGTGGCGATGGCAGCGGGGGGCGGCAGATCCGAGGCGGCCGCCCCCCGCAGCACGAAGGGGAGGAGTTTCTCGGGGATATCGGCGGTGGCCGGGAAGGGCGGAAGACCAGCGAACACCTCCGGTCGGGGGGCCGCCGCGGCCGCCAGCAGCCAGGCCGGTTTGCCGGCCTTCTCCACGTAGCGGGCCGATCCCTCATACTGCTCGGCCTGCCCGGCGCGGGTCTCCCAGGCGGTGGGTGGGATCACGAGCACGAGACGATCGAAGCGCTCGGGGGCGGCGATGGCGGCGTAGAGCAGGGTGGCGCAACCCATCGACGCCCCGCCCGCCGCGGTGCGCGGGATGCCGAGTGTGTCGAGCAACCCGAGGAGGTCGATGGCCAACTGGGGCCAGCGGTACGCCGCCGAATCCAGCGGCCCGCCGGTCTGTCCGTGGCCCCGGGCGTCATAGCGCACTACCTGGTGGCCCTGCTGGGCCAGTGGGGTCCAGGTGAAGAGGCCGTCAGCTTCCTCCTGCGCCCGGCTATTGGTGAGCCCGTGGGCCCAGAGGAACGGGGACCCTTCGCCGTCGACAGAGTAAGCGAGGTCGGTCATCGACGCGGACCGGGGGAGGCGAGGAGGGCGGCGTCGGTGGGGTGCGTGTCGACGACCTCGGCGGCATACCAGCCCGCCGCCACGGTGGTCCCCCGGGCGCGCTCATCATGGCGGGCGGGCTGAACCAACCCGGCACCGAGACCCTCTCTCCGGTGCTGATCTCTTCGCATCGTGAGGGGCATGCCGTGAGTGTTTCACGGCAGCGTGCCGGGCCCGCCGCCGCTTGACGAGAACGAACAGGTGTTCGATGATGACGATGTGGGGTTCACCAACCCGGATGTGTCGTGGAAGGAGGTGGAACGGACGTTGTCAGATCGCGCCCATCCCGGCCGCCCGGCCCGGGTGCCGGTGGGGGCCAACGGCGGCGACAGCCCGGCATGGTCACCGGTACGGTCGGCCTACGAGCCGCCCCCGGGACTGACCCGCCGAACCAACGTCACCCCCTACGCCGAGTTGCACTGCCACTCCACCTTCAGTTTTCTCGATGGCGCCAGTCATCCCGAGGAGTTGGCCGAGGAGGCCGCTCGGCTGGGCCTCGAGGCCCTGGCCATCACCGACCACGACGGTTTTTACGGGGTGGTGCGCTTCGCGGAGGCGGCCCGAGCGGTGGGGGTACCCACGGTGTTCGGGGCCGAGTTGTCACTCGGGCTCACCAAACCGCAGAC
>VFJN01000072.1 GCA_009886035.1 Actinomycetota bacterium
CCACCGAGAGGGCCCCCACCAACTCGAGGGGACGTCCAGCATGAACCGTCTGCTGCTCCCACCCCGTGGCCGTCGGCTGCGACGAGAGCAGTTGCACCACTCCGGGATGGCTGGCCTGTTGGAGCCGAACGCCCTCGGCTCGTAGACGGTCCACCTCGGCGCCCTCGGCTCGTTTCACCACCACCGGGGGGCCGGCCCCACTCACCACTTCCACGGAAATCTGCATCACTTGTAATATAACCAGTTATACTGAAACGTGTCGAAAAACACTCACGGATCGGCGGCACCACCCCCCGCCCCGCCCCCTCACCCTTGCGTAGGCCCCGAAGGCATGCTTGCATCGAACCCGAGGAGCGCTGGCGGAGCACTCCAAGGCGGCGGCCAACGGTGGAATCTGACCCCGGCCCCCTCGAAGCAATCGAGCGGGCCGTCCAGGAACAAGCCAAAGACATCTCCCTCGAGATGACCACCCCCACCGGCCACACCAAACTCCAAGACCTCATCGATAGCGAAATCACCCGCTGGTCCCTCGACCACCGACGCGGCCTCCGCCCCTACGACCTCAACAACCCCCTCGCCATCGCCGACCGCGCCTTCCGGAATCTCGCTGGCTACGGCCCCCTCGGCCCCCTTCTCGACGACGACGACGTCTGGGAAATCATGGTCAACGCCCCCGATTCAATCTTCGTGAAACGCCACCGAGGCCCCTCCGGCTACCACGACGAGGCGTTCCACGACGACGACCACGTCATCCGAACGCTCACCAAAATCCTCGACGACGCCTCCACCTCCCACCGCAAACTCGACCCCGCCGAAGGCCTCCAAGACGCCCAACTCGACGACGGTGCCCGCCTCCACATCGTGCACGGCGACATCAGCCGAGGCGGCCACATCATGGTCAACATCCGCAAATTTACGGGCGTCGCCTACCGCCAGCTCCACCAACTCGTCGAACGCTCCATGCTCACCACCCAAGTGGCCAAGTTCCTCACCGCCTGCGTAAACGCACAACTCACCATCGTGATCGCCGGCGCCCCCGGATCAGGCAAAACCACCCTCATGTCATGCTGCGCCGCCGAACTAGACCCCTCCCTACGCGTCGTTATCGCCGAAGAAGTCTTTGAAGCCGACGTCCCGCTGCCGAACGTAGCCAGCATGCAAACCCGGGCCGGTCGACCCGACCGACCCGCCGTTGACCTGCGCCGTCTGGTGGCCGGGTTTCTGCGCATGGCCCCCGATGTGGCCATCGTGGGCGAGGTTCGCGACCGCGAGGCGCTTCCACTTCTGCTCACGTTGTCGTCGGGGGTGAAGGGCTTCACCACCATCCATGCCGGTTCGGCCCGCCAGGCCCTCACCCGGCTCCGATTCATTTGCCAGTTGTCGGACTCCTCCAGCGAACTCCCCCTCACCGCTCTGAACACCCTGGTCAGCGAGAGCATCGATGTTGTCGTGCATTGTGGACGGGGCGCCGACGGACCCCGAGTGACGGAGATCATCGCCGTGGAGGACCTCGCCGGCGGACCGGAAGCGGCCCAGTTCACCGTCACCCAGGTGTTTGATCGGCCCGGCACGGGCCAGGAACTCCGCTGGTCAGGCAATGTTCCCGTCCGTATCGCCCGGGCCCTGGCCGAAAGCGGCGCCGACCTCCATTCCCTTCTGCAGGGCCGCCCCGGAGTGTCCCCGTGACCGCAGTGGTGCTGGCTACCACGGCGGCGGCCGGCACCTATTTCCTCTTCACGGCGGCGGTGCTGGGCTGGCGCGACCTCCGCTGGCCGCGCCCTTCGGCAACCTCCCGGCACCAGGCCCGCCGCCGAGACTGGCTTGTGCAAGCGGGCCTCGCCGACATCCCGATGCGAGAACTGGCGGCGGTGATGGCGGCATTAGGCGCGCTCGGTGCCTTCGGCGCCTACGCCGTGTTCGGGGGCATTCTCCCGGCCCTGGTCACCGGCGCGTTTGAGGCCACGAAACGGTGAGAACCGCCAAGAAACGGAAAGTAACGTTTCCGCAGTTCAGGCCACATTTTTGACTTTTTCCGCAGGTCAGCGCATCGGGCAAACAGAACCCCGCCTACAAGCCGACTCACCGTCACCACCAGCCTGACCAGGGAAAACCCCTTGAGCACCTCGCCCTGGGACACGCCCGGGACACCAGAGAGGCCCCGCGCAGCATCGGGCGGCTCCACGGTGTCTCGATTGCGGGGGGTCAGGCCATGACAGATGGGGGCTTCCGCGTCGATGGTGTGGAGTTCGTCGCCGAGGACAACTACCAGTGGTCACCCCGGCCCTTTCATCGTCACTGGCCCCGAGGCACAGGAAGCTCCGCCAGCTACCTACTCAGGTGTCCCGAGCCCTCCGGCAGATCCTAAGGTCAACCAGGGTCG
>VFJN01000168.1 GCA_009886035.1 Actinomycetota bacterium
CCTCCAGCGGCGTTTTCTGCGCCTCATCGCGGTGGGTCTGGGCGCCCATGAGGATCTCTTCGAGGCGATGTTGCCGAACGGTTCCACCCTCACTCGGGCCATTCGTTATCCACCGATGGCCGATGCTCCCGCCGGCCCGGTTCACGAGTGGGCCGGGGAGCACGCCGACATCAACCTGATCACCGCGCTGCCCCGGGCCACCGCCCCGGGCCTCCAGGTAAAAACCGGCGATGGCTGGGTTGACGCCGTGGCCCCGGATGGGAGGGTGATCATCAACTCAGGAATGATGCTGGAGGTGCTCTCCAATGGCCTGATTCCCCCCGGGGTTCATCGGGTGGTCGCCGAGCCCGCCTATGCCGGCGAGCGGTACAGCGTGGTGCAGTTCTGCCACCCCACGCCCTGGACGGTCCTCTCCCCGCTCCCCTCGTGCTGCACGGCTGAGACGCCCCAGCGTTTCGGGGCCATCGAGGCGGGCGACAAACTCGATGAGGTGCTCTACAACCTGAACCTCATCGAGGGGGCTCCTCGGTTGACCGACTGAGCGCGGCTAGAGCAGTTGGTAACTGGGGTTCATGATGGCGAGGCGGGTCTTGTGCACGCCTACTGTTCCTTCGACGGCCATGGTCGTGCCTATCCCGATACCGGCCAGGCTGCGCCGGCCCAGGAACACCACGGAGATGGCCCCGGTGTGGTCGAGGATGACCAACTCGATTGTGGGGGCATCACCCAACGGGGCCACCCGCATCGATCGGACGCGGCCAGAGATCTTCACTCGTTGTCGCCAGTGAGCATCGGTAATCGGGATGCATCCGGGCGCGAGGGTCACGGCGGGGTCGGTGGTGGAAAGGTCGGGAGTTGGCGTCACCACCTGTCGCCCCGAGCCGTCGCGGGGGGGCGGGTTGATCGGGAGATCCACGGGAGCCGTCTTTCCCGAATCGAGGTGGAACGGCACGGTGGTGACGTTGGCATGGGGAAGTCGGGATACCTCTTCGAGGATGGCGTCGGCGGTCTTGTCGTGGAGCACCCGGTGCCAGATGCCCTTGTACTTGCGCTCCGGAAGGAGCACCGACACTTCGGTATCACCGTCGGCCAGCTCACGCGCCACGCACTCCACCGTGGCCCGTAGTAGCCGCCGGTCGGGGCACTCCACGACCTCGAGGGGTACGCGCCTCAGGCCGGTGTTTTGCCAGGACGTGACCAAGGCCTGGGCGGCGGTGTCATCGATGGCGAAGTGCACCACGCGTAGTTCGTCGGGTGTCAGTGTGCGGGCGTACTGGATGGCGCGGGCAGAAGCCATGTCGAGGCGGTCGACGAACACGAGCACGACATGGCGACGCAGGATCGGGGCAGTGGCGGCTGCCGGTACGTCGTGTTCGAGCGACTCCGCCTCCCGTTGGTACTGACGGTTGAGCCGCAACAGGAGAAGTACGAACAGCGGCATGATCACCAACATCACCCAGGCATCAGTGATGCGGGTGACCAGCACGATGAGTACCACGGCAGCGGAGATCAGCGCTCCCACGCCGTTCAACAGCAGGCTCAGTTGCCAGCCTTGCTCGCGATAACGGAGGTGGTGCCGGGTCATTCCGGCCTGCGAGAGCGTGAAGCCCACGAACACGCCAATGGCATAAAGGGGGATCAGTTTGGTCACCTCGGCCCCGGTGAGGATCACCAGGAATCCGGCGCTGACCGCCAGCGAAATGATGCCGTTGGAGAACACGAGGCGATGGCCGCGCTTGGTGAGTTGACGGGGGAGGAAGCTATCGCTGGCTTGAACACTGGCCAGACGGGGGAAGTCGGCGAAGCCAGTGTTGGCCGCCAAGACGAGGATGAGCATGGTCGAGGCCTGCAGCAGGTAACCGAGGGCGGGCCCGAACCCGGTGGTGCCGTAGACGGCCTCGCCGATCTGGGCCAGGACCGTGGGGGTGCCCTTCTCGAAGGGAATGACCTTGATCCTGCTGGCGAGCATCGAGATCCCGAAGAACATGACCGCGAGACCGGCCCCCATGAGCACCAGCGTCTGGCGGGCGTTTTTCCAGGCGGGCTCCCGGAAGGCGGGCACCCCGTTGGAGATGGCTTCAACGCCGGTGACGGCGGCACCGCCGGAGGCGAAGGCTTTGGCGAGGATGTAGGCGGAGGCTCCGAACCAGAGCCCGGCGCCGGCGCTGGCCTCACCGATGGGGAGACTGCCCTCGGTGGCGGTACCGAGGATCGGGAGGTCGCCGCTGAGGTACCGCACCAGGCCGAAGATCAGGAGCGCGGCCATGTTCAACATGAAGAAGTAGGTGGGTGCGGCGAAGACCCTCCCGCTTTCCTTCACGCCCCGCAGGTTGCCGTACATCACGATGGCGATGAACCCGAGCGAGATCGGCACCCGGGCCGGGTTCAGTACCTCGAACGAAGAGATCAGCGCCGCCGTGCCGGCCGACACCGAAACCGACACCGTCAGGATGTAGCCGATCAGCAGAGCGGCGCCAGCCACCTGGGCGGGCACGATACCGAAGTTGTCGCGCGTGACGAGGTAGGCACCACCGGCGGACGGGTAGGCCTTGATCGTCTCCCGGTAGGAGAGGATCAAGAGCGCCAGCATCACCAGTAGGGCGAGGGTGATCGGCATGACGAGCGAGAAGGCCAACAACCCGATGGCCGGCACCAGCACGTGGAGGATCTCTTCGGTGGCGTACGCGCTCGAGGAGAGGTTGTCCGACGCGAACACCGCCAGCGCGGTGGGCTTGCCGAGGCGCTGGTGGTCGAGCTCGTTGCTGTTCAGCGGCTGACCGAGCAGTTTGCGCTTGGCGCGGTAGCGAAGGTTGTCGGCGGGGAGCGGGACCCCGCTCATAGCGGGGACCGGCTGGGGCGCTGCGACCGCCGCCGGGGTCACGGGGGGGTTGGAGGGGGCGTCGATGCCGGTGGTCATGGGGTGAGGGCCCTCAGTTCGCACCGGGAGGGGGCGGGAAGTACTGATCGACGGTCAACAGGGTGGGGGTCGATGTCGATTCGCATCGCCCGCGAGCCTAGAGGAGCCCGGAGCGGTGTCGGCAATCATCGGCCGACCGTTGGCCGTGCGGGGACTATTCCGTTGCAGCGAGGGAAACCGCCACCGCGAAGGCCTCGCCGGGGGTGGTGATGAGTTCGGTCACCACTCCCGCCGCGCAGACGTCGTCACGGGCTGCCTCCAGCCAGCCGAGCCGCTCGGGGGTGTCGGTGACTACCACCCGCTCCACGCCGGTGCGCATGGACTGCTGGGCTTCGGACTTGGCCCGGCGTATTTCGGTGAGCACCTCCGCGGCCACGGTGAGTACCGCCGGTTCGCCGGCCGGGCCCGCCAGGGATCGCAGGGCGGCCGATGAGGGCCAGGTTGAGCGGTGGATGCTGTGGCTCTGGAACCACGACCACACTTCTTCGGTGACGTAGGGCAGGAACGGGGCGAACAACTTGAGGATGGCCTCGAGGGCCGGGCCGAGGGCGGCTCGTGCCGAACGGGCCCCGTCGCCTTCGCCATAGGCCCGGTTCTTCACCAGTTCGAGGTAGTCGTTGCAGAAGCTCCAGAAGTGCGACTCGGTACGTTCCAGGGCACGGGCGTAGTCGAACCGGTCGAAGCAGGCGGTGGCGTCGTCGATGAGATCGGCCAGGCGCAGGAGCATGGCGCGGTCGAGAGGTTCACTGACTTCACCGGTGGCCGCCCCGAAGCCGAGGGCAAACTTTGATGCGTTGAGCAGTTTGATGGCTAGGCGGCGGCCGATCTTCATCTGTCCTTCGTCGAAACTCATGTCCATGCCGGGGCGACCGTTGGCCGACCAGTAGCGCACGGCGTCGGCGCCGTGGCGCTGCAACAGGACCACGGGATCATCCGGCATGTTGCCGGCCGACTTCGACAGTTTCTTGCGGTCCGGGTCCACGATGAATCCCGAGATGGCGGCGTTGGCCCACGGCAGCGTGTTGTGTTCGTAGTGGCTGCGCACCACGGTGGCGAAAAGCCAGGTGCGGATGATCTCGTGGGCCTGCGGGCGTAGGTCCATCGGGAAGGTGCGCTCGAACAGGTCGGGGTCGTCTTCCCAGCCGCACACGATCTGCGGGGTGAGCGAAGAGGTGGCCCAGGTGTCCATGACGTCGGGATCGGCCGCGAAGCCGCCGGGCTGGTTGCGCTGGGCCTCCGTGAAGCCGGGGGGAACCGCGGTGGTGGGATCGATAGGCAACGACGCTTCTTCGGCCAGGATGGGGGCGAGGAAGTTGGTGCGGCCCCCGGCATCGATGGGGTACCAGACGGGGAAGGGCACGCCGAAGAAGCGTTGGCGGGTGATGTTCCAATCGCCCATGAGCCCATTCACCCAGTTCTCCAAGCGCACCCGCATGAAGTCGGGCCACCAGGTGAGTTCGGCGCCGCGAGCCAGCATCTCTTCCTTCGGCGGGTAACGGATGAACCACTGTTGGCTCGTGACGATCTCCAAGGGGCGGCTACCGTTTTCCCAGAACTTCACCGAGTGGGTGATGGGGCGGATCTCGCCGTCGATGGCCTCGGCCTCGATGAGCAGTTCGACGATGCGGGCCTGGGCTTGCTTGGCTGTCTTGCCGGCGAGTTCGTCGTAGGACCGTTGGGCCCCTTCGACGTCTTGGCTCGGCCAGCCCTGGTCACCCCAGGTCACCGGTCGTAACCGACCATCGCGCTGCACGATGGCCCGCACCGGCAACTCCAACTCACGCCACCAGACCACGTCGGTGGTGTCACCGAAGGTGCAGATCATGGCGATCCCGGTGCCCTTTTCGGGGTCGGCGAGTTCGTGAGCGAGGATCGGCACGCTCACCCCAAAGAGCGGGGTGACGGCGGTTTGACCGAACAACGGCTGGAACCGCTCGTCGTCGGGATGGGCCACCACCGCCACACAGGCGGGCAATAACTCCGGGCGAGTGGTGTCGATGAGGAGCGGACCGTTCGGGCCGGTGAACACGAGCTTGTGGTAGGCGCCGGGCAACTCTTTGTCGGTGAGTTCGGCCTGGGCCACCGACGTGCGCATGTCCACATCCCACAGCGTGGGCGACTCGGACCGGTAGGCGAGGTCGCGCTGCACCAGCCGCAGGAAGCCCCGTTGGCTGGTGCGCGTGGCCTTGGCCCCCATGGTCGTATAGGTGTGGTCCCAGTCCACCGACAGGCCCACGGTGGCCCAGAGGTCGTGGTAGGCCGCCTCAAACTCCGGGACCACCTCTTCGCACAGTTCGATGAAGTTGGGTCGGCTCACGGGAACGGCGCGTGCCTTCGGGTCCACCTTTACCGGGCGGCGGAAGTGGGGGTCGTAGGGGAGGGTGGGGTCCACCATCGTGCCGGTGAGCAGTTGCACCCGGCGCTCCACGTTCAGCCCGTTGTCGTCCCAACCCATTGGGTAGAACACCTCTTTGCCGCGCATGCGCTGATAGCGGGCGATGAGGTCGGTGTGGGTGTAACTGAACACGTGGCCCGGGTGGAGCGTGCCGCTCACCGTGGGGGGCGGGGTGTCGATCGAGAACACCTCGGCGCGCGCCTTCGTGCGGTCGAAGCGGTAGGTGCCGTCGGCATCCCATTGCTGGCGCCACTTGGCTTCGAGCCCGTCGAGGGACGGCTTGTCGGGGATGGTCGTCACGGGGGCGCAGGATAGTTGCGGGCGATGGCCTACCACGATTGCCCTTGACGCCGGGTGGCCCCGGGTGGGGCCGGTCGGAGCCGGGGGGACGCATCGGCCATGATGAGGCGGTGAGCACCATCCGGCCGACTCCCGGCCTCGAGGACCTGCGGCTCTACGACAGCCGGACCCGACGGGTGCAGCCCTTTGTGCCGCTGGCTCCCCCGCGGGTGGGGATCTACTCGTGCGGCCCCACTGTTTACGCCCCGCAGCACCTGGGCAACATGCGGAGTCAGGTGATCCCGGATCTCCTGCGGCGGGTGATCACGGCGGCGGGCTATGAGGTCACCTACGTCACCAACATCACCGATGTGGGCCATCTGGTGTCCGACGCCGACGACGGCGACGACAAACTCGAACGGGCCGCCGCCGCTACCGGGCGGTCCGCCGCCGAGATTGCCGAGCACTTTACCGAGCAGTGGGCCACCGATCGTCGCCGGCTCGGTTGCCAAGAGCCCGACATCGTGCCGAGAGCGGCCAGCCACATCCCCGAGCAGATCGCCATGGTGGAGATCCTCCAAGCGCAGGGCCACACCTATGTGGTGGACGACGGCGTGTACTTCGATGTGTCGACTTTCCCCCGCTACGCGGAGTTTGCCGGTCTCGACCTCGACGAGATGACCACGAGCGGCCGCATCGAGCACATCGAGGCCAAGCGCCACCCCGCCGATTTCGCGCTGTGGAAACTCACCCCGCCCGGGGTGGTGCGCCAGCAGGAGTGGGACTCGCCCTGGGGACGGGGCTTTCCGGGATGGCACATCGAGTGCTCGACCATGGCGACGAAGTACCTCGGGGAGCGCTTCGACATCCATACCGGCGGGGTTGATCATCAGCGCGTGCACCACACCAACGAGGTGGCCCAGAGCGAGTGCGTGCTCGACGTGCACCCGTGGGTGGGCACCTGGATGCACAACGAGTTCCTCGACCTCGGCGGGGCCAAGATTTCCAAGTCCAAAGGCGATGTGTTGGTGGTGGACACGATCGTGGAACGCGGTTTGGATCCGTTGGCCTTTCGCTACTTCACCTTCCAGGCCCACTATCGCCAGCAACAGGCCTTTAGTTGGGAGGCCATGGAGGCGGCCAACACGGCTCTGCGGCGTCTCGTGGGCCATGCTGCGGTCGCTCGCGCCGCCGGGGGGATGTCGAACCCGGCGGCGGTCGATCCGTATCGCCGCCGCTTTTGGAGTGCCCTGGCCGATGATCTCAAGGCTCCTCAAGCCCTCGCAGTGGTGTGGGAGGCCGTGCGTGACCCCGGCCTCTCCTCCGCCGACACGTGGGCGTTTCTCACCGATGCCGACCGTGCCCTCGGTTTGGGCCTGGCCGATGCCGTGGCGCCCAACGCCGACGAGCGGGGGAGCGATCCCCGGATCGATGGGCTCGTGGCGCAACGCCAGGCTGCCCGCGCCGCGAAGGATTTCGCCACCTCAGACCGTCTGCGCGATGCCCTCTCGGCGGAGGGAATCGAGATCCTCGACACCCCCACCGGCACTACGTGGCGCCGTTCGGGGGGGTGAGAGCGGTGGGGAATCGACGGCGACTTGCCCCAGTCGTCCTTGTTTCGGGTATCGTCAGGAGAGTTGTTACCTATCGGTAACTTGATCCCTTCTCCCCGAGACGAGGCCTTTCATGACCGAGTTTTCCCTCCAGCTCAACGAAGACCAACTGCAACTGCAGAGTTGGGTCCACGAATTCGCCGAGACGGTGTTGCGACCGGCGGGAGAAGAGTGGGACGAGCGCGAAGAGACCCCCTGGCCGATCATCCAAGAGGCCGCCAAAATCGGCCTGTACGGAATGGATTTCATGGCTCAGGCGCTCATGGGCGACCCCACGGGCCTCACCCTGCCGGTGACCATCGAGGAGCTCTTTTGGGGCGATGCCGGCATCGGGCTGTCGATCTTCGGTTCGGGGCTGGCGGCGGCCGGCATCGCCGGTGCGGGCACGCCCGAGCAAGTTATGGAGTGGGTGCCGCAGTGCTACGGCGACGCCGATGATGTGAAACTTGGCGCCTTTTGTGTGTCCGAGCCCGACGCCGGTTCCGATGTGAGTTCGCTCCGCACCCGGGCTGTCTATGACCAGGCCAGCGATGAGTGGGTGCTCAACGGCACGAAGGCATGGATCACCAACGGCGGCATCGCCAACATCCATGTGGTGGTGGCCTCGGTCGATCTGGAACTCAAGGGCCGCGGCCAGGCCAGCTTCATCATTCCCCCCAACACCAAGGGCCTCTCGCAGGGCCAGAAATACAAGAAGCACGGCATCCGCGCCTCGCACACCGCCGAGGTGGTGCTCGAGGACGTGCGCGTGCCCGGTGCCTGCCTGCTCGGTGGGAAAGACAAGCTCGATGCCCGCTTGGCCAAGGCTCGCGATCATCAGCGCACCGGGGAGAAGCAGCCGGCGATGGCTACCTTCGAAAGCACCCGACCGGCCGTGGCGGCGATGGCGGTGGGCATCGCCCGGGCGGCGTATGAGTACTCGCGTGATTACGCCAAGGAGCGTCAGGCGTTCGGGAAGCCGATCATCATGAACCAGGCCATTGCCTTCATGCTGGCCGACATGGCCACCGAGATCGATGCCTCCCGGCTCCTGGTGTGGCGGGCCGCCTGGCTGGCCAACAACGGCGGCTACACCAACGCCGAGGGTTCGATGTGCAAACTCAAGGCCGGTCGCACCGCCACGTGGGTCACCGAGCGCGCCATTCAGATCCTCGGGGGCTACGGCTACGTGCGCGAGTACCCGGTGGAGCGGTTCCATCGCGACGCCAAGATCATGGACATCTTCGAAGGCACCGAGCAGATCCAGCAGCTGGTGATTAGCCGAGCCATCTCCGGAATGCGCATCGAGTAGCCCTGAGCAGGCGTACGACCTCGTCAGCAGCAATGCCACTTACGAGATCCGAGCGGTTCTGAAGCCAGGGTGGCCAACGCTGCCATCCTGTACGCTGTCGTGCAAAATGAACGGAACCGACCATGGGCTTCCTCACTCGACTCCTAATCCCTCGTCCTGTGCGGAGGGTCGCGCACCCGGTTCGCACCGGCAAGCGCGCGGTCCGACGCGCCGTGGTGCCAAAGCCGATTCGGCAGGCCACCTACGGCGCCTCGCAGTTGCGGAACCCCGTGCGAGCTGCCGCCTACCACGGCATAGAACGGCCACTCAACACGGCCTTGCAAAGTGGTGCAAGGAAGCGCTCGGGAACTCCGGCACCGGTCTACCGGCACGGCAACTGCCCGGTAAAGCACCGGTCAATCGTGGCAGCCCAGCGCTGCACCAATGACAAGAGACGTCCTACCGCCACCACACCCGCTGCCGACGGACCGAAGGCGCCGCCCGTCCTGACGGACCCCGAGGACAGCGGCAGGCTCAAAAGGTGGCAGAAGTTTGCCGCCTGGGACGGGTTCGACGGTGACGCCCCAGCCGCCGCAGGCCGGGCGCCATCCTCTGGCGACGGTTCACTGATCGAGTGCGACGCCTGTGGACAACTGCTCCATTCCACGCGGCTCGACGAACACCGCTCCCGCGTGCATCGCTGATTAGGCAGAGCCCCGCGTCACGGGCTCCAATGCTGACTCCGCTTCCAGGCTGGCTGTCCTTGAGGACACCGACCTCGCCGAGGCCGCCCCTCTGGCCCTGGGCCGCCCTGACCGAGGCTGTCCAACGAAAGGGTGCTCTTCGCCCTCAACAACCTCGCTAGCCCGTCCAGCATCTGCTCTGGGCGGCCGGCGCAGCGATCTCTCTCGGTGGTTCACTCATGGGCTACGATAAGCCCGTCGTGGCACCTGAACACAGGGAAGCCCCGACCCTAACCGACCTTGGGGGACATATGAAGAAAATTGCATTGATCTTGGCCATTGTCGTGGCTGCTGGCGCCGGGCTTCTGGTTCCTGCGGTGGCGTCAGCCGGGGCCCCGGACCTCTGGGACTGTCCTGACTTCGAGTTCCAGGAGGACGCGCAGGCGGTGTTCGACCAGTTCCCAGGCGATCCGTATCGCCTCGACGACGACAACGACGGCATCGCCTGCGAAGGCCTTCCGAGTCGCGGCTCAACAGGCACCACTCTCCCCCCCTCAGCCGCACCGAGCTCCGCTACGCCGGTTGGCGGGGTTCAGACCGGTTTTGGCGGAACAGCGCCGGACGGTGATAGCGCCAACCTCACGCCGATCATGGCTGTCATCGCCCTCGGTCTTGTTTCGGGCGGTGGCTTCATCGCCTTCCGTCGGAGGACGCACGCTGCCTGACGCTGACAGACCTCAGCGTTTCTAGGAATCGAAGAGTGGACGGGATCCCATGGTCCCGTCCACTCCTCGTTTCGCAGCCTTTGCTCGAATAGACCTAACGGCTACTGACCGGGGAATAGCGCCCATGGGTTGCCAAGGGCCGCGGCCACACGCGAGGCATCGGAGGCAGAGTCAGCCTCGGGTGCCGTCAAAGCATGTTTGTATGCATTGAGGGCGGCCTGGACGTCGTCGAGTGCGACCGCGGCATCCCCCACGGCAAGCCAGCCGGCAGCGGAACCTGGTTCGGGTTCGAGGGCGCTGTCGAGCAGTCGCTGGCCCTCGGCTGTGTCACCGATGAGCGCTTCCAGCCGCGCTGCTCCTGCCAGGGCCACCGGATTGTTGGGATCGACAGTTCGCCATCTGCCGAACAACTCTTTCGCCTCGCGGAGGTGGCCCCCTCGAAGCAAGGCTTGTGCCCCGATCTGTAGCGGCTCAGGCAGGCCGGGGGCGAGCGCTTCGGCATACACGGCTAATCGTGCCAAGCGGTCTGCCTCGGCTCCGTTTGAAGCCCTGAGGCGCAGAGCTGCGTTCGCGTATCGGGCGTCGTTGGGGCGAAGAGCGCCGGCCGATTGGATCTCAATCTCGGCTGTTCGGACATCACCCGAAGCGGCGGCGTCCGAGGCGGATCTGAGGTGGGCCTCGGCCCGTAGGACTTGGACCGAGACGAAGGTCATTCCAGCGGCGGCGCACACGAGCGATGCGGTGAGCGCTCGGGTTTTCCATCCGGCATTGGACCTTGTCTCGGAAAATGCCCAGATGGTTCCAAGGGAAACCCAATTCACTACCGACAGGCCCGGTTGATCGACCGACACTAAGGACTGCACTTGATAGCTAATCCAAACTCCGAGGACGCCAGCAAGGACCCATCGTTGCGCCGGCCGATGCGACTGGGCGAGACCCCTTAGGCCGCGGATTCCGGTTCCGAGCACGAGAGCCCCATAAGCTCCAGCCAAAAGGATCCCGCCGCTCGTTCCCATTGCCAGAGGGACCGAGTGGGGATCGTCAACTGCTCGAAGCGGCCGTTCTGCGGCGTAGCTGGCTGGCCGCGCCGCCGCCCAGTTGAGAGCGTAGCCACCTTGGCCAACCCCAACTGCAGGGTGTGCAGCGAGGACATTGGTTGCCGCGGACCATGCGTGGCGTCTTTCGACCACTGATGGCGACTCAGATCGGATCACCATTGACGATCCCAGAACGAGGAGCCCGCCGGCGGCTGACACAGCCATGACCACTTGAGCAGATGAGCTGTGGTTGAAGTGAGGACCCTTCCAGGCGAGGCCGACGACCGTCAGGCCTGCGAGGCCGGCGACCCAGCCCTGGGTTGAGGCCCCTGCTAGTAAGCCGGCGATTGCGAACACAACCGCGCCGATTGCGGCGGCGCTGTGCCATGCAGTGCCGGTTCTGAGCGCAAGTGCTGCACCTGCTGGAAGGGCAAATGCGCATGTGGCGGAACTGAAGTTGGGGTTACCGGTTGTACCTACAATTTGGCTGACACCGCTCCAGGCGTATGGGTCTGCGTTGGCCGCCTGTAGAACCAGGATCGCTCCTTCAAGGCCCCCGACCGAGGCGACAGCAACCAACAGCCACACGCCGGTTCGCTTAGATCCGGTCGAGGCAGCGAGCGCAAGAACCGCAAGCGAGCCGTAGACAAGGGCTCCGGTGCCACGCGTTGGGGGACCGATCAGAGACCATCGAGGGTCCGTCGCGAAAGTGGTTGCTAGCAGCAGCCCCCCGACGAAGAACCCAATCATCGTGGCCAGGAGGCGGGGGACACGCCTCCAGCCCTGGACCAACATCCCGAGGCCTGCTGCCGTCGCTCCACCGCCGAGGATCACAAGCTTCGGTGCCGTGAACGGGTCCTCAGAGCCTCGCCAGACGATGAGTGCTGTGGCAACCAGGGTGAGGATCGAAACGATCCATGGGAGGTTGCTTGAGCCGCCGCTTGTCGAATCCTCGTTCATCTCAGGGAGCGCCGCTGAGGTCTCTGTGGCGGACCCCCTGCCTTCAGACACCGCAACATCATAGGTGGCATGGTGGATCGTTCTGTCGCACTGGGT
The DNA here is from genome assembly GCA_009886035.1 of Actinomycetota bacterium. Lineage (GTDB taxonomy): Bacteria > Actinomycetota > Acidimicrobiia > Acidimicrobiales > VFJN01 > VFJN01. Next base: position 11,976 of record VFJN01000168.1, read on the forward strand.
CGCTACGATTGGGCCGTGTTCATTTGGTTGAGGCCCACTGCGGCGGCGCTGGCGGTTGTAGTGGTGGGGCTGACTTCAGCTTGCGGGGGGTCCCCCGAAGAGCCCACCTCCAACCCTCGGGTCTCAACGACTCGCTTAGCCTCACGAGAGACCTCAACATCCACGTCGACGGAAAGTCAGCCACGGTGGGAGACCGAAGCATCTGGACCTGCGAAGATCCGAATTCCCCGAATATCCGTGGACGCCGAGGTCATCGATCTGGATCTGAACGCCGATGGCTCACTCCAGACCCCCGATGATGACTTCTCTCAGGCAGGCTGGTACACGGGTCGAGCCGCACCAGGCGAGCAGGGACCAGCGGTGGTGGTGGGCCATGTCGACAACAAGACCGGGCCTGCAGTGTTCTATCGGCTCCGTGAACTGGTAGCGGGCGATGAAGTCGAGATCACTCGGGACGACGGATCGAGCGTCGTCTACATCGTGACCTACTCCGAGCAGGTCGGAAAGGACGCGTTCCCCACCGAGAAGGTTTACGGCGGGACCCTCGTGCCCGAGCTAAGGCTTGTCACATGCGGCGGAGAGTTCGATCGCAGGTCGGGGCACTACGTCGACAACATCGTCACCTACGCCAAGATCCGTGGCGCTTAGCGATCTGTAGACCTCCCCGCTGCCACGTTGGCGGCGGTGCTCCAACCTGCCATCGTCACCGAATAGCCCCCGCTCAGAACGATGGAGCCGGCCCCGTGGAGCGGATCTCCGTGGCTGCCCTGCTGCGTGTATGGGTGAAGGCGCTTCGTGTCTCCATCGGTTCGCCGCTCGAAGGTGGTCCCAGGAGGAATCCGGCGATGTGGCCAATCGTCACGCCCACGTCCCGACGATATGGGCCACCCGAGGGTTGTGTCGGATCATCGCGCCTATCCGGAGACGGGGGCAGATCGCCACACGTCGCGAGGCAGCCCGTGAGATGGCTGATGTTCGCCATCGCTGTTTCCTTCGGGGCGGTTTGTAGGCGGAGGTTGACGGTCAGTGTCGGTGAGGGCTGGGGCGGGGCCGCCGATGGCCATCCATCCACCGAGTACCCAGACCTCCTCGATGAGAAGGCCCACGCCCTCCTCCACCTGGTCACCACAGGAGAGCCCGTCGATGCCCCCTAATACCACGACGGGCTCCCCTGGAATCCAGCCGTGACGTGCTGGTGCCGTAGTTGCCTCGCATCACGGATCGACGGGATCCCAGTGACTCGTTACCAATACGCACTCCACGACCCTGACGCTGCGATGGGGCCACCGGGGGCTCCTACGGGCCCTCCTGCTGGTTGGGACTGGGAACCAGGTGACCCCTTCATGGTGGAGGACTAACGAGCCGCCAGCGGCCCCGTCGGGCTACGATTTCGATTGATGACATCCCCGAGGGCCGCTAGAGCGATACCGCTGGGCTTCCTGGCCATGTTGACGCTTCTGCTTCCGGCCTGTAGCGGCTCCAGCGTTGACAGCGCAACCTGCGGCAAAAGTCTGGACAGCTATCACCGCGCACTCGTCGCAAGTAGCGACAGCCTCACCTCAGCGGAGGAGGAGACCTATCAGCACGCTGTTGTCGCCGATTGCAACAAAGCGACGTTCGAGGCCCTACTAACGGGCAAGGGCTACGACTACACGACTGGGCCAGGGACAATCGCCTACGGTAAGCCTGATGCCGTATTCGCGGCATTCTGTACCGGTGCTCCCAAGCCGAATCACTGCTAGTGCGAGCGTGGGCTTCCGTCCTGGCGGCTGGGCCATTGGCCTAACGGATCCGTCAGCGACCAGCCACGACCATCCTGGCTACCTCTGTGCAAGAAGAGGAGGGGGGAGTGGCCCTGACGTCAATCAGGTATCTGTGGGAGCAACCCCCGCTATCTTCCCCATCTCTCTAATAGTGATTTCCTGGGCGCTGGGCGCTGGGCGCTGGGC
>VFJN01000135.1 GCA_009886035.1 Actinomycetota bacterium
CTCGATGCTCTGGAGCGGTTGCGCTCGCAAGCAGATCGTCATCGTCCCCAGTGACGACGCCGTGGTGCGGATCAAGGCCGGCACCGCCTACACGCCGCCGAGGGATGGCTGGTACATGACCGACAGCCTCTACATGAGGTATCGCCGTGCGGTCGCTGACAAGATTGCGGAGAACAAATAAAAACGGCGTCCTTTGGGACGCCGTTCTCGTTTCTGGACCGACCGGATCAGACGTACGCTGGCGCGTTGTCGATGGCGCGCTCCCAATCGCTCACGTCGGAGTCGGCCTTGCCGGGAGCCGGAGGAGTAGTCTTGCCTTCGCCCGGAACGCTTCCCTCGAACTCGGCCAGCTTCTTCTTGAGGGTCTCGATTTCCTCGACCGCCTTGTTCAGCCGGAGGCGAGTGAACCCGAACGCTTCCGCGCGGGCCACCATGCGGGCCTGCGCCTTGACCATCAGCTCGGAACGCTGCCGCGCGTCGGTGCCCTCCGGGATTCCTTTTCCGCGCACGGCCATTTCAGTGAGCGCGCGGTTCTTGCGGACGAGGTCGGCCTCCTCGTCGTTCTTCGGGTCGTGTCCGAACAGCTCTGGGTAGTTGGTCGGGAACGAGTCGCGCTCCGAGTTGAACAGAGACTGGAGCGAGCCGTTGAACTCCTCGGCCTCGCGCTGGCTCTGAGCCGTCAGCTCCTCGCCCTTGGTCCTCCAGTGTTCGATGGCGGCGTCTTTCTCCTTCCCGAGCGCCAAGATGGTTGAACGGTGGCGCATCACCTCGGACGATGCCGGACCGAACCACTTCGCGGCGGTCCTAGCGGCTTCGATTGGCGGCATCCGCATGAGGGCCTGGATATGGCCGTAGTTGGCCTCGGATTCCGTGCCGTCGTCGTTGATGATCGTGGCCCCATTTAGGTCTTCGATGGCGGCCCGCCACGCATCCTTGATTGGCTTCTCGTGTTTCGCTTGAAACTCGGGCGACTTCGAGTAGTCGAGGAACCGGATTCTCGAATCCAGCTCGGTCTTCTCCTTCACGACCACGTCCAGCTCGGCCCGGACGCGAGCCTCGGCGTCTTTCTCGCCGGCCTTGCGGGCTTCCGCAGCTTCCGTGCGGAGCTTGGCGAGGTCCGCGGCCAGCGTGTCTCGCTCCTTCTTGGTGGTCTCGTAAACGGTTCGGAACTCCTTGAGCGATGAAGGCTCGGCCGCGGGCTTTGGAGGCTCTGGCGAGGCTGTGGCGGCCGGCGTTGCAGCCTGCTTGGGTTTGCCTCGGAGAGCTTCAAGGTCTTCGTCCCCGACGTTCACCGGTGCTGGCGTGGCAACGGGGGCGACGGTGGCCGGTGCAGGCTCAGAGGCAGGCGCTGGCGCTACTGCGACTACGGGTGCCGCTTGCTGCGGCGGGTCTTGCGGCATATCGGACGGCATTGCGTCGATAGCGGCTTCAAAATCAGTGGTTGGGTCCATGTTTCGTTAGTTTAGCTCGGGTTCAAGTTCTCCCGATGTGGTGCGTTTTTGAGGTTTAGGAACAGTCGAGAGATTCAGGAAAGTTTCAATTAAATCCTTCGCGCCTTGACGGCGGCAGTTGGAATTCCAGCCGTGCGCCGGGTTGTCGGAGCCGGGAAGCCCGAACGAGTAGGCCGCGAAGGCGTCGAGCAGGAACTCACGGAACTCCGCGTTGTCAACGAGGGCGCGGTGTCGTTCGGCTCGTTCTTTTTTGGACAGGAACTGTGATTTTGGGTCTAGGTTCATTGGGGTGTTTCTATGGACACTTGAGCCTTGAGTATATCGGTAGTATTTTTGAATGCCAACTGGAGTAGTTCATCCGACAGTTTCAACTCGTACACGGTGCCGCTTCTCGCCATCCCGGCCATCACGCAGTCCGAGATGTGCTCGATTACGTCAATCAGGTTCACGTCTGGCGGGACTCCGTCAGCCTTGTCGATGTGGTGGCGATGTATTTTCCGATGGTTGTCCCACCATCCAGTTTCCTTGAAGCCTGTCACAAAGTCGGCGTGGAACCAGTCGATTGCGGTCAGTTTGTCGTAGTCGTGCTCTCCCGCAGCTTCGGTGAGTTTGGAAGAGAAGAAAGCAAGGGCTTTCACAACGTCTCCGATGTGCTGCCGGCTGGATACCAGCAGGGTTTCCTTGCTTGTGTTTGCAAAGTCGCAAGTGCGAGTGTCTGCGGTTTGTGATTTCTTAATTTTTATCATGGTTCATTGAGTAGGTTCGTTAGTTTTCGCCATCGCTTGATTTTCCGCCTCCGCCTGCGCTCTTGCGTTTCCGCGGATGATTTCCGCCGAAGTCTTGGCGTCGCCCGTAGCGACGTTTGCCATCGTTTGGACGGCCTTGTTCTGCTGGTTCTGGATGAACTGCTGCTGCTTGTTCTCCATCTTCTGCTGCGCGTCGGCCTTCTTGATTTCCGACTTGGCCTGCGCCTCAATCAGCATCGCCTGGATCTTGCCCTGAACCTCGGGGTCCATGCCCTGTCCCTGCGCGCCCTGCTCCTGCGCGGCTTGCTGCTGCGTCTGGATTTGCTTGATGTACGCCTGCACGAAGTTGGCGGCCTGGCCGAGCGCGTCGGACATCTGCTTGACCATCTCCGCGTTTGCCTCGTCTTGGGCCAGCAACGCGATACGCTGCTCGATTGTGGAGATGACGTTCGCAAGCCCCTGGACGAGCGGCACGGGCGGGGCGCTGTTCCCGCTGTTGATCTTCTGCAAATCCGAGTCGAGCATCTCCAGCCAGACCTGGACCAGCTCGGCGTTGTTGACCCCTTCCGTAAGTACGACGGGCTGGCCGGCGATGAGCGTACCCCACGCGAGGGTGGCGGTCTGCATCGTCTTGGACGACTGCTGCACGTCGAGCGGGATGAGCCGGTCGGCGAGGAGAGGGTCGTCCGTGTTCGCCTCGACGTACATGTGCAGGATGCGCTGCTGCGCTGCTGCTGGCATCGCGGCCCGCACAGCCATCAGGCGGTCGGACTGAGCAATCGAGAGCATCTTGTTGCCGTTGCCCATGGCGCGCTCCGGCTCGATGACCCAGCAATCCACGTCGAAGACCGACTTATCCACGCCGTCGGCCATGCAGGCGTCCCGGAACGCCTTGCAATCGGGGTGGTCGAGCGTGCAGAAGCGCCGGCCAAGCTCCCGGTACTGCGGGATGGCGTAGGCGTAGGCCCGGTTCAGCATCGACCCGACGAGCGCGTTGGTCGAAGTGACCTTTGCCATGATTTCCGTCGCGGTCTGCTCCTTGTTCGTGCCGTTGTCCACGTCGTTCACGTAGGACGCGGACGACTCGGCCATCATCTGCCGATTCATCGACATCGCGGACCCCACAAGGCTCTCGTTTATGGTGTGCCGCTCGTTCGGCTGCACGATGGCGAGCCCTTCCGGGATGATGCCGAGGTGTTTCAGCTCGACCTTGTTCAGCCGCTCCTCGTCACCGGTTGCCACGTCGCGGAAGTACCACAGCATCGACTCGAAAACGCTGTCTTGGAATTTGCAGCGGATGCGGTTCTGGAGATGGCAGACCGAGTACAGCAGGTAGCCAAGGGACCGGACCGTGTGCCACCGGAACGGAGGAACGACTGCTCCGTCGGCAAATTGGACGTGCAGGATTTCCGAGAGATTGGACCCGTACTCAGCGCGGCCTTCGTATAGGAACTGCGACTTCTGGTTGGAGTCGAGCGCGCCAAACGTAGCCGTCTGCGGGTCGAGAATGAGTTTCCGTGACCACTTCTTGGCCTCTTCGTCGAGGTAGTAGAAGTCGAAGACCTGAACGGTCGGAGCGGCGTCGGAGCCCCAGAATCCGGAGTTTTCCTTGAAGTCTTCGGCAAGCCGTTCGAGGTCGTACTGCGAGTAGTCCTGCTGCTGCGGCTGTCCGGTCATCGTCCGGAGCTGTTTCAGGACGGTCTGCACGAGGGGCTTATTCCACCCGATGTCCACGTTCTGACCGGAGGTCATCCGGACGAGGTCCGCCGCGGTGTAGTTGTTCCGGGTCGCGAAATACGTCAGGTTTTCGAGGCTCTTGAGCGTACGGGACGGGACGAGCATGTCGTCGAGGCTTCTTGCCGACGGGCACCAGTCCTTCTTTCGCCCCCACGTCACCGGCCCGACGCCGTGCAGCACGGAGCTGGCGAACTGCGAATCGAGAACCTCCGTGAAGCGCATATCGCGTTTCAGGCGCTTGTTGATCTGCTTGGTGATGATGGCACCCCACTCGTCACGCTTGAACACGGGGCCTTTATCGAGTCCGACCGTGAAGAAGTTGGACGGCTTCATAAAAGCGTCCGTGAACTGGCTGCGCGCTTGGTGAATGATGCGCGTGCCTTCGAGGAAGTTGACGTTCGTCTCGATGCGGTTGTCGCGCGCCTCGGCATCGGTGTACGGCGCGTTGCCGTTGAACAGGTCCGCGATGCGGGCGCGGTTCCGGGAGCGCGGCAGCCCGACGGTCTGCATCTCCTGGATCATCGTGGAGATGAACGCGGCGTCTTTGAATGTGCTCACGGTGCGTATCCTCGCTCTTTCAGCCACTGGATTGCAACTGCGGGATGCGGCCCGTTGTAGATTCCGAACGGCCGGTCGAACTCGATGGTGTCCGCCCACGGCTTACCGGAAGCCTCGGCGTCCACAAGACGCTGGTCGTAGCTACCGACGAGGACCGGCTGGAGGAACTTGGACTTGCGGTAGAATGCCTCCTGTTTCCGGATGAATCCGTAGTGGAAAATGGACATCCCGGTCTTGATGGCGCGAATCCTGATTTCCGGTTCACCTTCCGGTCGCGGCTCGTCGGATGGCATCCAGAGCGAGGTTGGGCCGGCGCGCACAACAGCCTCTCCGCAGACGTGGCCCGCGGGGGCGAGGCGCTTCGTGTCACCCCAGAAGTTCAACCGGTCGAACCAGACGCAATCCTTGGATTTGGCGTGCTCCTTGAGCTGCTGAACGTGCCACTCCGGAAGAACCTCGTCGGCGTCGAGCGCGAGCTGGTACGGGAACTGGCAATGCCGACGCACGTTGTTCAACCATGCGATGAGTCGTTCAGGATTGCGCTCCTCGGGTCCTACGCGCTCGTAGTGGACGATTCGCACCGGGCAGGTGTTGCTGCCAACGGCAATCGCCTCAACGCGCTCCAGTGTCCCGTCGTCGGATTTCGCGACGCCCACGACGACCTCATCGCACGCGGCCCGCATCGACAGGATCGACTCCTCGAAGCAGTAATCGTTCACGACCCCGTCCTGAACGTATGTGTAGCCAGAAATCATGGTATTTTTAACTCCTTTGCGTGACTCCACCAAATTGAAGACTGCCTATAACAAGGGTGAGCTTGCGGAACAAGCTCGTCAACAGCTTTTATAACACCTGGCCATCCATCATTGTAATCATGTCCAGCTATGACACCGTCTTGGTGTAGGCATTTTGACCAGGCAATAATGTCACTCTTTACCGATTCGTAATCGTGACTGGCATCAATAAACACCAGTTTTGGTTGCAAACCAATCTTAAAGAAATGCTCAGCCGCAGAAATCGACTCCATTTGCATTGGAACTACAGGATGGCCCAGGAAGTCTAGCCGCTTCATGTTCCTCAGGAATTCACTGAATAGAGCCTCTGGGTTCACACCCGAATGCTCAACGCTACCCTTCCATGTATCGACGCAAAACATAACGCATCCATTACTTCTCGCCAGCGCAGCAACGCTTGATGCGCTTTTTCCCTTCCATGAACCAATCTCCACAATTGCTGAATTCTTAAAGCATCCTACCAACTCCAAGTAGGCCGCCATATCGTGACCGGAGAACCACCCGTCAACCTCCTTGGCTGAATGGCGACTCACCCACGGCTCGGAATGCGACGGGTGTGGGAATGGAATCGGTTGCAAGTCCGTGTCAAGTTTCCATTTTGTGTAGTCAAAACCAAGCCCTGAATCCATCCATTGCTTTGGGAGAGAATCGGAATTTGGAGGGCCTGAGTGATACCACTCGTGCATCTCGCAAATCTTCCGGTTCAGGGTCAGCCCGTCACGGACCATGCTGTAATGGTAGATTGTTATGTCCTCGAAATACCTGTAAGAACTGCCACTATGGTCAAGTGAGCCGGCATCTTGGATTGCGGGCACGTTCGACCTAGCAAGTCTGACTAGGTCGTTTTCCATTGGGCGCTTTGAAGGTGGATATACACTAATGTCCAGAAATATACACCGGTTTACGTCGCCCCATAGGTCCACCCTTCGGCACCTGAATCTGTCAGATAGTCCGGACTGCATCGCCTCCCGGATTGCTGGATAGGACCTCTCGTGAAGCACTTCATCGGCCTGGAGCATGAACTGCCAGTCGGTTGTAAGTAGCTTGCGGCAGTCCTCTGCAATCATCCTAAGGCGGTCTCCGTGATGGCCTGGGTACTGCTCCCACGGGCCGTTGAAATGGAGCTTCACCTTTGAATTCTCTGAGAAATTCAGCCTAAGAAGCTCCGGGGTATTGTCTGTTGAACCACAGTCCATCACGACCACTTCATCGCAGATTGGGAGCAGGCTATTTATCGCCTCAATTACACAGTAATCAAGTCGAGTGTTGTCGCGGACGAATATGTGTCCTCCTAGAGTCATTATTTTATCCATTTTTCAAATCGTAGGCTTTTTGGAACGTCGCGTCATCAACGACCTTCACGAGTCCGGGCTTGAGCCTCACCAGCCAGTCTCCAAGGCGGGCCGTGACGTATCCGCGGGCGACTCGGACGTTCAGAACGCGGTCGGTAAGCACGATGTCCGTTCCAGCCCACGACATCAGCTCGTTCGCCTGCTCCACGTTGTTCACGGTGAACTGTCGAACCTCGAATTCTTCGGGTTTCAGGTGGGCTTTCACAGCTTCCTCCCCATAAACAGCACGGTGTAATCGCCCTCGAACTGGTTTGTCAGCACGTCGATCACGGGCTCAACGGTCCCGAGCCTGCGGAAATACTCCGACAGCTCACCGGCCCGCGATTCGTGGGTGTGCGCGCAGTTCGGCGGCTGCCCGCGGTCCAGAGCGGCCTTCCAGAGCGCCTTGTCGGGCACGAGGATGATAATGTAACCGCCCGGCTTCACGACCCGCGCCCACTCGGTGAGCACAGGGTCCCAATCGAAGAAGTCCTCCAGCAAGTGCGACGAGTAGAGGAAGTCGAGCGTGGCGTCCTTGAACGGCAAGTTCTTGGCGTCGCCGCCGTAGTGGATTGCGTGCCTCGGGTCGTGCTCGCTGTGATACGTCGCGAACTCTCCACGCGGGAGGTCCATCGAAATCGCCCACGGGACGACCGGACTGCCGCCGGAGCCGATGTCCACGCCGTTACCGTTGCAGTACGGAACCGTGAGGTGTCGGTACTTCGCCGTTTCTGAATTTTCGTGTCCTTTGCTCATGTTATTGCTTATCTTTCAGTTTATTGCCGAGAATTGAGTAGTCGTAATACACAAAGCTGTTACCAACGTAATGTACAGTTTCACGAACTGAATCATGTATTTTATCACACAGCTGCTTGTGAACTTTTACGCAGTTTTGTTTCGACCCGTTCATTGTTAAAGTGACAATGATTTCGTATCTCTTAAATTTATTGCTCATGTTAGTATGGGTGTTACAAGCTCCTTAAAAATATGATTCAAATCTCGGCATTCCAAGAGGTATCCACGGCTGGGCGGTTCAGCATTTTCGACAGCCTGACGCCACGTATCCGTGTCGGCGAACGCAGGCACCTCCTTGAAGCAGCGGAACCGGTTGCTGTACGGCCTGAAAATCACCGTCGGCCGACCGAGGAGCATCGACCAGTAGGCCCCGTGGAAGGTATTTGTCACGACGACCCGCCCGCTCGATAGGAACCGGATGACGTTCTCGAAGTACGAAAACGGCTGGCGATTCTGGAGCCTCGGAGCGTTCACGGACAGCGGGATCTGGGCCGCGTGGTGCTCGTAGATGACGAACGGATACCGCGCGGAGTGCGGCACGTTGAACGCGGGGTGCAGGCACGACGGGCACGGCACGTAATCCCACGGGTTGCCGTGGTCGCGGAGCCCGACCGCTGCGAATGAGTCGAGGAACTTCGGCCAGACGAAATGCTCGGTGTCGTGGGTGTTCATCCCGATTCCCCACGCGACGCAGGGCTTACCGCGGGCTGCGACTTGACTCAGGGTGTCCATCCATTTCCCGTGCAGCATCCCGCCACCCCCGATCAGGTAGGCGTCCGCGTTCGGGATGCTCGACTGGATGTCCACGGGCCGCACCTTCGAGCGCAGGTCGCGGAAGTACCGCAGCGGGGAGCACGCCTGGTCCCCGATGTTGTCCGGGTCGATGCGATGGATGTTCAGGGTCATCGAGGGGGCGGGTTGTGGTCGAAGTACCGATACCACTTCTTCCTGAAAATCACCATTGCTTCGGTCGCCAGCTTTGTCTTCATCGGGCTCGTCGTCTGCGACTCGTCGTGGATTCCGACAGCATGAGGCTGGTACATCACGCGCCAACCAGCCTTCCGAACCTTCATGCAGAGGTCGGTGTCCTCGGCGTAGCAGTCGTACAGCTCGTCAAACCCGCGCACCTCGTAGAACGCGGACCGCCTGACGAGCGCAGAGGCGAACGTGACGCACTCCAGCTCGGTCAGCTCAGTCATGCTCGCTTCCCTCTTGCGGTGATCTAGGTGCCCGAACCCGATGTCGCCGGCATTCCGCCCCATCCCGCCATGTTGAATCGTCCCATCCGGATACCAGAGCTGCGCGCCCACGATGGCGCAGGACGGGTCGAACATCACGTTCTTCATTGCCTCTACCGCTCCCGGCTTCATGTAGCAGTCGTCGTTGAGCATCAGGAGGTGCTCTCCGGTGGCCACGCGAGCGCCCCTCATGCACGTTTTCCCGTACCCGGTCCGGAAGCCTGTCGGCGGCACCACGCGGACGCCTGGCCGCATCCCGACGAAGCCCGCTGTGCCGTCGAACGCCACGATTACCTCGTCCACTTGGTCGCGCACCGCCGCGATGCAGCGGTCCAGCCGCGGGTCCACCTTGTACACCGGGATAATTGCCGAAACCTTGCCGTTCGAGTGCGACGTGAGGCGCTCGTTCACCGCGGTCGCGATGGCGTGGCCGGGGACGGCTTGGCACGGCGGGTCCTGCTGGTTGATGGGACAGTGGAACTCGCCACAGCGGATGCACGACAACGGCGCGGAGACGGTCGAGTAATCCGTCAGCTCGGTGAGGCGGAGTTGCGTGTCGTTGCAGGTCTCCATGACCACGACGCGCTTGTTGAACGCGGCGGCGACGTGCAGCGGGCCGGTGTCGGGCGTCACGACTAGGTCGCTCAGGTAGATGAGCGCCATGAGGTCTCGGAAGCTTCGGACTTGGACGGGGAGGATGTTTGCCGGCGCGTCACCTTGAAACGCCCACACGCACGACCCGTTGATAAGACCCGCGGCGGTCGATAGAGACTCCAGCTTCACGGCCCGGTTTGGCCACGAATCAGACTTGGGCACCATGGCGACCCACGGCTTCGGGTAGCGCGAGAGCCGGTCCCGCATCGCCATGATTTCCTGCTCCATGAGGAACAGGTTCGGGACGCGGTTGTGAAAATCGGGAACCGGGAAACCTCCCGCGCGTAGTTGCTCCGACGCGGCCTCCAGCATCAGGAGGCCGATGTCCTTCTTGTTCCGGTCCGGGCTTTTCTCGTACGTCTTGTCCAGCTCGACGGTGGTTTTCCTGCCGTCCGTGATGAAACCAGCGACGTGCGGGTGGTTGTTGAGCGGATGGCGAGCGCTGGCCGAGCACGCGAAATTCACGTCGTACCCGAGCGCGTGCATCTTGGTCGCCAGAATCGACGCGAGAATCACGTCACCGAGCGCGTCCATGCGGCGGATGGACACCGTGGGCCGCTCAGGTTTGGCGACGTGGACGGGCGCGGGTTCCGGAGCGGCTGACTCGGTCACGTACCAGCACGTCGGCGGAAACTCGGCCGGCTGAAGGTGTTTCAGGGGCACCCAGACCTTGAGTTTCAGGTGGCACCCGCACGACTGGCAGGTGTGCAGGTTCGCGTCGTTCCCGGTGCGGAGATCAATCTGACTGCGGAGGGATTCCTGCTGGCGGATTGCCTCGGCGATGGACGTTTCGAGACGCTTCCTGCGGATGACGTTCTGGGGACACTGAGCGCAGATTGCGGCCCGCCGTTCAGCAAGTGCCGGCACAACGGGGTCGCCGCCGTCGCCAATCCACTCGGCAAGGGTCTTCGCTGCAACCGCGTCCTGCTTGACGCGATCAACGGCCGCACGTACGGCATCCGCTAGACGTTGAAGCATGAAGTGCGTGAATGGTTGCGTTAGTTTGCCCGTCCGGGATGGACTCGCAGTAGGACGGGTCGTTGCCGAGCCGGGCGCAGGTAAAAGCGTCGATGTCGGCCGAAATCGAGAGCGAATCAAGCGGCAACGGGTAGCCCGGATTCGCCTGACGATGCTCCGTGACGCGCTTCACGGTGGTCGCAAACGAGTCGGACATCGGGAGCGGCGCGGACCAGTTTGTCTCAGGCTGCCTGAAAATCCA